>CALKZS010000072.1 GCA_938002835.1 uncultured Dokdonia sp. | reverse complement strand
CGGCTCTGCGCAAACTTAATCACGCCCTTGGCTTTGGGCCGAATCCGCCGCTGCGTTGCATTGATTGCGGCCCTGGCGCTGTAGATTATAACTGGTCTGTAGATACAGGTGCTGGATTTGTACCTATTCCTGCTGCAGATGGTATGGCAATGTTAGATGTAACTACTTCTGGAATATATCAAGTGATTATCACAGATGCAGATAGTAATACAGGAACCGATGAAGTAGTGGTTACTTTTTTTGAAAACCCTTTGCCAGCACAACCAGATGATCTTATAACTTGTGATGGTGTTGATAATGATGGTATTGCAACTTTTGATCTCGATGCTCAAATCCCCATAATATTAAATGGGCAGGACCCAACTATTTTTAATGTCACTTTTCATAGTGCTCAAGAAGATGCAGATGCAGGGATTCAAGCGCTAACAAATACAGATATGTTTAACTCTGGTAACGAATTGATTTTTGTGAGAGTTGAAAATACTGGGTTGCCAGATTGTAATGATACTTCTATACAATTTAATATCATCGTAGAAGAATTGCCAGTAGCCATAAGTCCAGCTACTTTTGAATTGTGCGATAACGATCTAGATGGAGATGATACGAATGGTTTTGTAGCATTTGATCTATCTACTCAAATAGCTACGATACTTGATGGACAAGATCCTGCTGAATTTATGGTCACTTTTCACGAGACAATGGTAGATGCAAATCTTAATGAAAACCCGTTGCCTTTACTTTATACAAATACAAGTAGAACTCAGACTATTTTTGTGAGAGTTGAGAATAATTTATTTACAGATTGTTTTTCTGTTGCTCCTATAGACTTACAAGTAAATGCATTACCAGTTTTAAATACTGGTGTATTACTAGCACAATGTGATATAGATACCGATGGTATTGCGCCTTTTAATCTTACAGAGGTCGAAGTGCTTTTAAGTGCTAATGCAGCTAATGAGACTTTTGAGTATTTTGATGCCGGAGGTGTTGTTATTGCAAATCCTACTAATTATTCTAATCCTATACCTGTAACCTCTACGGTAGATGTAGTGGTAACTAATGAAGATAGTTGTCAGAGAACGACCCAAATAACCATACAGGTGACGGCATCTCAAATTCCAGCGGGAACATTATTAGAATATAGTGAGTGTGATACAGATAGTGATGGTATTGCATTATTTGACTTTTCTGATGCTACAGCACAATTTGAAGCATTATTTCCTCAAGCTGTAACGATAAGTTATTATGAAACTCAAGAAGAGGCAGAAGCAGAGCTTAATCCAATCACAGCAGATATCGCCGCTTATGAAAATAACATCAATTTTACAGACCCCATAGCAGGGATTCAACAAATATGGGTTCGTGTAGATGGCGATACAGATAATGATTGTGTAGGTTTAGGGATCCATATAGAACTTACGGTATTAGCTAACCCAACATTTATAGAGGATATTACAGATTTAGAAGTATGTTCTCCTTTTGAAAATGTAGGGACTTTTGATTTAACAGAGCAAGATGTGGTAATAACTACTGGAAATCCTGATATTACAGTTACTTATTATGCAAGTCTTGCAGACTATACAGCCATAAATCCTATTATAACGCCTACTGCTTTTGAAAACACTACAAATCCACAAACCATTTTCTATAGTCTAGAAAATATAGTTACGGGATGTACCACGTTTGATGATGCTATGAATTTTGAATTAATAGTAAATCAAAATCCTGAGGTAAGTACTCCTACAGATCTTCAAATATGTGATGAAGACGGAGTAGCAGACGGATTTACAACTATTGATCTTTCTGAGAAAGATACAGAAATTACAGGAGGTTTTGATGCAAACTTAACTATTACATACCATTTAGATCTAGCAGGTGCTATAGCATTAGATAATAGTATTCCTGATAAAACAGCTTTTATAAATACAACCAATCCTCAGATAGTTGTTGCTCGAGTGACAGATAATACAACAGGATGTTTTGCTACTCAAAATCTACAAGTAGAGGTGTTCTTATTACCAGTTCCTATAGCTCCATTACCTTACGAAGTATGTGATAATGACAATGATGGTATTTTTGAATCTTTTATGCTATCTAGTAGAGACAATGAAATTACGGGAGGAGATATCACATTATCAGTTGCATACTACCTTACTCTTGAAGATGCTGAGAATGCTCCTTTAGGTGGAGAGCTTGACACAGCAATGTTCACTAATAATGAGCCTTTTATGCAAACTATTTTTGCAAGGGTTACTAATATTGCAAATCTCAATGAGGCAGGTTGTTTTGCAGTAGTACCACTAGATTTAATAGTACTTAATGCACCAATGCCTAATCAAGATGCAGCCCCTTTTGAGCTTTGTGATGACAATGCAGATGGGCTTCAAACATTTGATTTAACAACACAAGAAGCAACTATTCTTGGAGGCTTAGATCCTGCTATATTTAGTTTAGTATGGTTTCCTTCTCTTATAGCGGTAGAAAATGGGACACCAGCGATTGCAACTCCTGAGGCATATGTGAGTAATACGACCACAGTATTTGCATTAATAACAGATACAGCTCAAAGCACGACTACATTCTGTACTAATATAGCGCCATTAGAACTTATTGTTAACCCTCTGCCTATTCCTATACAGCCAGCTGAGTATGAATTGTGCGATGATGAAGAGAGTGGTAGTGATGTAGACGAATTTTCAATCTTTAATCTACCTAGCCGTGATGATGAGATCACAGGAGGGAATACAGACTGGATGGTGAGTTATTATCTTTCTCAAGCAGATGCAGATGCGGGTACACCTGCATTACCAGATTTGTATCAAAATACAACAATGGCAAATCAAACCATATTTGCTAGGGTAGAAGATATAAATACAGGCTGTTTTGATACTATTACCTTAACTCTTGTAGTGAATCCATTACCATCACCTACAGAAATTGCTGCGTTAGAAGAATGTGATACTATAGAAAATGATGGAGATGTAGATAACGATGGGGATGCTATTTTTGATTTATCTGGTCAGGTCACAACAGATATTATTAATGGCGAGGCATTTATAACCCTTAGTTTTCACGAGACATTGACAGATGCCGAGTTAGGAACACCAGCCATTGCAGATCCTTCAGCATTTTCAACAGAAACTACAACTATTTTTGTGAGAGCAACAGATACAAATCCTGCTACAACGACAGAATGTTTTAGAATTATAGAGTTAGATCTTATTGTAAATTCGTTACCTGTTGTAAGTCAGGATGTACCATTTGAATATACATTTTGTGAAGAGTTTGATGGAGACGATACAATGGGAAGTATAGACTTAACAGTATTAGTAGATGAAATAGGTATACTTGAAGAACCACAGGTGTCTACAGATTTTATAGTAACATATCACGTACTTGAAACTCAAGCAGAAGATGGGGTTGGAGCAATTGCAAGTCCATTTACAGTAAGTGATGATCAAGAACTTTTTGTGAGAATAGAAAACATAGCAACGGGCTGTTTTAACGTGACAAGTATCATATTTACGGTAGATTCAAGACCTGAGATTTTTCCAGCAAATAATATTGTTTCTTGTGCAGATAATTTAGGTGTTAATGTCGAGCCTATTCAAGATATGGCAACTTTTGATTTGACTTCTCAGGATATGGTAGTTAATGGAGGTGTTTTAGATGTTACAGTTAATTACTACGAGACATTAGAAGACGCTCAAGCACTAGAGAATGAAATTGCTACTCCAGCAGCTTATGTAAATATTAGTAATCCTCAAGTTATTTATGCAAGAACAATAAATCCAATGGGGACTTGTGAAAGTACAGATATTATAGAATTTGAAATCTCTGTACAACCATTACCATTTGTAGATCTTACAGATGATGGAGGTAATATTTGTGTTGATGAGATTACAGGAGAAGTATTAGATCCATTTACGTTAGATGGTAGTGTTGAAAATGCTCAAGCGGGTGCTACGTATAATTATCAATGGTCACGTGATGGAGAATTATTAACAGCTCAAAATCCTAATACAGATCCTTTTATTACTATTGATGAACCTGGACTGTATGAATTATTTGTAACAGCTACTTATATAGATGGGTCAATATGTGATTATTTAGCTGAGGTAGAGTATATAGCGCAAAGCGCTCCTATTTTTGAGGCAACTGTTGTAGAGGGGTCATTTAATAGAGATGGCTTATATACTGTAGAGATCACAATTACAGGAGGAGCAGATCCTACAGATGATTATGAATTTGCATTAGATGATGGGCCTTTCCAGAGCAGTACTACCTTTACAGATGTGAGACCTGGAGATCATACCATTTTTGGCAGATTAGCAAATGGTGAGTGTACTATAACAGAACAAGAAATTAGTATTATAGACTACCCTAGATTTTTTACTCCAAACTCAGATGGTTTCCACGATACTTGGAATGTGATAGGGTTAGATAGAGCTCCTAATCTTAACGCGAGAATATTCATCTTTGATAGACAAGGTAAACTTTTAAAACAGATTAGCCCTGTTGGAGAGGGGTGGGATGGAACCTATAATGGACAGCCTATGCCTTCTACAGATTATTGGTTTAGGATTGAATTTACAGAAGTAGATGAAGCAGGAACTCAACGAACCGTAAATGGACATTTTACTCTAAAAAGATAGAGATTACATAACTATATTAAAAAAGGTTAGATAGTATAAATTAAAAGCTCCCACAATTTTGTGGGAGCTTTTAATTTATAGTAACAATGTATGGCTTTATTATTCTATTTTATAGATCATCAATTTACTTTGTTTATTCATAGGTAATAGTAAGAGGTTTTTATCTTGTAAATAAGCGATATCTCCTACACTGTAATCTACTTGTAGTATTTCTTTTGTAGTTCCATTTGTGAGATCTAAAAGATGTATTTTACCACCACGCCAATCTGAGATGATAAGATGGTCTTTGTCATAAGGTCTTATACCATCTAGGTTTCCAATCTTTTCAGAAATAGACACTATTTCTTTAGTATTCATATCAATTTTTGAAACAGCACCCCCTTCTGGAGCACCTCCCCAAGAAGCAACATACATTATATCTTCTAAAATGAGTAATCCATTTGGATTATCTAAAGCAGGATCTTTTAACCAAAGGTTAAAATTACCCTCTTGATCTAATACATAAACTTCAGAGTTACGAGTGTCAGATACATAGATATTTCCATTAGGAGCAATCGCTACATCATTTAAAAAAGTAATACCTTCCGTAGTATGTCGTTTAATTATCTTTCCTGTTTTTCTGTCGGCTTCAACTAATACAGTTACGTCAGATACGTATAATTTATCTTCTGTTATGGCAATTCCCTTTGGATCTTCTAGGTCATCTATAAAATCGTGATTTATTAATTTTCCGTCAACAGTAACAGTAGCAACACTCCCGTCTCCTGGTTCTTGGTCCCCTATAACAGAAGCATATATAATGTTGTCTTTTTTATGATATACAGCACTTTCACAAGCTGTTAATCCTTCTGTGGTATGAAGTAATGATGTAGATTGTGCAAAGGAGAAAAAAGTTCCTACTATTAGTAGAAGCGAAGTCATTTGATATTTCATAATTGTTCTATTTTTTGATGTCTAAAATTTATTTAAAAGTAATAAACCCAATTCGTAAAAGTTGAATTGAGTTTGTAATAATAAATATCCCGCTTTCGCGAAAGCAAAAAAAGATTACTTCAAAATTTCTGTACCCCCTTCTGGTATTTTAAAGTACGTTTTTTCTATTTCTGGTTTAAAAGTAATGTCAGATACCGTGATTGTTGTGATATGCTCACCAGGCTGCTCATCTTCAGTAAGCCAGTGTGTATGATATCCTGTAGAAAATTCAATACCATTAACAACAGTAGTTCCCTGTAATTCCATAAGCTTTTCAGGAAGATGTCCCCCTTCTGGGAAGTACTTAGGGTACGAAACGATATATCGTATCACAGCTAGTTTATGGTTTTGTTTACCAAAATAAAGTACATAATAATCATCTGGAGCATCTCCCGTCCCTGCTGCAAAAGTGACTTTTATAGCATCATACATTTCATTTTTAAAAGACTTATCTTCCAGTTTTTCGAGATTGACACCCTCTCCATCTAAAATAAAAGGTTGACTTAAGAAGTAATGAGGAGTAAGTGCCCAGAAACGCATATCAAAAGGAAAAGCAGTGCTGTCTTTTACTTTTTTCCAAGCTTTTTCACCTGTCCAGCCAAATTCTTGTGAAGGATCTTCTATATGCTGGTGACGAGCGGTATTGTTCCAAGTGTTTATTGTTTGTGTGGTATTACGTCGGGTACTACCATCTAAAGGTTTGTAGTCAAAATGAAAAGATAGAGGTCCCTGTTTATAATAATTTGTGAGACCACCGTGGGCTTCCATCGCTTGCCAAATGATTTTTCCAGCAGGTGTTGCTTCAAGACGCTGTTGTGCTTTAGTAACACGTTCTTTAACCCAAGTGTCAGGCGCTTTTGCGAGATCTAGAGTAGCAGTTATACTTTCTACAGGAATACTATCTGGGATTGAAACTGCTTTTTGGGTTTCATTTTTACAACTTGTAATTAATAATGAGAAGCTCACAAGTGCGATTACAATGTATTTCATAGTTAAATTTTAAAAGAGTTGAATTTTTTTTAACAAAATTCTAAATTTTTATCGCTGGTTATGTGAAAGTTATCATAAACCTTTGTGTTATTGAGAATATCGCAAAGAGAAAGGTGTAATTCTGTAAATCTCATAAAAATGAAGCTTTTGATAACATTTTTAAAGATTATATATTGCCGATTCACCAGAGTTGTTAAATTTGGTATCTCAATGAAAGTAAACACAGCGATATATAAAGCATTATCTATACCAGTACCTAGTCTGGTAATTCCTGCTTCTATAGTAGTTCCCGTACCTGTGCGCCGCTTCCGCCGTCGCCCGTAAGGGTGTATTTCATTGCGGGATGGCAGGTGAGTCCTATCCCTTTCTACAAGAAAAATTTCAAAAAATAATTTTAAGTTTTAAAAAAGGTATGCTATGCACATTGTGATAGCCTCAATTGCACACACACGTTATGCACAAATCATTTGTGACACCATTGCCAGTTCTAGTAAAGTTCGTGGTACAGGGATAGCGCGTCGCACCCCAGAATATATCATCGCAAAGATGGAAGCTAGTAACGCAGTAATTGCATTAGATGGCGAGACCTTTGCAGGTTTTTGTTACATCGAAGCCTGGGATCACGGTAAATTTATTGCAAATTCTGGATTAATTGTACATCCTGATTATAGAGGTAGGGGATTAGCAAAAAAGATAAAGAATGAGATATTTGCGCTTTCGCGAAAACGATATCCCGATGCAAAAATCTTTGGAATCACAACAGGTCTTGCTGTAATGAAGATCAATAGTGATCTAGGATATAAACCCGTTACATTTTCAGAACTCACAGACGATCCTACTTTCTGGAAAGGCTGCCAGACGTGTAAAAACTTTGATGTACTTACTCGTACAGAACAAAAAATGTGTCTTTGTACTGGAATGTTATATGATCCAGATAAAGAAGATAATAATCAAGGTGGGGATGTAAAAGAACCTGTTTTTAATAGACTCAAGCGCATTAAAGAAAAATTATTTCTTAAAAAGTCTAAAGACGAAAAAGAGAACAACTCAAAATAATATTCTCGCTCTTGCGAGAATTAAAAAAAGCATAGTAATGAAAAAATTAATCTTAGCATATTCTGGAGGTTTAGATACCAGCTATTGTGTAAAACATTTTACTGCAGATCTTGGATATGAAGTACACGCGGTAAGTGTAAATACGGGAGGATTTACAGATGCAGAAATCGCAAAAAATAAAGAAAAGGCAATCGCTCTAGGGGCAAGTAGTTATACTAATATTAATGCTGTAGATACTTTTTACGATACAGTGGTAAAGTATCTCATATTTGGCAATGTTTTAAAGAATAATAGTTATCCTCTTTCTGTAAGTGCAGAACGTATTGTACAAGCTATAGAAATTGCAAAATTTGCCAAAGACCAAAAAGCAAATGCTATTGCACACGGAAGTACTGGAGCAGGAAACGATCAAGTACGTTTTGATATGATCTTTCAAACACTCGTTCCAGAGCTAGAGATTATTACACCCATACGAGATAACACGCTTTCGCGAAAGCAAGAAATAGATTATTTACAAAGCCACGGTATAGATTGGTCTTGGGAAAAAGCTCAATATTCAATTAATCAAGGATTATGGGGAACAAGTGTAGGGGGATCACAAACATTAACATCACATCTCACACTGCCAGAAGAAGCATATCCAAGTCAGCTTAAGGTTAAAGGTTCGGAAACCATAAAAATAGGATTTACAAAGGGAGAGCCTACATCACTAGATGGAGTTAAGGGAAGTCCTGTTGAGGTAATAGAAAAATTGCAAAAAATAGCAAGTTCATATGCAATAGGTAGAGGTATGCACGTGGGAGATACTATTATAGGTATTAAAGGACGTGTAGGTTTTGAGGCAGCAGCTCCTATTATTATTTTAGAAGCGCATAGAACATTAGAAAAGCACACCCTTTCAAAGTGGCAATTACAACATAAAGAAAACACAGCGCTTTGGTATGGAACGCACTTGCACGAAGGGTTATATCTAGAACCAGTAATGCGTGATTTTGAAGCTTTTTTACAGAGTTCGCAATCTAGTGTAACAGGAGTGGTAGAGGTCATATTACAACCGTACCGTTTTGAAGTTGTAGGCATTACTTCAGATTATGATTTAATGCAATCTAAAGTGGCCAGTTATGGAGAAGAAAACCAAGGATGGACAGCAGATGAGGCAAAAGGGTTTATAAAAATTATGAGTAATCAAGGAAAGATTATTAACGCACTTAATAAGTAAATTATGACAACTGTTGGGATAATAGGAGGAGCAGGATATACCGCTGGAGAGCTAGTAAGGTTACTTGTTAATCACTCTAAAGTGACTATTGATTTTGTGTATAGCACTAGTAATGCGGGTAATCAAATAGGAGATGTACACCAAGATCTTGCTTATATAGATATGAGGTTTACAGATACCATTAACGTAGCTGTAGATGTTGTTTTTTTATGTTTAGGTCACGGTAATTCTGGAGCTATTCTTGAGAAGTATACCTTTTCAGAAAGTACGAAAGTAATAGATTTAAGTAATGAGTTTAGGCTCAATCAAGATGTTGTCTTTAAAGGAAGAACATTTGTATATGGCCTTCCAGAACTCAATCTCAAAGCAATAAAAAGTGCAAAAAACATAGCAAACCCTGGATGCTTTGCAACGGCTATTCAGCTAGCATTATTACCACTTGCAAATACAAATAAATTACAGTCAGACATACACGTAAATGCTGTGACAGGTGCTACAGGTGCAGGTGTAAAACCATCGGCAACATCTCATTTTCCTTGGAGAGATAATAATTTTTCTCATTACAAAGCATTTAATCATCAGCATCTAGGAGAGATAGGAGAAAGTGTAGCTCAGTTACAAGAAAATTTTGATAAAGACATACTATTTATACCACAACGAGGTGATTTTTCAAGAGGTATTTTTGCAACAACATATACAATGTATGATGGTACTTTAGAAGAAGCATATACACTATATAATGATTTTTATAAAGATGCAGTATTTACAAGAGTAGTAAAAAAACCTATCCACCTCAAACAGGTCGTAAATACCAACTATGGATTTGTTCATTTAGAAAAGCACGGTAATAAATTACTCATCACCACAGCGATCGATAATTTATTAAAAGGAGCAAGTGGTCAAGCTATTGAAAATATGAATCTAATGCACGGTTGGGAACGTACCGAGGGACTAAAATTAAAAGCAAATTACTTTTAAAAACTTCCTACTTGATATAACGTAGGATATAATAATAAGATTCCTGTCTTGGCGGGAATGAAATCAAAAATCTCAATGAAAACAGCTATAATAGGAACCGGGAACTTAGGACTTGCCATTGCAAAAGGATTGATAATAAATAATTCTGTAACAAGCTTATATCTTACTAAACGAGATGTGAGTAGTCTTGAAAAATGGAGAGAATATAACGAGGTTGTAGTGACCAATGATAATAGAGAAGCAGTAACAAATAGCGATATCCTCATTTTTGCGGTTCAGCCAGGTCACTTTGCAGCAATATTAGAAGATATAAAAGATTTACTTACTGAGAAGCATATTGTGATTTCTACAATTACGGGCTTTAAAGTGCCTCAAATTGCAGACGTTATAGGTGATGATCAGTTTATTATTAGAGCAATGCCCAATACAGCTATTGCAGTAGGAGAAAGTATGACGTGTTTATGTAGTAATGAAGCTGGTAAAAAACGCATTGCAATTGCAGAAGCTATTTTTAATAAACTAGGCACCTCTATGATCATACCAGAATATCAAATGCAAGCTGCTACGGTGATTTGTGCAAGCGGTATTGCTTTCTGGATGCGATTAATAAGAGCTACGACACAGGGAGCGATCCAACTAGGTTTTGATGCAAAAGAAGCACAAGAACTAGCAATGCAAACTTGTCAAGGAGCAGCGACATTAGTCATAAAGTCTGGTAATCATCCAGAAGAAGAAATAGATAAAGTAACCACTCCTCAAGGATGTACTATCGAAGGTCTTAATGAGATGGAACACTCTGGTTTGAGCTCATCACTTATTAAAGGGATTGTAGCGAGTTATAATAAGATTAATAATATAAAATAAAACCCTTCTTATATAGAAGGTTATAGAGACTATGAAATTATTTGATGTATATCCGTTATATGATGTCACACCTGTAAAAGCAAAAGGCGCGCAGGTAATAGATGATAAAGGAATTGAATACCTAGATTTATATGGTGGTCACGCAGTGATGTCTATAGGTCACGCACATCCTCATTATGTAAAACGGCTTAAAGATCAAATTGATAATATAGGTTTTTATTCTAATGCAGTTCAAAACCCATTACAACAGCAAGTAGCAGATAAACTAGGAACACTTTCTGGTTGTGATACCTATGAATTATTTTTTGTAAGCTCAGGAGCAGAGGCAAATGAAAACGCTTTAAAAATAGCCTCTTTTGCAACAGGAAAACACAAAGTAGTTTCTTTTAAAAGTGGTTTTCACGGGCGTACCTCTGCAACCGTTGCTGCGACAGATAATCCTAAGATTGTTGCGCCACTTAATGCACAGCATCAAGTTGCGATTTTAGAACTTGGAGATACTAAAGCATTAGAAGAAACACTTAAAGCAGGAGACTGCTGTGCTGTGATTGTAGAGTTTATACAAGGTGTAGGAGGTTTAGATATTGCTACTGCAGATTTTTATAAAAAAGCGGCGACTTTATGTAAAACCTATGATGTAAAGTTTATTGCAGATGAGGTGCAATCTGGTTTTGGGCGTTCTGGAGATTTTTTTGCCTTTCAAGTATATGGTATAGAACCAGACGTGATCACAATGGCAAAAGGAATGGGTAATGGCTTTCCTGTAGGTGGGATTTTAGTACACCCATCTATTGCCTCTTGGCACGGAATGCTAGGAACTACTTTTGGCGGTAATCATCTGGCGTGTGCTGCAACACTTGCGGTGTTAGAAGTTCTCGAAAAAGAGCAGTTAATTACTCACGCAAAAACAATGGAGGCATACTTTAGAAAGAAAGTTGCAGAACTCGATATACCTGTAACTATTAAAGGTCGTGGTTTGATGCTAGGATTAGATTTAGGCTTTGCAGTTAGTGAGTTACGCAAAAAACTCATTTATGACCATCATATTTTTACAGGAGGAGCGATGAATAAAAATGTATTAAGAATACTTCCTCCATTAACTATTAAAGAGGTACAGATCGATCAATTCTTTACGGCACTAAAAGCAGCGTTAGCATAAAGAAGTAACTCCTTATTGATTAAAAAGATTATGAAAAATTATTTATCTATAACAGATATTCCAGATCTGGATATAGCGATTCAAGAAGCGCTAGAGATGAAAGAAGCTCCATACGCTTTCGCGAAAGCGGGAACACAAAAAACAATAGGATTATTATTCTTTAATTCAAGTTTGCGCACACGTCTTAGTACCGAAAAGGCAGCAAAAAACCTTGGGATGGAAGTAATGACGCTCAATGTAAATAGTGATTCTTGGCAACTAGAGTTTGAAGATGGTACTGTGATGGACGCCTCTAAGGCAGAGCATATAAAGGAAGCTGCGCAAGTGTTATCACAATATTGTAATATACTAGCGGTACGTGCATTTCCTACATTAGAGAATAAAGCACAAGATGAGGCAGAAGTAGTGTTTACAGCATTTACACAATATGCCACTGTACCTATTGTTAATTTAGAAAGCAGTACAGCGCATCCGCTACAGGGATTTACAGATGCGATTACTCTTTTTGAACTTACAGAGCAATGTAGAAAAGAAGGCCGTAAGCCTAAGGTAGTTTTAACTTGGGCACCACATCCTAGAGCATTACCACACGCTGTTCCTAATAGTTTTGTAAAAACAATGCAACGTCTAGATGTAGATTTTACAATTACAAACCCAGAAGGCTATGATCTAAACCCAGAGATAGCAAAAGACGCTAGTATCATTCATAATCAAGAAGAAGCATTAAAAGATGCAGATGTTGTTTATGTTAAAAACTGGAGTAGTTATGTGTCTTATGGTACGGTAATACCACAAGAAGGAAATTGGATGGTAACTGCTAAAAAACTAGAAGTGACCAAACAAGCAAAAGTGATGCACTGTCTCCCGGTACGTCGTAATGTGGTGATTGCAGATAATGTGTTAGATAGTGAAGCAAGTGCTGTCATACAGCAAGCTGGTAACAGAACGTGGGCTGCACAATGGGTATTACATAAAATTTTAAAAAATGGCTAAAGAAAAACTTACCATTGTAAAAATAGGTGGAGATATAGTAGATAATGATGTGTTATTAGCTTCTTTTTTTCAACATATAGAAGAAGTTAATGGCCCTAAAATCATTGTACACGGAGGAGGCAATAGAGCCTCTGCATTACAAAAAGAGTTAGGTATAGAACCTAAAAAAATAGATGGCCGTCGTGTGACAGATGCAGCTACATTAGAAGTAGTGACAATGGTTTATGCTGGACTTCTCAATAAAAAACTGGTTTCAAAATTGCAAGCCTTAGGTGATAATGCAATAGGTCTTTCTGGAGCAGATGGAGATGTGATACGTGCACATAAACGCATTGTAAAAACGGTAGATTATGGTTTTGCTGGAGATATAGATCAAGTAAATGTGCGTTTTATACACGATTTATTACTCACTAAAAAGACACCTGTTTTTTCTCCTATCACTCACGATGGTAAAGGTCAATTATTAAATACAAATGCAGACACACTGGCCGCTCGCATAGCAAGTGCAATGAGTCTCAAATATGATACAGAGTTATTTTATTGTTTTACAAAATCAGGTGTTTTGAGAGATGTAAATGACGACAATTCTGTAGTAGAAGATATTAACGTACACAATTATTTACAACTCAAACAAGAAGGAGTAATCACAGATGGGATGATTCCAAAACTAGACACAGCCTTTGAAGCACTTACTGGTGGCGTGTCACAAGTACACTTAGGTCTTGTAGATATATTGAGCAATACGACCTTAAAACATACGACCTTATGTCTATAGATACAAAAGCACAAAAAGCAATTCAATTGTTACAATCTCTCATAGAAACTCAAAGTTTTTCTAGTGAAGAAGAAGGAACAGCACAATTAATCACAACGTGGCTTGAAGATGCTGGAATTACGCTTTCGCGAAAGCGTAACAACATCTATGCTTTTAATAAACATTATGATGCGTCAAAGCCATTATTGCTACTTAACAGTCATCACGACACCGTGTTTCCCAACAAAGGATATACACGTGATCCATACAACGCAGAGATAAAAGATGGAAAATTATATGGACTAGGAAGCAATGATGCAGGAGCTAGTCTTGTGGGGTTACTCACCGCTTTTGTTCATTTTTATGATCAAGCAAATTTATCCCATAATATAGTGATTGTAGCATCTGCCGAAGAAGAGAGTAGTGGCCCTAACGGATTAAATAGTATGTTAGAAGTTTTGCCACATATAGACGTTGCAATCGTGGGTGAACCTACTTTGATGAACCTCGCTATTGCCGAAAAAGGACTTGTGGTTTTTAACGCCGAAGTACACGGAACAGCTGGTCACGCGGCACACATACGTGAGAATATGGCAATATATAATGTGGTAAAAAGTCTTAACTGGTTTGAGAGTCTCAAATTTGATAAAGTATCTGAAGTACTGGGAGAAACAAAAGTAACAGTCACACAAATAAATGCTGGAAGCCAGCACAATGTGGTTCCTGCAAAGGTTGATTTAGTTATTGATGTACGTGTAAATGAACATTATACCAATCAAGAAATCGCAGACTATTTTGTGAAAAATGCTCCTTGTGATGTGATTGCTCCAAGATCTTTACGATTAAATAGTTCGCGTATTCCTAAAGAGCACGCTTTAGTACAAGCAGGTATTGCGATGGGAAGAGAGACCTATGGTTCACCTACATTATCAGACCAAGCGTGTTTGAGTTGTCCGTCATTAAAGTTAGGAATAGGAGATAGTACTAGATCACATATGGCAGATGAGTTTGTGTACATACACGAGATTGAAGAAGGAATACAGCTGTATATTGAGTTGTTAGAGCGGTTTTTGAAGGGAAAATAGTCGGTAGTGATTAGACAGTAGACTTTAGAAAAACAGAGGTGACTTGAAGTATAAGAAAAAAAGCAAGACACTAGATTAAATAATAATAGAATAATTGCGATTGGGTGGATGAGATTTCCGCTTTCGCAGAAATGACACATACATATGAAACTCTGGGAAAAAGGAATACCAACAGATCAAAAGATAGAAGCCTTTACCGTAGGTAATGATCGTGAGATTGATGTGCATATTGCAAAGTATGATTTACTAGCGAGTAAGGCACACGCACAGATGCTTGCTAGTGTAGGTTTATTGACCATAGCAGAAAGTGATCAATTATGTACAGAATTAGATAAAATGCTTGAGCTTGAGGCTAAAGGAGCTTTTGTAATAGAAGAAGATTTTGAAGATGTACATTCTAAAATCGAATCAGATCTTGTAAAAGCATTAGGAGATACGGGTAAAAAAATACATACTGCTCGTAGTCGTAATGATCAAGTTCTAGTTGCTCTTAATTTATATTTTAAAGAAGCGCTTAGTGAGATCAAAAAAGGAATAGAAAAACTATTTAATACATTATTAAATCTAGCCGAAACGCATAAAGGTAGTTTGCTTCCTGGTTATACGCATTTACAAGTTGCAATGCCATCAAGTTTTGGGTTATGGTTTTCTGCCTATGCAGAGTTATTAATTGATGATCTATACTTACTTAATGCAACTCATAAAGTAGTAGATCAAAACCCCTTGGGAAGTGCAGCTGGATATGGATCTAGTTTTCCTATAGATCGTGAGTTTACTACAAAAGCTATAGGCTTTTCAGATTTAAAATATAATGTGATTGCAGCACAATTATCCCGAGGGAAGTCAGAGCGAACGGTGACACAAGCTGTGGCAAATGTAGCAAATACACTAAGCCGTTTTGCAATGGATGTATGTTTGTATTGCTCTCAAAATTTTGGCTTTGTAAAATTTCCAGATGCGCTCACTACTGGTAGTAGTATAATGCCTCATAAGAAAAATCCAGATGTTTTTGAATTACTTAGAGGTAAATGCAACCAGTTACAAGCGATCCCTCAGGAGATGATTATGATTACTAATAACCTTCCTAGTGGATATCATAGAGACTATCAATTATTAAAAGAAAATGCCATTAAATCTGTAGAAGATCTTAAAGTGGTACTTGATATTTTTGAATTTTCTATAGCACAAGTTCAGGTACAAGATGTACACTTAGATGATGAGAAGTACCAACATCTTTTTACGGTAGATGCAATAAATGATCTTGTTACAGCTGGAGTACCTTTTAGAGAAGCCTATAAACAAATAGGGGAACAGGTAGAAAACAACACTTTTGAAGCAGGTAATACTAAAGAGCATTCTCACCTTGGGAGTATTCATAATCCAGGACTAGATCATATTAAAGAGAAGTTTGAGAAGGCTTTGGATATGTGATAATGTTGTTTTTATGCTTTCGCGAAAGCGAGAGAATAATTTGTAACATTTGTAGTTATGATGTTTGTTATTTTGTGAGTTTATTCAAAATATTTTAATAATTTATGTACCTGATCTGTATCATCTACATAATATTTTGCAATTGTTTTCTTTAAACCTACTTTAACAGTATAAGATTTTTCAGGGAGTTCTTTAAACATATATTCATCTGTCCAGTCATCACCTATGGCAAAGATGAAATCGTAATTATCTTTGATCAAAATTTTGCAAGCAGATTTACCTTTGTTAATTCCGCTTACCTTTATTTCTAGTACTTTGTCACCTTCTAAAATTTCTAAGTTATGATTTGCAATAAGATGTTGTATGGTAGTTTTTAACTCCATTGCTCGTAGTTTTCCTAAATCGGGGTCTACATTCCTAAAATGCCAAGCTAGAGAATAATTTTTTTCTTCAATTAATGAGCCAGGAGTTCTATCTGTAAATGATTCTAAGACGGGTGCTATTGATTTAAACCATTCATTATTTACGCTTTCTAATAATTCCCAATCTTTGTTGCTTTCTTTTAGCCAGGCACCGTGTTCTGTGATAAGAGTATAGTCTTTATGACCAAACCAAGTATTAAAAGTGACTTTATCTCGTCCTGTGATTAACACTATTGTGGTATTCTGGTGTTTATGTAGCGTGTCTAGAATATCAAAAATTTTCTGAGTTGGTTTTGCATCTTCAGGAATTTTTTCAAAAGGAGCTAACGTTCCATCATAATCAATAAATAGAATTCTATTTAATGATTTGTTGTACGTGTTAATCATTTCTTGATTTATAGCTGGGTTTAGTCTTTTTACCTCATACTTTTTAGCGTTTGTTTTATTAGCTTTTAATGATTCCATAAAGTCATTAGCCCATTTTTCTACGTTATATCGTTTTAGACGTTTTTGTAGTGCTGAGTTTCTTTTAATTTGTTCTTCTTCAGGCATCTCTAATGCAAATTTTAAAGTGTCTGCTATTTCTTCAAAGTTATTAGGATTTATAATTAATGCTTCACTCATTTCTTTTGAAGCTCCAGCCATTTCGCTTAGAATAAGTACTCCTTTTTGATCAACTCTGGAAGCAACATATTCTTTGGCAACCAGATTCATACCATCTCTTATAGGAGTTAGTAATGCTACTTCACTAGAGGTGTATAAATCAATCAAATTTTCGAAAGGCATAGATCGATAAAAATACCAAATAGGGGTCCAGCTTACTTCAGAAAATTTACCGTTAATTCTACCCACTAATTGATCTATCTCATTTTTAAGTAATTGATATTGTGGGATATTAGATCTGGATGGGACAGCAAGCATCACTAATCTTGCTTTTCCTTTAAACTGTGGATATTTATCCAAAAAGTATTCAAAGGCTCTCAAGCGATTTGCAATACCTTTTGTGTAATCTAATCGATCTATAGATAGTATAAGTTTTGCTTTGTCCCCACTTATTAAATGTTCATCTATTTTTTGTTTTATTTCTGTTTGATCTTTTTTCTCTTTCTTATTGTGTATCGTGGCAGCATTATGGAATTTATCATAATCAATTCCCATAGGAAATGAATCTATTTTTACGATCCTATTATTTATATGAACATTGTTAAAGTTAATTTCTAATCCTAAAATTCTCTGGGAAGCACTTAAAAAATGGCGCTCATAATCGTAGGTATGAAAACCTATTAGATTAGAACCTAATATGCCTGTTAATAATTCTTCTCTCCAAGGAATAGTTCTAAAAACTTCATAAGAAGGAAATGGGATATGTAAAAAGAAACCTATAGTAACATTAGGTTTTTTCTTTCGAATCATTTCAGGTAATAACAATAATTGATAATCGTGTATCCAGATAGTATCATTTTCATCTAGATTATCTATAATAACATCAGCAAATTTTTGATTTACCTTTTGATAAATTTCCCAATGGTCTTTATCAAATTCTGTATATTCCATAAAGTAATGGAATAAGGGCCATAAGGTGTTATTACTAAAACCATAATAAAAGCCATTAATATCTGATGAGGTTAATGGAACACCTACGCACTGATGTTTTTTTAACTCAGAAGTAACCAAGACTCTCTTTTTTACATCTAATTGTTCTTCGGTGAGACCGCTCCAACCAATCCAGATACTATCACTATCGGAGTGAACCGACTTCATACCGGTAGCCAATCCCCCTACACTTGGTATTGAATTGATAGAATTATTATTAATTTCTAATTGTAGAGGTAGCCGATTTGAGATTATGATAGTTTTACTCATAAAGAGGGATGAAAGTTGGTGGTATACTTTTGATTTATTAAATTTCAATTCAAAGAATAAATGTACGCTTATTTAAAAGAATTATAACAATATGAATAATTTAGACTATGGAATTATAGGAAATTGTAAAAGTGCAGCACTAATTTCTAAAACAGGATCTATAGACTGGTGTTGTTTGCCTAATTTTGATTCCTCGTCAATATTTGCAAAAATTTTAGATGAACAAAAGGGAGGATCTTTTGAGATCATAGTTTCTGATGAGTATGTAATCTCACAAAAATATATTCCTCAAACTAATATACTTGTAACTGAGTTTAGACACGGAAATAACGTTTTTGAGACTATCGATTTTATGCCAAGATATAAAGAATCAGATGGATCATTTTATTCTCCATCTGATATTATTAGATATATAAAATATATTTCTGGAACACCTGTCTTTAGTGTAAAATATAATCCCAAATTAGAATATGCTAAAGAAGAAACATATTTTACAACTACAGATGATTATATCAAAAGTATAACTGATAAAGATAAATATGATACCCTATATCTTTATTCTGATATTGAGAATGATATTATATTAAATGATGAAGAGATTACATTAACATCTCATAAGTATTTTGTGATTAGTTATCACGAAAAACTATTAGAGCAATCTTTAGAACGCTGTTATTTAAAACTACAGCGTACTCGTGTTTACTGGATGAACTGGAGTGAGAATACCACTTCATATAAAATGTACAATGATCATATATTGCGCAGTGCGCTGGTTCTTAAGTTGCTAACTTATGAAAAATCTGGAGCAGTATTAGCAGCCGCTACTACTTCTTTACCAGAAACTATAGGTGAGGTTCGTAATTGGGATTATAGATTTTGCTGGATAAGAGATGCATCTATGGTTATTAAAGTGATTTCTGATTTAGGCCATAAGGGATCGGCTCGAAGTTTTCTTGAGTTTATCATTAATATCATTCCTGATAAAGATGAGAAAATACAGATTATGTATGGTATTAATGGAGAAAAAGATTTAACCGAAAAAACTTTAGATCATCTAAGTGGTTATAAAAATTCAAGTCCCGTGCGTATTGGTAATGCTGCTTTTCATCAAAAACAAAATGATATCTATGGGATTTTGATGAATGTAATTTATCAACAGTTTGATAAGTTTGATTGCGATTTAGATAATAGTGAGAGCTTATGGACAATAAGTAAAAGTATTGTGCATATTGTTAATGTAAACTGGGAGAAACCAGATAAAGGTATATGGGAGTTTAGAACAGAAGAAAGACATTTTACCTTCTCTAAATTATTATGCTGGGTTGCAGTAGATAGGGCTATAAAGATAGGAGAGTTGATAGGAAAAACCTCTAATAATCCTAGATGGATCGCACTTAGAGATCGAATAGCCAATGATATTTATAAAAATGCTTGGAATGAAGATTTACAGGCGTATACACAATCTTATGGATCTTCTGATTTAGATGCTTCTACCTTACTTATGGAGTCTTATGGTTTTATAGAGCCTAAGAATCCAAGATTTGTTAGTACTGTACAAGCCACAGAAAAAGAATTATGTAATGATGGTTTGCTTTATCGCTATAAAAATAAAGATGATTTTGGATTACCATCTTCTTCCTTTACTATTTGTAGTTTCTGGTTTATCAATAGCCTTTATAAAATAGGTGAAAAAGAAAAAGCAAAAGCCTTGTTCGATCAGTTATTAACTTATAGTAATCATTTGGGACTCTTTAGTGAGGATATCGATTTTAAGACTAAAAGGTTGTTAGGAAATTTTCCTCAAGCATATTCTCATCTGGCACTTATCGAAACTGCAATTAATTTTTCAGATGGAGTTGTAAAAGAAAAGAAGTAAAAAGTATAATGTTATAGATGATTAATAGAAATGATGTATATCTTTTTTAAATAATCGTTTTATGATGAAGATGATGCTTTCGCAAAAGCGGAAAATGAAAAATATAAAAATGCCTGCAATAGTACATTGTAAGCATTTTAAAATACAACGGGTTTTATTTAAATAACGTGAGTTCGATTTGAGCGATGCCTAAATTAGGTAAAAATCTTTGTAATTTGATAGACGGTTTTTTGTCTAGGAAAGAATAAGCAGTTAATCCTGCGATCAAGTTTCCTAAAAAGTTATCAAAAGAACGATGTATAGAGAGTTCCATCTATGTGTAGTTTAAAGCCGTAGAACCAACCCAATGTTCCATCACTTTTTTGTGCAATATCTTTAAAGACCTTATTTTGTTTTTCTCATTTGTAATGACACACTTTTAGTGTTGTAGAATCAATAAAAGAGATGCCTGAACATTTACCTAATCTATGCATCTTTAAATAAACAGCCAGAGGCTGTGTAACTTGTTTTTGTAATTCTACAAAATCCATTATAAGAGACAAGGTTAGGAGAGAAATCAGTCATATGTTTACAAACATAATAAAGGTAAAAGTGTTTTAGATTTTTGTAGGATTTAAGACGAAAAATAACCATAATAGTCATTACTTCACTTTTACTCATTTTAGATTTTCTTTTCCTTGTTTTGATCTTTAGATCACTTGTGATGCTATTTTTAATTAAAACAGCATTAAATTCTTTGGTAAAATCATCTAGGTTACAGAAAATTTCAATAATCTTAGCATCAGAAATCATAGCAGAAACTTTAGTTATACAATTAAGAATCAATACTTTAATTTACTGCTTTTTTTCAATGACAAAAATCAACTTTCTTACATCGAACTCACGTTAAATAGATTACGGTGACGACCTAAGTGATTAATCCAATAAATCATTATCTAATTGTATTTTAAGTTGGTTTGTAAATGGAAATGGAGACAAAACTTCGCTGAATATTTGTTAACTTTGTAAGTTATCCAGTTAAGCGAACTGCATACAAATATCATACTATCTATACATTTGATATGTTCCTAAATAAAACATTTCCATATAATCCTTCTTTTAGAACACATCTAATTATTGGAATTGTACTTGGGGTTTTGGTTTTATTTCTTCTTTTTTTTCTAAAACCTTTTAACGTTGAAAGTTCTAAGTTTCCGCACAAAACGTTATATTTTATCGTATTTGGTTTGATTACCACTGCTACTTATATTTTATCTCATTTATTTTCGACATTTTACTTCAAAAAAATTCAAGTATGGAAATATTTTGAAGAAATAATTTTTTACTTAGTATTCATTACATTAACAATAATAGTTGCTTTTTTTTATATTGAAGTACTTATTAATAAGAATCCAAAAAGATTAAACCTAAGTCATTTTATAGATTGGTACGGGATTATGTTTTCAAGCTTTGGTACTTTATTAATTGTTTTTGCAAATATTTTACGAAAGCGATATAACACTGTGCAACCAAAAACAACCCCTCACCAAGATAAAGAAGATTTAAATAAAAACAGAAAAATTACTTTATCAGGTAGTTTGAAAAAAGAATCTTTACAGGTGTCAGAAGCAGATCTTGTATATATAAAGTCCGAAAACAATTATATTCGAGTTTTCTACTTTGAAGAAAGAAGATTAAAAGAAAAATTATTAAGGAGTACGCTTTTTAACGTAAAAGAGCAACTCCCGTCCTTTATAAAAGTTCACCGTTCATACATTGTAAATCCTAGTTTCATTGCTTCCTTAAAAGGGAATAAGCAAAATGCCAAACTAGGTTTAAGCAGAATAGATAATAGCATTCCAATTTCGAAACCATTTTTTGAACAGGTAAATACCTTGTTCATTGACCACAAGTTAAAATGAAATCGCACCAAAAAGGATTTATTGGTGTCAAAAAATGGAAGATCGTAACATTCTTTTTTTTCCTTTTTTTATTTTCTCTTCATTTGTCAAATCAATGTAATAAAATAAGGAGCCCCAGTAATTACAAATCTGGAAAACCGAGAAAACAAGATTGTTATGAAATTAATCAACACTATTATTTTACTTCAAGTATTTTTTTTAATCGGATGTTCGAACATTCGAAACAAAATGACTTTTTATCCTGATACCAAATATGAAATAAATAAAGAAAACTTTCCTTTATTCGCATCAGAATTGATAATAAAAACATCTGATCAAGAAAAACTTCAGGCATTCTATTTTACTCATAGGGATACATCTAATCATTCGTTAGTGATCTATTTTCATGGAAATGCTGGTAATTTGTATGGTAGATTTGAATATGCTGAAAAACTTTATAAAATGAATCATAATGTTCTTTTAGTTAGTTACAGAGGATATGCAAAAAGTACTGGGAAACCAAATGAAAAAGGAATATATATAGACGGTGAATCAGCTGTTAAATTTGCGATAGATAGCCTTGGATATTCAATGGAAAATATTACAATCATAGGAAGATCATTAGGATCAACAGTTGCAATAAACACTGCACAAGAAAAAAAAATAAAAGGAGTTATTCTTATTTCTCCTTTAACTTCAGGAAAAGAGGTTGTTAGAGCAAGTGGAATGAAAACTTTTGCTTTTATCGCAGGAAAATCTTATAATTCCATAGATAAAATTAATAATCTAAAGACACCTATTCTAATTATTCACGGAACCAATGACGAAGTGATTCCTTATTCTATGGGCAAGTCACTTTTTAATACTTATCAGGGAATAAAGCATTTCGTCCCGATTGAAAAAGGCAAACACAATAATTTGGAAATTGTTAACCCCGAATTATTCTGGGGCGAAATAGAAAAGTTCTTAAGTAACAACCGTTCTGCAACGACTAAATAAACAACTAAAGTAAAAAAGGTTATTTGCTATCACTAGAATTGTCTTGGAGTAAGTTGCTTACCAATTACATAAATTGTTTTTAAGAAAGAGAGGATTTATGTTTTTTTGAGCGAAGTAAAGAATTGGAAAATTATATCACAAAATGTGATAGCTAGAGCAATAAAATAATAATATTGTACTTAAAAATAATCCAAGCTAAATACCTGGTTTTAATTTTATAGAATTAAAACGTACTCACTGAAATATTTCTAAAAGAATAACTAATAACCTCTTTGTTATATATAATAAACCTTCTAAAATTTGGTTTGATTTTTTACCGTTTTAAGTCACATTTAAAATCCAACTCCTATCAGGGTTGGATTTTTTTTAAATATTGGTTTTTAGGTATTAGTTATCTGAGACCGTTGCAAGGGCTTGTTTAAATTGGATACATTTTGTATCTTTTTTCTATGGAACTAGTACAACACCCCTCTTTAGCCGATAGTATTTGCGATATACGTTCTCGTAAGATCAAACGTACATTTTTCACACAAATAAATACACTTATAGATGGGCGTCCAATTATTACCATTTTAAAACAACAGCTTATGAGCTTCTTTTTAAAGAAATCAATAGACAACTAGAGGCTCACAAAATAATCGTAAAAACAGGAACTATAATCGATGCTAGTGTTATTGATACTCCTTTAAAACCTAAAGGAAAGACAACTCATAAAGTAACAGAGGATAGAAAAGATGAAGAAGAGATTGTTGTTACTAAAGAATATGCAGATAGTGTAGATAAAGATGCTTCGTGGTTAAAAAAGGGTGGGAAATACCGATTTG
>CALKZS010000071.1 GCA_938002835.1 uncultured Dokdonia sp. | reverse complement strand
ATGCAATTAATAACCTAAAAGCTGTACAATTTTATGCGAAATTTGATCTACACTTGGTAGGTAAGATTGCTCCAATGCACTATTCAACGGTATTGCAGGAGTCTCTAGTGAACCGATAACTTGTACAGGTGCATCTAAGTGCTCAAACAGATGTTCAGAAATGTTGCCAGCCAAAGCTTGTGCAAAAGAATTATTGGTAGGCTCTTCAGTAATGATGAGGCAACGTCCGTGACGTTTTACTGCCTCATAACATCCTTCATAATCTAATGGTGCCAATGTTCTTAGATCGATGATTTCAACTTGATCTTTTATATTTTTAGAGGCATTCAGAGCCCAATGTACTCCCATACCGTATGTGATTATAGAGATGGTTTCTAGATCTTCTTGTTTCCAAATCTCTTGTAATACATTTGCCTTCCCAAAAGGCAAAACATATGACTCATCTGGCATTACAGAAGTTGCACCTTGTGTGCCAGGTACTTTAGACCAGTACAATCCTTTGTGTTCAAGAATCACTACAGGATTAGGGTCATAATATGCTGCTTTTAAAAGTCCTTTTAAATCTGCCCCATTAGATGGATATGCAATTTTGAGTCCGCGTATATTAGTCACCACGCTTTCTACAGAAGACGAGTGGTAAGGCCCACCAGATCCATAGGCTCCTATAGGTACACGCAATATCATAGATACAGGCCATTTACCATTACTCAAATAACAAGAACGAGATACTTCTGTAAATAATTGATTCAAGCCCGGCCAGATATAATCTGCAAATTGCACCTCAACAATCGGTTTTAATCCTACAGCACTCATCCCAACGGTAGAACCTACAATAAATGCCTCTTGAATAGGTGTATTAAATACTCGGTTGTCGCCAAATTTCTGAGCAAGTGTTGCTGCTTCTCTAAATACGCCTCCTAATCGTCCTCCTACATCTTGTCCATACATTAAACACTCTGGATGTTTACGCATTAACTCTTCTATAGCAAACAAGGCACAATCTACCATTACCACTTGTTCTGCGTCTTTTGGAGAACGCTCTCCCACTTCTTCCGTAATAGGTGTTGGTGCAAAATCGTGTGTAAATAAATCTTCTGGTTTAGGATCTTCGGCTTCTTGTGCTTTTAAGAAGGCTTTATCTGTTTCTGCTTTCGCGAAAGCAATAATCTCATCAATCTCTTTTTTAGTCACTCCATTATCAAGAAGTAACTGTATCATTTTTGGATACGGATCACGACTACGAGCCTCTTCTAAATCATCACGATACCACTCCATACGCACTCCAGAAGTATGATGGTTTAATAATGGCACCTTTGCGTGTACTAAAAATGGTCGACGTTCTTTTCTAATTGTTTTAATTACTTTTTCTAAGGTATTATAACTTTCTTCAAAGTCTGTCCCATCAATAGAAATCGCCTCTAGACCGTGAAATCCTTGTGCATACTCGCACGCATTTTGAGCTCTGGTTTCGGCTTCATTTGCACTAATATCCCAACCATTATCTTGCACGAGATACAGAATAGGCAATTGTTTTAAAGCTGCCATCTGGAAAGCCTCTGCTATCTCACCCTCGGTAACCGAAGCATCTCCCAAAGAACACACTACAATCTCCCTTTCCTCATAAGCGGGAGAAAAGAAATGAGAGTCATCTTGTTTAGAAAGGGTCTGAGAGAGACTTTCTTTATACCAAAATCCCATCGCAACTCCTGTTGCTGGTATTGCTTGCATCCCTGTTGCACTACTTTGATGTGGTATTTTAGGTTTATCATCATCTCTTAAACTTGGATGCGAATAATACGTTCGTCCTGCCGAAAAGGGGTCGTCTTTTTTTGCTAACACTTGTAACATTAAGTCATAGGGCTTCATACCAATAGCTAACAACATACTGTCGTCTCTATAGTATGGAAATGCATAATCTTGAGGTAATAATTGCATCCCTATTGCGGTCTGAATGACCTCGTGACCTCTACTAGTAGCGTGTACATATTTTGAAACCACTTTAAAATTGACTTCATATAATTCGGTGAGTGCCTTTGCTGTGCAAAGGTTTGAAAATGCTTTTTTGAGTACTTCTTTGTTCATAAATATTCTTTTCATATCCGCAAAGGCAGATATCTTAGTGTATCCTGATCTCTTTTAATGTATTTGATTGCAGATTAACGATTTTTGAACTATGTATGTTTATTATTTTAGTTAATCGCTATTCAAAAATCTGCAATCCTCAATCCTAATCCTCAATCCTAATTCTCAATCTCTAATCATTAACTTGTAACATCCAATTAAAGGGATCTTCATCTCCAGATTTTATAGCATTAAGTGTATCATTAATATCTTTTCCTACAGGGTGTGCTTCTGAAACTAAAATAGTATCATCTCCCCATCCTATTTCTTGTATATATGCAATCCCTACGGCTGTTCCTGTTCCAAAAGCTTCCTCTAAAATCCCGTTTTGAGAAGCATCTGCAATTTCTTGAAGTGTTATTTTTCGTTCTGTAACTGTATATCCCTTATGACGTAACACATCTATAACACTCTTACGTGTGATGCCGTGTAACACAGAACCATCGAGTGTTGGGGTTATGAACTTACCTTCTATTTTAAAGAAAATATTCATTGTTCCTACTTCTTGAATATACTTATGCTCATTTGCATCTAACCAAAGTACTTGATCATAGCCTTTACTTTTGGCAATTTCTGTAGGTCTAATAGCCGCAGCATAGTTTCCAGCTGCTTTTGCTTCTCCTGTCCCACCACTAGCAGCACGTATATATTCTTTTTCTGCCCACAATTTTATAGGTTTACTAAAGAAGGGACCTGCCGGAGAGGCGATAATGATAAACTTAAAACTAGTTGCTGCTCGCATTCCTATAAAGGGCTCATCTGCATACATAAATGGTCTTAAATACAACGCGCTTCCTTTTGCTGGAGGAATCCACCCTTGTTCAACATTTACTAACGTCTTTAGTCCTTCTACAAAAACATTTTCAGGAAAATCTGGCATTCCCATACGTTCTGCACTTTCATTAAGTCGCTTGGCATTTTCTGCTGGACGGAATAAAAGAGGTTGCCGCTTTCGCGAAAGCGTACTCTTCATTCCTTCAAAAATCGCTTGCCCGTAATGCAATGCCATTGCCGCTGGATGTGTAGGTATCATTGCTAGTGGCTCTACTCTGGGATTTTGCCATTGTCCATCTGTATAGTCACAAATAAACATATGATCTGTAAATGTTCTACCCAGTGGAATGTTATCAAAGTCGATAGTTTCGAGGGCAGATGTATTCGTTTTTGTTATTTTTATTTTCATAGTTAATTGTGGATATTTTAGAAACAAGAATCACGAGACACGACTTTTCTTTTTATCATAAAGTGTTGATGAAATTTGTTATTTTGCTTTGTATTTTTTGAATAGCATCTTCTAATTGGAGAAACTTTTCTTCATTAATAAATTGTTGTCTATAACAAACAATGAGTTGGGTTTCCCATTCAAAAGCAGACCCAAGACTTATTTCCAAATATTGAATAAAATGCTTACTTGTTTTCTTACTGGATCCTTCGGCGATATTAGATGCAATTGAAACAGCACATCTATTCATTTGAGCACGTAAACCAAATTTTTCATAATCTGGGAATTGTGAGGTAATCACATAATTTTCATTTATCAGATCCATTGCATCTGTCCAGATATGTAACTTTTTAAAATTATGTCTTCTCATTCCTTCTAATCTCGTGTTTCGTGCTTCGTTATTCTATATAGTTCTATTTACATCAAACTGCTCCAAATTATCGGCTATTCTTCTCAAAAAACTTCCTCCTAGAAAACCATCTACAATGCGATGATCAAAACTTAAAGAGAGATACATCATTTGTCTTATTTCTATAGTATCTCCTTCTGGACGCTCCATTACTTCTGCTCTTTTTTTGATAATTCCCGTTGCAAGTATTGCAGCTTCTGGCTGATTAATAATGGGAGTTCCCATCACACTCCCAAAAGTTCCTACATTACTGATGGTAAAAGTGCTTCCTTTAATATCATCTCCTCCTAGTTTGTTTTTACGAGCAAGTGTAGAAAGTCTATTTACTTCTGATGCTATCTCAACTAAAGTCTTTTTATCTGCATCCTTAACCACAGGAACAATTAAATTACCAGAAGGTAATGCTGTTGCCATACCTATATTGATATGCTCTTTTACGATAATATTAGTCCCATCTACAGATACATTAATCATTGGAAAATCTTTTACTGCTTGAGCAACCGCTTCTACAAACAATGGAGTAAACGTAAGTTTTTGACCGTGCTTTTCTTGAAAAGGAATCTTATTTGCATTACGCCAGTTTACAAGCTCCGTAAGATCTGCCTCTACATATGCCGTCACGTGCGGACTCGTATGCTTACTATACACCATATGATCTGCGATCATCTGTCGCATTCGATCCATCTCTACGATCTTACCTGTGCCTTTATCCAATTTTAATTGCGGAATCCTGTAGGCCGTAGGATCTGCTTGCGCAACTGGCTGAGCAAACTTATAAGGTCTACCTTCTTCTATATATTGCATAAGGTCACTCTTACGAAGACGACCTTCTTTGCCAGTTCCTGGTATACGTGCTAGTTCTTCATAAGAGATATGATGTTCTCTTGCAATACTTTTAATAAGCGGACTCACAAATACATTCCCTTTAGGCACAGTAAAAGAATCACTCTTATTTAAAGTTGACATCTTGGAAGGTGTCTTTTGTGACGCTTTTTTTACAGGCAGTTTTATTTGTTGAGAAGCTGTAACTTCTTTTCGAATTTCTTTTTTACCTCTTGCCCCCTCTACAGCTTCATAAGAAGCAATAGCAACACCTACCCCTACAACACTATTAGGTTCAAAAAGATGTTCTATCATCACCCCAGCAGAAGGTGCCGGCACTTCATTATCTACTTTATCAGTAGCTACTTCTAGAAGAATATCTCCCTCTTCAAAAGAATCACCTGGAGCAATTAACCAATTTAAAATGGTTCCTTCTGTAATACTTTCACCCATTTTAGGCATTAGCAATTGATTATAAGACATATAGTTATTTATAATTTGAATATAAATTTACCATAAATTTATATTTTACATATTCTTTTACCTATTTATAGATCTTTCTATAGAATAATATTCTTAATTTTGCTAAAAAATGTATTTTTATTCTATATATTCTTATTTTTAAATATAAAAACAGTTTTTCTTTATGAAACTAGATGCTATAGATCAAAAATTATTAATGCTTTTACAGCACAATTCTAATCAAACGGTAAAGGTATTGGCACAACAATTAGGAAAATCGACTACGCCGGTTTTTGAACGCATAAAGAAATTAGAAAAAGAAGGTATTATAGAAGGATATACTGCTCGTATCAATGCTAAAAAAATAGGCCTTAAACAAATTGTATTTATAGCTATTTCGTTGCAAGGTCATACCCGTAGTTACCTCGAAAAATTTGTAAAAGAAATTAATAATTTTCCTGAAGTTATAGAATGTCACAGAGTGAGCGGAAACTTTGACTATCTCTTGAAGCTTGTAGTACAAGATATTGAGTCTTATGAAACTTTTATTGTAACTAAACTCACCTTGTTACCATACATAGGTAATGTACAGAGTCATATTGCGCTCTCTACAAGCAAGCAAACACAAGAGTTAGATTTAAGCTTTTTAGGTTAGACTTTTTTTCTATATGCCTCAAGGGTTTTGTAAAAATCTTCTTGAATAGGTCTGTTTTCTGGAAGAGTTTGCAAAGGCTTTACTTCTTTTAAAGTTTCGTGACAATCTGCAGGGAGCTGTTGATATAATTTTGTTCCAGCTGTCTTCCAAGCGATCATTCTGTCTGAAACTTCTTTTACGGCTTTGGCAGGATTTCCTACAATGAGTTGGCGAGCCTCAAAGACTGTTTCGGCTTTTACAAATGCCATTGCTCCTACAATACATTCATCTCCTATAATGGCATCATCCATTATCACGCTATTCATTCCAATGAGACAATTACGACCAAGATTTGCGCCGTGTATCACAGCGCCGTGGCCTATGTGTGCGCTTTCGCGAAAGCGTATACTCTTCCCTGGAAACATATGTACCGTACAATTTTCTTGTACATTCACCCCATCTTCCAAAATAATCTCTCCCCAATCACCTCGAATGGCAGCGCCAGGTCCAATATAACAGTTCTTACCAATAATAACATTACCAGTAACGGCTGCTAGTGGATGTACAAAACTTGACTCGTGAATTACGGGTATGTGACCTTTAAAAGAATATATCATTTTTATAATCTATTTAATTGGAGATGAATAATTTAAAATTACCCACTACAAACGACATAGAGCCTTAAAGATATTATCATAACCATATCTTATTCCTCAAAAACGGTTAAGATTTATACAAAAAACAACTTGCAATTAGTTAAAAATAACATAATTAAAACATTGAACAACAAAATATTATATAAAAATGGCGCTTTCGCGAAAGCGTATTATTATCCTTTTAATGACGCTGCCAGATACTCACGATTCATACGAGCAATGTTTTCTAAAGAAATGCCTTTAGGACACTCTACTTCACAAGCGCCTGTATTAGTACAATTACCAAAACCTTCTTCATCCATTTGCTTTACCATATTAAGTACACGGTCTGTAGCCTCTACTTGACCTTGTGGCAATAATGCAAACTGACTCACTTTTGCTGATACAAATAGCATCGCACTAGAGTTTTTACAACTTGCCACACAAGCACCACAACCTATACAGGTAGCAGCATCAAAAGCAGCATCGGCATCTATCTTTTCAATAGGGATGGCATTTGCATCTTGCGTATTTCCAGAAGTATTAATAGAGATAAATCCTCCAGCGTGCTGTATACGATCAAAAGAAGAACGATCTACCATCAAATCCTTAATTACAGGAAATCCTGCAGCTCTCCAAGGTTCAATAGTTATAGTGTCACCATCTTTAAATTTACGCATATGTAACTGGCACGTCGTTACTAAACGATCTGGACCGTGTGCTTCCCCATTAATAAACATAGAACAAGAACCGCAAATTCCCTCACGACAGTCGTGGTCAAAAACTACGGGTTCTTCACCTTTATTAATAAGCTCATTATTGAGCACATCCATCATTTCTAAGAAAGACATATCGCCATCGATCCCGTCTATTGGGTATGTCACCATTTGTCCTTTAGCTTGAGCGTTCTTTTGACGCCAAATTTTTAACGTTAGTTTCATAGATATCTTTCTTATTTATAACTTCTTTGTTTCAATTCAATATTCTCATAAATGAGCTCTTCTTTATGCAGTACCGCATCTTTAGGCTCTCCTTTATATTCCCAAGCAGATACAAAGGTGAAATTCTCATCATCACGTAATGCTTCTCCTTTTTGAGGACCATCAAGCTCTACAGATTCTTCTCTAAAGTGTCCACCACACGATTCATTTCGCGTGAGTGCATCCTTAGCAAATAACTCTCCTAATTCTAGAAAGTCAGCTACACGTAATGCTTTTGCAAGCTCTTCATTATATTCATCCTCACCTCCGGGAACACGTACTTCATTATAAAATTCTTTACGTAAAGCAGAAATTTCTTCTATGGCTTCAGTAAGATCTGTCGCATTACGAGACATCCCACATTTGTTCCACATTATTTTTCCTAGCTTTTTATGAAAATAATCCACAGGCTTAGAACCATTATTATTAATGAGCGCACCTACTTGTTTACGTACATTTTGCTCTGCCTCTTCAAATTCTTTAGAGTCTGTAGATATAGGTCCAGTACGTATATCATTAGATAAGTAATGCCCTATAGTATATGGTAATACAAAATATCCATCTGCTAGTCCTTGCATTAATGCAGAAGCTCCCAGACGGTTTGCACCGTGATCTGAGAAGTTTGCCTCTCCTATCGCATATAATCCTTCTACAGAAGTTTGTAAATTATAGTCTACCCATAACCCTCCCATAGTATAGTGTACTGCAGGATAAATCATCATAGGTGTATTGTATGGATCTTGATCTACGATTTTTTCATACATCTGAAATAAGTTACCATACTTGGTCTTTACGACTTCTTGCCCTAACTTCTTTACAAGAGCTGCATCATTTGCATCAAGGTGACGCACATATGCTTGCTCTTTACCATAACGCTGTATCGCACTTGCAAAATCAAGATATACTGCTTCTCCTGTTTTATTTACTCCAAAACCAGCATCACAACGCTCCTTAGCAGCACGAGATGCTACATCACGTGGTACTAAGTTTCCAAAAGCTGGATAACGACGCTCTAGGTAGTAATCTCTATCTTCTTCTTTAATTTCTGTAGGCTTTAATCTACCTTCACGAATGGCGATGGCATCTTCCTTTTTTGCAGGTACCCAGATACGTCCATCATTACGTAATGACTCAGACATTAAAGTTAACTTAGACTGGTGATCTCCAGATACTGGAATACAGGTTGGGTGTATTTGTGTATAACAAGGATTTGCAAAATAAGCACCACGTTTGTGGGCTTTCCAAGCAGCAGTTACATTAGACCCCATTGCATTGGTAGAAAGGTAAAATACGTTACCGTATCCTCCCGTTCCTAAAACGACAGCGTGAGCAGAATGTCTTTCTATCTCTCCTGTTATTAAGTTTCTTGTAATAATACCACGTGCTTTCCCATCTACTTTTACGATGTCTAGCATCTCGTGACGGTTATACATTTTAATCTTACCACGACCTATCTGACGGTTCATAGCAGAGTATGCTCCTAGTAATAATTGTTGTCCTGTTTGCCCTTTTGCATAAAAAGTACGGCTCACAAGTACTCCTCCAAAAGAACGGTTATCTAACAAACCTCCATAGTCACGAGCAAAAGGAACTCCTTGTGCCACACATTGATCTATAATATTTGCCGAAACCTCTGCAAGACGATATACGTTTGCCTCACGAGAACGATAATCTCCTCCTTTTACGGTGTCATAAAATAAACGGTAGGTCGAGTCTCCATCTCCTTGATAGTTTTTTGCTGCATTAATTCCTCCTTGCGCAGCAATAGAGTGTGCACGACGAGGCGAATCTTGAAAGCAAAATGCTTTTACATTATACCCAAGTTCTGCAAGCGTTGCCGCTGCAGATCCTCCGGCTAGACCTGTACCTACTACAATAACGTCTATAAGACGCTTGTTTGCAGGATTTACAAGGTTAATTTCGTTTTTATAATTGGTCCACTTATCAGCTAGTGGTCCTTGAGGTATTTTAGAATCTAATGCCATAGCTTTTGTGTTTAGTGAGGGATTTGATTAAAGTGTAAGTACACTGCAATGATGATGAATCCCACAGGTATAGCTACTGACCAAACTTTTGCAAATTTTGAAAGTGCTACAGAAAATTTATTATTGAATCCTACAGACTGGAAGCTCGATGCAAATCCGTGCCATAAGTGTAGAGCTAGAAGTACAAATGAGAGTACATATAATCCCACTCGTACAGGGTTTTCAAATTTATGCACTGTCTCTGCATAATATCGTGTAGGATCTTCTGGATGTGTCTCTACATATTTATGAATCATCTCTGGAATCCAGAAATCATAAAAGTGTAGTCCTAAAAATGCAAGAATCACTAGACCAGAGATAATCATATTACGTGATGTCCAAGGTGCAGCAGCTCCGCCTTTATAACTTGCATATTTTACAGGACGTGCTTTACGATTTTGTAACTCAAGTGCAAACCCCATTATGAAGTGAAATACAACTCCAAAAATTAAGACAGGCTGTAACCCAAACTGGACAAGACCGTTAGTTCCCATAAAGTGTGACCAGGTATTAAAAAGCTCTGGGGCTAGAACCGCTGTACTGTTTATTACGAAGTGTTGTGTAAGGAAGACGACTAGAAAGAGTCCAGAAAGTGCCATCGCCACTTTACGTCCTATTGAAGATTTTAATAATCCGCTCATTTATATTTTGCTTTGGTGTAATCTTCACAAAAATACGGCGCAAACGTTATTTAGACAACAATAGAACACTTTGTTTGTGGCTATTTAGAATGATTATAAGAAGTGTTGCGTTTTGTTTAATCTTTTAATTATAAATAACGATATTTTCTTTTATTTCGCTATGATTATTTCGTGTTGTATCTCTATTATACTTTCACGGAAGTGAATTAGGTTTAATCACAAATTACACAACTCTTCATTTAGAGAAGATTATATATATCTTTTATCTCCTTTGGTAAGAAATAATTGTATTTAGAAGTTTGTGTGTTAAATTTCCCAAAACATCGATACCCGTTGGGCAGGGTAAATATATTGTTAAAAGGAGACAAGTTTTTGTAGTGATCAATTTTTTGAAAAATGATGGAAGATGGATTAGCTATGATATGCTCTACTTCATAGTCCTCATCTTCTTCATAAGTGAAATGAACAACACCGTATTTATCATTAATTCTCACTAATGGATCTCCTAAATGTTCCGTAATGACTTCACTGTATATTGCTTCTGTAATCTTCTTATTAAAAAGAAGGTCATATAAACCGTAAAGATCATTTTCTTTATAAACTACAATAAAGTAACATCTGTTCATATCATAATCAGGCAAATTATATAATAACTTTACTATGTTTATGTTTGAGTTTACTTTTGTTGAATAAATAAGTTGACTGTATGAGTCTAAGATTTTTATTACTCCATCTGGAATTTGATGGAGTCTAAAATTCTTTTTATCAGGTTCAATAGGAATACTAAAAAATCGAGATGGTAGTTTAAGAACCACTTCTTGCTTTTCTCCTGAAGTATTAAAAATTTCTACATCATTTTCAGACTCACCTATACAAACAATGTATTTTTTCCCATTAGATTCAATACTCATTATATTTCTATAATTACTTAAAGGCACAATGACTTTTCCTAAACGATCAATAACCCCTTGACTAAAAGTTTTTTTTGCAATAATGAAATTATCATCTAGGGAAAAACTCACTTCTAATTTGTCATAAGTGGGTTCTAGAACCACTTCTCCTATTGACACATCATAAAGACCACTCTTACCTCCTTTAGAAATTTTAATAATATTGCCTCTTAATTTTTCATACTGATTATATCCTTTAAGAAGTGGTTGCTCATTAAGACTAGTGATAACATATTCACTGCCTAACCATACCTTGTAAACAAGTTTACCATCAACTCTCGTTAGAATCTCTGGTTTTGACTCGTATATAGGAGATTGAATCACAAAATCTTCTACATTTATTAAACCCCAATATTTTCCATCAAAAAAAGGAATCTGTCCAGTTAGGAAAACACTGTAAAAACCAAAGAGAAAAAGCAATAATGCTTCCTTATTTGATATTATATTCATCCTTCAAAGATTTAGGTAAATAAACAAATCCCTTACCATCTTTTATTTGAAGATATGCTGTTACATTTTCTGGGGTTGTAATGACATAGGTTCCTCTTTGAAAATTTGCTTTCTTAATAGTTTTAAGGCTCTATGTCAAATATAGTGGGTAATCGAATTTGAGTTTTCCGCAGGTAAAGTATATCATATTGATAAAGTTCTCTGTATTTCTATATCCTCTAGCTCTTTTTTTTGCTAGTTGTATTTTAGAGTTCAGTCCTTCTAGTA
>CALKZS010000070.1 GCA_938002835.1 uncultured Dokdonia sp. | reverse complement strand
AGCCTATCATTAAAACGGTACCCCACGTGAGCATTTGCATCAAAATAAGATTCTAATGTCACTACAGAAGGCTCTACAAGTAAATCTAATGGATCGTCACTAAATACTAGATCTTCACGCTCTCCTGTAAAAAAGAAATTTACACCTGCAAACCATTGTTCTGTAATTTGATAATCTGCAAAAAACGATGCCTGTAATTCTGGGAGGTTCCAAGCTTCTTCTTCATTATCTGTGCTATAGGAATTAAAACGACCGTTAATTTTGAGTTTAAAATTTGCATTAACATCTACATTTAGTTCTGCAAATCCTCCTACGGTAGTCACATCATCATAAATCACATTAAAGGAATTACCGTTACTAAATCCATTTATTCCAAAACCATTACCACTTTGTGAGTATGGATTATGCCTGAATAATGCTTTATTACTTTCTGATTTAAAACTAGCTCTTACATTATAACTAAGTGCTTCAGAGAGTTTTCCTTTTGCTCCTAGAAATCCATCATATTGTCTATCTGTTGGAGCTATAATAAGTGTAGGAGAAATAAACGGGTTTTCTTGTGCAAAATCGTGATAATTGTTTTGTTGTAAACCTCCATCTAAACCTGCATATGCAATAAATACATCTCCTAAAACATTATAAGATGCTGTAATTTTAGGATAGAAAAAGATATCACTATCACTCGCTTCTGTATTTAAAGACACAAAAGCTTCTACTCCTAAATTTACTTCAAGATCATCTCTCAAGATAGTAAGACTTGGATGTATACCTACATTAAAAAAGCTATAATCTATTGTTGTATCTACGTCTTCAAATGCAGCATCAAAAGAACCTCCTACATAATCTGCGGTTAATTTTGTAGTGATTAACTCTCCTGCAATAGGAAGTTCAAATGTAGGTTTTATAATAGCTCTTACCTCTGCACTGCTCTCACTATCGCCAAAATAACGCAATGTTGCATTTGCTTCTTCAAAGAAAGAATCTTGCACATCTATAGCTCCATTAATTCCTGCTGTAAAAAATGAATGTGTTACATCAAAATCGTCATTAAAAAGAAGTTCATTATCTGTTGTCGTGATAGATTGCAACTCTTCTGGAATACCATACCAGTTATATACTTGGTGTTTAACATCTAGATCTGCCCTCCAACTATAATCACGCTCTCTTGCTCCATAATTGAGATTAAGTCTTGTGTCATAAAAGAAATCATCTACTATAGCACTTTCTATACCTCCTTGTGATGAATTATGATTTAAGAAAACTCCGAAGTTTTCTGTACGACTTATCTGAAAATTACTATAAAACTCTGCTAGTACAGATGTAAAATTACCAAAACCTAAAGTTGCATAATTATCATACAGCTTTACTTTTTTAGTCTTTTTGACCGTTGTTGCTTTTCCTTTTGCTGGTGTAAATGTACTGGCTACAGGAACAGAAAAAATACTATAAGTAACCTTCTTTTTTACTGTGGTGATAGAATCATTGAGTTTAGGTGTTGCTTTTACCTTAAAAGCATCACTAATAGTAGGCGTATATGGTTTTACCACATTTACTACCTCTGTTCCTATTGTAGATTCCTCCTCTTCTTCCTGTGCAAACCCAACTTGTGATAGAAGTATACCTACTATAAACAGTCCTATTTTTGATATACGATTGATTGTATTAGTCATATATTATATTGTCTTATTTTTTGCTTCAAATGTTTTATTCTGGTACTTGAAATAACTTTTTAAATTATCCTTTTTCTACAGAAGCATTTGTCTTTGCTTCGTTTGTTTTAATAATTTCAAGTTGCGCTTCTGCGTCTTTTACCACGTCTGGAAAATCTGTAAAGTTTGTTATCACACTTTCTAGTATATACGTTGCTTGATATGCATCTCCTAAAGCATAAAAATTCTTTGCCATAAGTACCAGCCCTTTTGCTCCATACTCTTTATAACCACTATACTCACTTGCTAGTTTTTGTACAGTCACATTTGAAGCTTCATAAGCATTATCTTTATTTTTGAAATATGCATCATAATATAAAGCCTCTGCTGCTAGCGCTCCTGTCGCTATTTTTTGCACTTCTGCATAGGCTGTTTTTGCACGTGACTCATTATTGGTCTTTATAGAAGACCTTGCTATAATTATTTGCGCATCACTTTTTACTGCATTATCAATCTTTACATTATCCAGCACTTTTTCTGCATAAGTGATAGATTGACTATAATTATCTTGCTCATAATATGATTTCATCAAGTTAGACTGTGCAAAAATGACATTCTGAGGAAAATCTGCTTCAGTTTCTAATCGTTTTAAAATAGGTGTAGCTGCTGTATAATCTTTTTCGGTAAGGTATACTTGACCTAATCTTGCAAGTGCTTGCTCTGTAAACTCATTGCGCTCTTTAGAAATCACATACTTATAATGAGGTATTGTTGCTGTGTAGTCAGCTTTCGCGAAAGCGAGTTGCCCCACATAAAAATGCGCATTTAAGGTATGCTGCCCATTAGGATATTCTTCTAAATAACTCTTTAAAAGTTTTTCTGCCTGACCTGTGTTATTATCGACATATTGCTTCTCTGCTTGCGCATATGCTGCGTCATCTAGCTCTCCATCTTCTACACTAATAAAATCTAATGTACTTACCCATTGCCCATACTCATTAACACGACCCAAGTCTACATAAATTAACTTTGCTGTAGTCACTGCCTGTAAAGATTCTGGTGTTCCTGGATAATCACGAGCCACCTTTTTTAAGATCGTAAGTGCCTCTTCAGATCTGTTACTATTATCATAAATTAATGCTTTTTTGAGTAATGCTTTTGAGACATAAGAACTTTTAGGTATATCACGAACCAACTGATCGTATGCTGCAATTGCTTGGTCATTTTTATTTTGTGTTACATAGATATTTCCTAACTCATATAATGCGTCATCACGATATGTAGAGGTTGGAAATTTGCTTGAAAAACTTTTTAGACCATCTATCTTTTCTGCATTCTTTTTAATAAAACCATAACTCATTGATTTTTGAAAAGTAGCATAATCTTGTCCTGTTTGATTTAAAGCAATAGAACTATTATATGCTTCTAGCGCTGGCCAATATTTACTTGATATAAAACGGCTATCGCCTAAACGCAAATAGGCATCATTTTTTCTTGTGATATCATTATCTGTAGCATTAGTATAATTTTCAAAATGAATGGCTGCTTGATCATACTGCTTGTCTGAAAAATAAGCATAGGCAAGATTGTATTGTACATCTATATATTCTGGTGTACTTGTAGCATTGCTAGTATTCATAAAGTCTTTATAGCCTATGATTGCTTCTTTAAAATCATTTGCTATATAATCTCCTTCTGCTACCCAATATGTAGCTCTTGTAACATATAATGGATCACGAGGTTCTTTTAAAGATTTTTTAAATGCTTTATCTGCATCTGGGTAATTACCTTCATTATAGAGTTCTAATCCATATAAAAAAGCCACTTTTTGATATGCCGCTTTATTATCTGCATTACTATTACTTTCTAATAAACGCATTGCTTCTTTATAGTTTTTTGAAGTAATATATGAGTCTATTAATAATGTTTGAAGCTCTTCTTTTGCTTGCGTTTTAGGATACTCCTTTAAATAATCTGAAATAACTGTAGGTGTAGGTTTATATGCATTTCCCATCTCATAACTTAGTTTTGCATAATTAAGACCACTATCTTCTTTAATTTTTGCATCAAACTCCATCTCTGAAGCATTTTTAAATGCATTTAGTGCTTCTTGCTTTTTATCTAATTTTAGGTACGATTCTGCTAGGTGATAATATGCGTTTTGAGCAGTGCTATTACGACCATCTACTATTTTATTAAACTCGTTAATTGCATTTTGATAATCTCCTTGTTTATAATATGTATATCCTAGTTGATAATAGTCTGTATTATTCCACTTACCGCGTTTACCTTTATATTCCTTTAAATAGGGCAATGCCTCTGCATATTTTTCTTGATTAAAGTAGCTTTCTCCTATAATCTTGTTTAGTTCAGATTTTTCGGCAGCGGTGGCTCTTGGGAGTTGTGATTTTCCTTCTGCAATTGCTTCGTCAAATTTTCCTAACTTAAAATTAAGATCTGCTTTAAAATAGGCTAAATCTTCATTGTACTCTCCTCCAGTTTCGGCCTCTACTTCATTAAACAACTCATTTGCTTGATCATAATCATCACCTTCATATGCCATAAAGCCTATGTAGTACTTTGCTTGTGATCCATATTTTTTTGAATCTCTTACACGATTGAGGTATTTTTTTGCTTCTTCAAAACGATCATTTTTAAAGTATGCATATCCATTATTAAAATCATAGGTTTCGCGCTCTGATCCAGAAAGGTTTTTTTCTTCTACACGATCATACCATTTTCTGGCATATGAATATTTTCCATTTTCAAAATAATAAGACGCTACATCTAAAAATGCGCTATTACGTTTGGTACTAGTAGGATAATCTGTTACAAATTCTAACATTAGATTATCTGCACCTTGCTGGTTAAGTCGTACTGCTGCATTTGCTATATAATATGCACAATCACCCTTTACAGTTTCATCTGTTGAGGCTGCTTTTACTTCTTCAAAAAGTGTTTGAGATGCCAGATATTGATTGCTATTATATAATGACAATGCTTTATTAAATGCAGCAAGGTCATTTGTATATATAGCTGTTTGTTGTGCTACAGAAGCTGTTGTGTATAAAATAAATGCTACAAGTAGATACTTGATTCTATGCATAATGAGAGGTTATTAGATTGAGGTTACGCTTTCGCGAAAGCGTATTAAAATCATTTTTAAAATACTATCAAAGTTAGTTTTCTTTCACAAAGATAACGTCTTGTTTACTGTATAATTATATGAAGTTGTGAAAAGGATTTTAACAACCGTGCGTTTATCTGGTCGCTTAAATCAAATTTTGTTCTAATTTATTATCATACAAAAAAAGTTTGCATATGAAAGTCAATGTTATAGCATACTTATTTTTAAAGCCACTAGATGCCATTGTGCTACTGCATAAAATTCCGTTACTTTGATATTTATAAAATTTAATAGATGTCTACACCTGTATTACAACTTTCTCACGCAGCAATTTATCAACGTGAAAATCTCGTTCTTTCTGAGGTCAATGTGACTATTGAGCCGGGAGACTTTGTATATCTTATAGGAAAAACAGGCTCTGGAAAAAGTAGTTTTATGAAAACACTTTATGGTGATTTACCTCTTAATGAAGGTAAAGGAACCATTGTAGGGTTTGATCTAGAAGGTCTTAAAGAAAAGAATATTCCTTTTTTGCGCAGAAAACTAGGGGTTGTTTTTCAAGATTTTAAATTACTAAATGATCGTACTGTAAATGATAACTTACGTTTTGTTTTAAAGGCTACTGGCTGGAAAGAAAAACCAGCTATAGATAGTAAAATAGAAGCTGTACTTGATAAAGTAGGAATGAAGAGTAAGGGTTTTAAATTTCCATATCAACTTTCTGGGGGTGAGCAACAGCGAGTTGCTATTGCTCGTGCTTTGCTCAATGATCCAGAACTTATTCTAGCCGATGAGCCTACAGGTAACTTAGACCCACAAACAAGTGTAGAGGTAATGGAGGTATTACAAGAAATTAATAAAAATGGCAACACCATTTTAATGGCCACTCACGATTATGCTTTATTACTTAAATATCCTTCAAAAACTTTAAAATGTGATGGGAATAAGATTTTTGAAGTAGTTCAAAAAACTGTATAAATATATCCCTATGAAATACGGTATAGAGATCGCTAGGCTTATCGCTGTATTACTTATCACATTTAACCATACTGAACACAACTTAACTAGTGGTGTTGCTTACTGGGTTTTTGAAGAATTACCTCTTTTTGGGACACCCCTACTATTACTAGTATGCGGTTATTTATTTTCGGCAATATCAAAAAAGAAAAGTGAACCTCTTTTTACAAAAAAAATAAAGAGTCTCCTCATTCCTTTTGTAATGGCAAATGTATTAGTGTTATTACCTGTTTGCTTTTTTTATTTTGTACTAGACATTAATTATTTGGACCGACTTTCATTTGATTATAAACTTATTACAGATGGTATTTTTGCCATTAATGATGTCCCAGTAAATCCTCCCACCTATTTTATTAGAGATATTTTTATTGTTTTTGTTACAGTAGAGTTAATTCTATACAAGAACTGGAAAATGCTTCTGATCTTAGTACCTCTAATAATCTTTGGGCAACTTATTATACGATGGGACATTCCCATTATTTTTACCATAGGCTACTTACTTGACAATTACAAAGCATACCTTAAAAAGCAGTGGTTATATGGTGTCGCTATCGTGTTAATTATACTAAGTGTTGTAAACGACAACTTTCAACTAAATAATGCTGTAGGTTTTTTACTCTTCCTTATTAGCTTAGAAATCAATGTAAAGTTTATAAAAACTGGTGCGTATACTTATTTACTACACTTATACCACTCTCCTATTATGGTGTTTTCTTATCCATTACTAGCACTAGTTATAGATAATGAAGTTGTTAACGTAGTATTGCAAATTTTGATCTCTATGATCTCTATCTTTTTCCTTTACAAACTGACCAGATGGTTTGACAGCCTTAAGATTTTAAGCGGTTTTAGATAGCACTATAAATATTTATTAAAACTTCTTAAATAGGAATTTTAATAAAGCTACTTTAAAAAAAAATGGCCAAAAAATTAAATGAGATGCATTTACTTTAAAAGAAATCTCTTCTTTATAAAGAGACCAATTATACTTTTTTGAAATACCATTATTACCACAACAAGCAATGGTTTTATTTACTTTCGTGAAAGTAATATGTGCTTTATACAACTTGAGATTAAACTTATAATCTGATAATACTTTTAGCTTCTCATCATATCTATAATTTATAAAGAGATCTTTATGATAAAAGGCGCCTTGATGATGTACTGAGTTTTTTAACCAAAGTATACTAGAGAAATCTGATGATCGCCTTTTAGGGTTAGAACTTGACAGTTGATCTTCCATTATAATATCTCCTAGAATGATCTTTTCTGTTGTTATAGATTGTTTAGCTATTGTAGATAAGACATCATTACTCCATAACACATCATCTGCACCCATAAAATATAACCAATCTCCTATTGCCCGGTCGATACCTTTATTCATCGCATTGTAAATGCCCGTATCTTTTTCTGATATAGTATTAAAGTTACTTGGAAGTGTGCTACAAAAATTTTGAGTACCATCACTAGAGTTTCCATCTATTATCCAGACTTCATAATCTTGATACTCTTGTTCGATAATAGATTTTACACATTTTTTCAAATGTACAAGGCTATTAAAAGTAGGAATGATTATGGAAAAATTTCTTTTGATAAAATGTTTGTATTTAGAAATGTAAAATTGATTACTTAAACACAAATAAACAAAAGTTATTTATATGATTACCTCTTAATCTATTATTTAAAACGAAGTTATAGTTTGCATCTTAAAAATAATATTTAGATATTTGTCTAAATAACTAAATGAAATGAATTCTTTATTTAAAGCTCTCAATGATGAAACAAGAAGACAAATTGTTGAATTATTAAAAGATAAGGATATGAATGCTGGAGAAATCGCCGAACAGTTTAATATATCTAAACCTAGCATATCTCATCATTTAGACATTTTAAAAAGAGCAGATTTAATTACTAGCGAAAAAAAAGGACAATATGTACAGTATTCTTTAAACACAAGTATACTCGAAGACTTAATAGGTTGGATACTCACATTAAAAAAATAAATTATGAACTTAAAAAAAGAAATAACAGTCATTTGTATTGTATTACTACCATTCATTTATTTAGCCTATGTATGGTTTGACTTACCTAAAGAAGTTCCTGTTCATTGGAATCTAAAAGGAGAAATAGTTGGTTATGGAAATAAAACCCAACTTATTTTAATCCCTATCCTACTACCATTACTCACATATTTTATCTTTTTAATTATTCCTAAAATAGACCCTAAGAACAAATTAAATAATATGGGAAATAAGTTTCAAGTCATAAAGTTTTTCTTAACAACATTTATGTCTATACTAGCATTATTAATTATCTATAGTGCTGAGAATTCATCTTTTTTTAATCTAAATTATTTGATCTTACTTTTTGGAATATTGTATATAATTCTTGGGAATTATTTTAAAACCATAAAACCAAACTATTTTTTAGGATTAAGAACACCGTGGACACTTGAAAATGAAATTGTCTGGAAAGAGACTCACAAATTAGCTGGGAAATTATATTTTATTTGCGGGTTTATAATAATACTATCAAGCTTAATCATAAATAAAGGATTAAATATGAAGATATTTCTAGTAAGTACAAGTATTACTATAATAATACCTGTCATATATTCTTATATAAAATTTAAAAACCTTTCAAAAACACTATAAAATGAAAAAGAGAATTTTTTATATACTTTTCATAATTATAAATACATTAAATGCATTTGCGCAAACTGAAAGACCTCAAGAACCGAAAGCTCCATTTAATTATATTTCTCACGATATCGTTTTTAAAAATGAAGTAGATAACATATCACTTTCTGGAACCTATACATATCCTAAAGACACTAAAGATTTCCCTACAGTAATATTAATTAGTGGTAGTGGAGCCCAAGACAGAAATTCTGAAATACTAGGTCATAAACCATTTTTAGTGATTGCAGATTATTTAACTAATAACGGAATTGCCGTTTTAAGAGTGGATGATAGAGAAACAGGAAACTCCGAAGGGATTTACAATGAGACTGGATTAAATGGGTTTTTAAATGACACTAAAAGTGCTCTTAAATACTTAAAATCACGTGATGAAATAAACTCAAAAAAGGTAGGATTAATTGGTCATAGTCTTGGAGGTGTTATCGCTCCAATGATTGCAAGTGATACAAAAGATATCTCCTTTATAATAATGCTTGCAGGTTCAGGAATAAGAGGAGATAAACTAATGCTTCTTCAAAAAGAACAATTAGAAAGAAAAATGCTTGTTCCTGAACCTGCTATTACCATAGGACAGAATAATATGAGAGGAGTTTATGACATAATTTTAGCTCATACTAATGATAAAGAAAAATTACAAATTGATTTAAGGGAATATTTAAATACAATTTTTGGAACAATGTTACCTGAAAATCAAATTAATCTTCTATCTGAACAATTAAGTTTTCCTTGGTTAACAGATTTTATAAAATTTGATCCCCAAGAATCTCTCAGCAAAACCAAATGTGCAGTTCTTGCTTTAAACGGAGGTAATGACTTACAAGTTCCTGCGAAAGAAAATCTACAAGCCATCGAAAAAATTCTGACAGAAAGTGGTAATAATAATTTTAAAACAATGGAAATTGAAGGCCTTAACCATTTGTTTCAAGAAAGTGAAACTGGCTTACCTACAGAATATGTAACTATTGAACAGACATTTTCTCCAAAAGTATTAGAAATAATGATCAACTGGATTAAAAATAAAACGAAATAAATAGATAGAAAAAGTTAGTATATTACAATTTAAATAACACTATTCTGTGCCCAAATTTTCCGTTATTATATCTGTATACAATAAAGCTTCTCACATACGAGAGACTATTGAGAGTGTGCTAGATCAAACGATAAATGATTATGAAATCATTATTGTAAACGATGCATCTACAGATCATAGTGACACTATTATTACTTCATATATTTCTAATACAATTAAATATATACACTTACCAGAAAATCTAGGAGCTGGCGGTGCTCGAAATAAAGGAATAGAGCAAGCAACAGGAACCTATATTGCACTTCTTGATGGAGATGACCTCTGGAAACCCAATTATCTAGAAGAAATATCTTTACTTATTAAAAAGTTTCCTAAACATCGTGTATTTGCTACTAAATTATTAAGGGAGTCAAAAAATAATATTGATGTTTGCCAGTATAGCGTAGATTTTTTAAACAAAGAAAAACATCTAGATCTTAACTTCTTTGAAAGCAGTTACAAAAAATGCATCCTTCATAGCAGTTCGACCACACTACATAAGGATGTCTTTTCTAAGGTAGGACTATATGATGCTAGTATAAAAAGCGGTCAAGACACAGATTTATGGATACGGGTGGGACTTCATTATAAAGTAGCATTTAGCACAGAAGCATTAGTTACCTATAGATATGCAGCGCATAGTCTTTATAAAAGCATAAACTCTATTAAAGATAGACTAGACTTAAATAAATTTTTAAAAGAAGAAAAGTCTAATCCAGCAGTAAAAAAATATATAGACCTCAACAGGTATTCTTTAATCTTAAGAGCAAGACTGTGGGGAGAAAAGCACTTAACTAAGAAACATTTAGAACTATTAGATAAAAATAACCTCAACAGAAGACAGAAATGGTTACTCAGCTTACCAACTTCTATGCTAAAAATGGCGTTTAAAACTCAAGGTGGTTTAGAAAAATTAGGCGTACGGTTATCGTCTTTTTGATTCTAAAAAAGATTCATAATCTCGAATATAATCATCTTCATCATAAGTATGTGATGCCATTACCAAACAAACAGCTCCAGAAGAAAAATTATCTAGCTCTCTCCATATACCTTTTGTAATTAATAAACCTTTGTTAGGTTTATTGAGCATTACTCGCTCTTTCTTTAAACCATTGTCTAAAACCACTTCAAAGCTACCACTTACAGCCACCAATAATTCTTCACACTCTTTATGAGCGTGGCCACCACGGTATGCATCACTAGGCACGTCGTGTAAATAATATACCCGTGCAATAGTATAAGGCAATATCTCCCCTTCTATAACAGCTAGATTCCCTCTAGGGTCTGTTATTCTCGGGATCTCTACCCAGCAAGCTAGTTTTTTCATTCTTATATTTTATTTAAATAATCGCTCCATTGTGATGCAATAATATCTGTTTTCAAGTGACTTACACTCTTTACTGCATTCTGTTTACAAGTAGTATACAAATCGGTGTCAAATATAAAAGATTCTATAGCTTCTGTAAATACAACTTGATCATAGTTTTTTACTAGCAACCCATTTTCTTTATGAGTTATAACTTCATTGGGCCCGCTTTGGCAATCTACACTTATCACAGGAGTTCCCATAGACAATGCCTCTATGAGCACTCTAGGAAATCCTTCATAATGACTGGTTAAAAGTAAAGCCTTTGCAGCTGCAATATCTTGATAAATATCTTCTTTAAATGGATAGAATAATATTTTATTATCCATCCCTAAGGTTTTAGAAAGTATCATAAGGCGTTCTTTATCAATCCCATCACCATATATCTTAAGATGGTGGTTTTCTTTTTTAGCTTTCGCGAAAGCGTTAATCAACAAACTCACATTTTTTACCTTGTCTAAAAGTCTACCCACAAAAATGAAGTAAGGGACATCTATTTCCATAACTGACGAAACATCGATAAATTCTACCGGGTTATATATTGTAACAGCCTTTTGTGTATTATACTTCTGGTTTATCTCTTTACTTATTGCTTGAGATACTCCAATAACTCCAGAAGATTTCTGAATCATCTGTTGACCTATTTTACTATCATTAGTAAAATAATTATCTAACTTAAAACTACGTGATACATATATGACCTGTTGATTTTTATAAATGTAATACAGATAAAAGCGCTCTTTAATAGTATTATCTCTACTCCTATTATCAATGATAAAGTCAAAATCTTCTTTCTTAATGTATTTTCTAAGCGCTGTAAAGCGTTTGACTTTTTTTAAAATAGAATCTCCTTTTTTTTTAAAAATCCCCATATTATACAACTTCCCAGCATATGAAAAATCTATAGCGTCGTTTAGTACAATTATATGTACTTCAAACCCTTTGTGATCTAACATTTTAGAAAGCAATGCTGTAGATTTCTCTGCACCTCCTCCAGCGAGTGAAATCGTAATTAATGCAATTTTTTTATGAGTATCTTTAGACAAAAGTTTTTTTTGAATACCAAATATAGCGAATGCGCATCTTACTTATAGGAGAATATAGCCGTTTACATAATTCATTAAAAGAAGGGTTACAATCACTAGGTCATAAAGTTACAATCGTAGGCTCTGGTGATGGTTTTAAACAATACCCCGTAGATATACATCTAACAATGGGTTTTCAAAGCGGATGGAAAAAGAAACTACGAATAGCCATTCTAAAATTAACTTCTATCGACATTGCTGCTTTGTATTTGCGCAAAGCATTTACAAAACTAAAATGGCAACTTTCTGGTTATGATGTGGTACAACTTATTAATGAATCTAGTTTTCAAAGTACACCAGCAGTCGAGTTAGAAATAGCGCAATACCTCAAAGAAAACAATAAAAAACTATTTCTTTTATCTTGTGGTACAGATCACATTAGTGTTGGCCACGCTTTTTCTGATGAACTTCCCTATACAATAGTAACTCCATATAAAGAAGGAAAGATTAATGACCATCATTTTCAGGCAGTACTTAAGTATCTAAAACCATCATACAAAAAACTTAGCAATACTCTTTACGAACTAGTAGATGGTATCATTGCTACAGATCTAGATTATCACATACCACTCAATAATCACCCTAAATATCTAGGACTTATACCTAACCCCATTAATGTTGATAATATAGCCTGCAAAATCTTAGAAGAAAAGAATCCTATTGTCATTTTTCACGGTATTAATAGAGCAAATTTCTATAAGAAAGGGAATGATATCTTTGAAGAAGCGCTTTCTATAATTTTAAAAAAATATACTAATGAAATACAGGTTATTACTGTAGAGAGCTTACCATACAAAGATTATATAAATGCCTATAACAGTGCTCATATTTTATTAGATCAAGTATATTCTCACGATCAGGGCTATAATGCTTTAGAAGCTATGGCAAAGGGAAAAGTGGTGTTCTCTGGAGCAGGAACCCATTTTATATCGTACTATAATCTTACAGACACAGTACTCATAGATGCTACTCCAGACGCTCAACAAATTGCAAACAAACTTGAATACCTTTTAAAAAACAAAGAAGAAATAACAACTATAAGCAAGAATGCTCGTGCCTTTATAGAACACGAGCACCATTATATCAAAATAGCTCAACAATATCTAGACACTTGGAGTAAAGCATAAAGTATTATCGTTTTCGTTCTCTAGTCTTGCGATAGGTATCTATTGCTTTTTTACTAGTATACCATACACGTCCTTCTTTGTATGCTTCTATCTTACCCCTTCTTGCAAGCAAGCTTACATATTCCTGACCATAAGGCACATCTGGTTCATTAACAATATCATTAATAGGTTTATAGCTATGTAACGTATTATCTAAACCACCCAAATATATAGATAAAGAACGCTCTGCTGCTTGAGCGACTAATAAAAAAAACTTAGCATAATCACCTTTATTAGAAGCATTTAGAGATGCGTAATATTTTTTTCTATCTACCTTAAGGATAATAGCTGGAGGGAACCCAGCACTCATTAATAATAAATTAAAAATAAGTCTAGCCGTACGACCATTACCATCAAAAAAAGGATGTATCCAAACAAAACGATGATGGAAAACACTCACTCTTACAATAGGATGTAATTTTTGAGCAGTGGTATTGTACCAATCTATAAGATCGTCCATTAACTCTCTTACTAATAATGCCTCTGGAGGAACAAAGTTTGCTCCTTGTATTCTTACAGAGCCATCACGATAAATACCTGCAATCTCTTTATCAATCTTATCTAAAACCAGAGCGTGTACCTCAAGTATATCTCTTTTGTAAAGTTTATAATTAGGTTGTACCAAGTCTTCTACAAAAGCAATAGCCTCTGTATGATTAATCACTTCAAAATGCTCTCTCAAAGATTTTCCAGCAATGGTAAGACCATCTTTAACAACCACAAGGGTTTCCATTAAAGATAATGTATTCCCTTCTATACTGTTAGAATTATATGTCCATTCTAGATCTAGAGACTCTTTAATACTCTTTATTTTAGTAGGTGGGATAGGTCTGTAACTATCTAATTGATTTTTTTGAGCATCTAGACGCTTTAAAAAATCAAGTAAATCATACTCTAACTGTATATCTTTCCAGTTTTCCACATCCCAAAGATACTCTTTAATATCGGATAAATATAATTTATTTTTATCCGATATTAGAGTTTAAGAAAAAGTACTTCCTTCTAAGCCATCAACTTTTACAATACTTCCTGCGGGTATAATAGCATTGTCTCCTATGGTGACACCTTTCCAAATGCTTACGTTATTTCCTATAAAAACATTCTTCCCGATATATACAGGTTTACTACTACCAGTTTCTTCTCTTCGTTTTTCAGGGTCAAGACTATGAAAGTTACAGTTATAAATTGATACGTTATATCCTATCGTGGTATGATCTCCAATAGTAATAGACGATTCATTTGCAATTGCACAAAAGTTATTATTGATTGCTACATTCTCTCCAAAAACAATCTCACTCCCTTTCTTTCGAGCCTCTATATATGCATATGTATTATAAAACTGGGGTGAATTTGTGACCCCTATGTGTACGCTTTCGCGAAAGCGTATTACCCCTTCTCCATTTACCTGAGCAGGTTGATGTACTATTGCTTTACCTTCAATGTGTTTATTTGTTGAAAGTAACTTGTATTTAAGAATACGAAAAAACTGTATGAAAGATCCTAATCTACGCACTGGCTTCTTTTATTTTTCCAAAAAGTGGTTTTCTAAAGATAAACAGTAACATTAATAAATGCACAAAATAACTTAAACAATGTCCTATGGCACCACCTTCATACCCATACAATTTTACAAAATAAATTCCTGATATATATATTACTATAAGAGAGATAATCTCAGTGAATAGAAAGAGTTTTAAATTATTTTTAGCAATAATTTGATATCCTATCACCAGAGAGGCTACCTTAAAAAAATCTCCTAATAATTGCCATTTAAAAAGCGATGATACAGGTATAAAATCTTCTGTAAACAGTATCTGGATAATAAACTTTCTAGATAAAAATATTATTAGCAAACCTACACCATACAAAGGCAATATTGTTTTATAAAACGCAAAAATCTCTTTTCTAAATGCAACATCAGTTGTTGTTTTTGCAAGCTGTGGTAATATATACAAAGTCATCACTGTAGCTACAAACTTGATGTAATAATCAGAAATACGTGTCATCGCGTCCCAATAACCCGCTGCTTCAATTCCGCTTGAAGTTACAATTTGATTACGTATCGCAATATAAACCAAAGGTAAAACCATCATAGAAAAAACAGCCATAATGGTGTATGAACTCATTTTCTTTATGGCCGTAAATGATACTTTGGCAACTAATAATCTTAGAAGTCTAGCTTGTTTTCCTATTAAAATTAATGTGACTAATACTGCAATAGCTGGACTTATCACCATTGCAATAAATGCTCCTTCTATTCCTTTTGTGATGATCAAATAGGCGGTAATCCCAATACCCATTGCATTAGTCACTATATTAATCCATACCACTTTTTTATAGGCAGATTGTCCATTTATAATTGCAATCAGAATACTATTTGCTGTGATAAAAGGAATAGCAAAAGCAAGATATTTAAATATATAGACATAAGATATGTCTCTTCCAAAAACGGCATTATTCCAGAACGGAGCTCCTACATACAATATCACAGAAATTATTATGGAGGCAACAAAACTCATAATAATAGAAGATGACAACATCTTTGATAATAACGGTTTATTATCTTTATGAGAAGCTACATATTTTACAACGCCATTACTATAACCTAGGTTTGCTATAGCCTGTGTGGTGGTCAAAAAATTGCGCAAATATCCTAACAATGCCATTCCTCGTTCACCTAAATAAATTGCAATGAGTTTTGAAGTGATAAAACCTCCTATTATTTGGAATAATACTGCTATGGCATTTAAAGAAGTAATCTTTAAAAGTAGGTTGTTTGTAATCTTACCATACAACTTCCCTAGCATACAAAATTGTTTATAACACTGATGATTTTATCTACCTCAACTGGCGTTAATGTAGGATCTGTAGAAATACTTAGTACCTCATTATGTAACTGCTCACTAGTAGGAAAATAAAGTTCTTTAAACTCCTGTAACGCTTCTTGTTTATGTGGTGGTATTGGGTAATGAATAATGGTATGTATCCCATTATTCTTCAAATACTCTTGTAGTTCATTGCGATACTTAGAACGAATCACAAACAAATGAAAAACGTGATCTTTCTGGCCATTCCATTGAGGCATTATGATATATTCATTTTTAATCTCTGAGAGATAACGCTTTGCAATGGCAATGCGTTTATTGTTTTGATGGTCTAAATCTCTTAATTTAATTCTCAAAAAAGCAGCTTGTAACTCATCGAGACGAGAATTAACACCTATATACTTTGCAATATATGCTTTTTCAAAACCGTAATTTCTATATTTTTTAATTACATCAGCCAGCTCATTATCATCTGTAGTGATCGCCCCAGCGTCACCAAGAGCTCCTAGATTCTTTGTAGGATAAAAGCTATGCGCAGCTGCATTTGCAAGAGAACCACTTTTATTACCATCATTAGTTTGCGCCCCGTGAGATTGAGCACAATCTGCAACAATTAATAAATGATGTGCTTTTGCAAAAGCAAATATCTTCTCCATATCTGTAAGCTGACCATAAAGATGTGTAGGTAATACAACTTTAGTTTTAGAAGTAATCTTACTTTCTAGATCCTTAAAATCAAAATTAAAAGTATCTAGATCTGCTTCTACTAAAACAGGAATTAATCCTGCTTGCTTAATTGCTATAATCGTTGCTATATAGGTATTACTCGCTACAAGAACCTCATCTCCTAGATGAAGTTTTTTTAAAATCTTATACCCTTCTAAAATAATACGAATGGCGTCCAGCCCATTTGCTGTTCCTACACAATGCGATGTCCCACAATAGGTAGCATATTCTTTTTCAAAAAAGGTAACTTCTTCTCCTAAAATATACCATCCGGTATTTAAAAAACGGTCAAACTGTTGTTTGAGTTCTTTCTCATAAGGAGCATTAAGATTCTTAAGATTTAAAAAAGGAATCATATTAACACATCATTTAAAAGTGAATGATTCTTAGTTTCTACTTCATAATGTCTGTGTACAAACGTGCGCGCACCAAAACATTCTTTCCAATATGACAATCCGCTATTTAGGTTTTTTCCTTGATTTTCATTTGAAATCCCAAAGTCAAAATACCTTTTATGAGCAAATATATCTGTAATGAGATAATGAAAAAGAAAATCTAATGTTCCTAACTCTTGTTTATTATCATTACCAGAGATATATTGAACGTGCGCTACTGTCGAAGTTTCAAAAATAGTAGTTCCTCCTACTATTTCTTTCCCATCATATACATTGAACTGTCTAATGTTATTTGAAAAGCAGTGTTGTAGCAACACTATTTCTTCAAGGGTGTGTGTAGGTTTTGATTGATATTTTTTTGTGAGATTAGGCACTAAAATTTGTTGCCAGAAATCATTAAAAACAGCTTCTTCCTTGATAATTAATCCCTTTTTCTGCGCTTTTCTCACACCTTCTACTCTATTAGACTGTATGGGTAATCTATCTCGATTATCTATTACAGAGGCTGTATCTATACGGTAACAATTTGCATTTAATAATTGTAACACATAAGCTATCTCCTCACTAGGTTGCTTCATATAAAAATGTGGTGCTGGCTTAATGGAAAGTCTAAGGATACCTTGACTTTCTAGAAATAGAAGTATTGCCTTTACTATCTCGAGAGTATCTTTCGTTTTTTGCTTTCGCGAAAGCAAAATCCCACCATACGTAAGCCCTTGATGGCTATGCACTATAGCACCTGCTTTATGTGCTGGTACTAATGCAACTATATGCTCTCCCTTTTTTACTATTAATGAATGATCTAAAAATCTATCTGAGTGATACTCTACAAAATCTCGGTTATGCAAAAATGTGGCATTTTTAGAAATGGCTACAAAAGCATTCCACTCGTTTTTATGATTAGGATGATATGTATAAACTTTATAGATAAACTATTGTTTTTTGAATGTTACATTTCCGTTATCATCAATTACCTGATAAATGGCTGGCGATGCTCCTTCTTTAATAACTGCATAACTTCCATTATTTTCTTGCTCTTCTAGCAATTTTTGATTGTTACTAAGATATGAAATAAGTACTCTAAAGAAATTTACACCACTTTTAAAAGGAAGTTCCTTTTCTAGATCTGTTTTATTAGGCCAGTGTATAGCCAAGTTTGCACTATAAATACTATACAATAAATCTCTATCTTCTATCTTACTTAAAGCTTGTTGTGTGTAGTCTAATCCTACAAAACCACCGTGATCTGCCATCAAAATAATAAGTGCATTAGGATCATTTTGTTTTATAAGATCTACGTGTTTTTTTACCTTCATATGTGCCATCTCCAGGCTTTCAAACCATAATGCACGTTCTCCCTGAACTCCTTGAGACTTATTTGCATTACCGTGAATATGTCCTGGGTTAAAAATCTCAATAAAAAAGAAATTAGGTTGCTCAGTAGGAAGACTTAAATGTTCCATAAGAACATCATATGTAGAAACTGGTTTACCTAACCCTGTCCCTATATAATTTACATCATTATAATCTATATTACAAAAATCATAACCCATTTTAGGCCTATTAAGTAATAAGTAAGGAAGCTCTGTAAGTAAATGAGTTTTATAATTATTAGACTTTAAAATATCTAATACCGTATTTTTTGAAACAATGACATCACGAGCATTATAATTTTCTAAAGTTAGATTGCCATTATAATAATGATGCTTCATCATAAATGTAGCACTATTTGAGGTAAGAGTAGAAGCATAATTACTTCTAAAATCTGGATAAAACGTAAAGCTGTTTTTAGTAAGATATTTTTGAAAAGTACTGTCTTTAGATTTATAATGTCCTTTATACAATTCAGAAAAATTCACATAACCATCTGGTTGTATATAATAAATATTAGGTTTTTTTACAAAAGTAGCTTCACGTATTTCTGAAGACACTTCCCCCCAAGAATCATCATATGTGATTGCTTCTATTAATCTAGGCACAAGTGTAATTAATCCTATTATAGCTAGTAATCCTTGTATAACAATTAACTTTTTAAACTGTCGCCATAAGAAAAAAGCAATCAAAACTGCTATAAGTAAAAGACCCACAGATATTTTCTTTTTCAAAAACCCGAAATAAGAAATATGCATTAAAAAAAGAAAAATAAAACTCCCTAAAAATGGTATGACATACTTTGTATACTTTCCATTTACTACTTTTTTACTAAAGGTATATAGAAGCCAAATAACTACAACAGGAATTGTAATATACATCATTAAAAAATAGCCTAAATGTCCTAAGGTATTTATTAATGTGTAGTTATTACTTGCATAAAAAAGCATAGGATATAACCCAGCCAAAATTCCTGCAAGTACAGGAAATGATCTTTTATTATTTAAAAATTTCTGGAGTACTCCTTGTTTTTTATTTTGAGACATTTATTTCTTTTTGAAATAATAAAGTAAACGTGAGGTTCCCACAATTATTTCTTTTTTCTCTAATACAAAATATTGTTTGTACTCTTCTTCAAAATGGGACTCATTATAAAAATCAAAATGATTTATAAACTCTCGTTTTCTTATTAATAATGATCCTACCCAAGAATCTTCTCGCTTAGGGAATTCAATAATGAGATGTTCAGAAAAAGATGCAAAAAAAGAAGCCGATTTATCAAAAGGCACATTGCCAGATAGTGTGATATGATGTATTAACGCAAGTGCCATTGTCACATCTGGAGCATATTTTTCTAATCGCTCTATGAGAGATTCGCGTTCTGTATTATTAAAACCTATTGCTGGTGAAGGCTGTAATACATCACTCACAAAGGCTAACATATTATCTTCGGTTTGAGCTTGTGCTTTTTTAAAATTTTGATCTACAGCATTTACATCAATATCTGTAACTATAAGATGCGCATCACTATCTAAAGCTCTTGCAAATGTACCATCATTTCCTCCTACATCAATAATACGTTTTGCCTTTAATGGTAAAACCCATTCTTTTATTAACTTCTTTTTTGCTTCAAAAGATTGTGCATCATAATTAGTCTTTGAATAATAATCTCCCCACTCTGTAGCATCTTTAAATTGCAATTTTATGATATAATCATACAGACTATCTAAAATGGTATTAAGTGCTTTTAAACTTAATTTTGAGACCTTAGTTTCTCCTTTATAGTCATCATTATGCTTTCCTTCTAATCTAGCTAGTAAATGAATATTAGATTGTAATGTAGGGCTCAACTTTGTTTTTGAAGGTAACATTGATGAGATGAGTTGCAAGGGAATCCCATCTATATGAGATTGCATCATCTTTATCATATCACTTCCAAAGTATTTTGATAACACCAGCGGACCAAAAAAATGAGTAATAAACTGTTTATAGGCTCTCCAAGGTGTTCCTTCTTCATAAAAATCAAAAGAAAGGGAGTCTATAAAAATAGGTTTACCTTGATACATCGTCACATTATAGGCCGAAGCATCTTTGAGCCAAAACCCTTTAGTGAGTGCATACTTTTGTATTTTTAATGTGAGTAAAGCTGCTTGTTTATACTGCTCAAAACCCCATTCATATGGATAGGTAATAAAAGGAATCTCCTCTGGAGTAATAATGATTTCATTCTCATTTTCTGAGGTGAGTGTATGTGATACAAGTAATCCTTTTCTAGATAGTGTCTTAAAAAAACCTGTCTCAGAAAGTGCTTTGTATTGTTTAAAGTATATAGGAAGTATGCGCCTTCGTAAAATGTCTCCATCATAAAACACATAACCAGAAGGATCTCTAAAAGAAGACTCGTGTTTCTTACTTATCTTCTTCATCTTCATCTGCATCTGCTTCATCTATGTCGATCCCATCATAATCATCTTCTTTTACAAGACCCAACATTGATTTTATTTTAAAAAGTGCATTTTTAGAAAACAACACAATACCTGCAACTATAGCGACAAGTCCTTGTGCAATCATAGCACCTAATCCTGGATCAAAATAAAGAAACGTCATTTTTATTTTTTAAAGATATAACTCAAAAATAATAGTTTACTATCAAAGATTATAACCGTATGACTACAAATTAAGAGATTACAATATGATTATGGGTTTCAGTGTGCTTTCGCGAAAGCATAAAAAAACAAAACCCTACTTTAAAAAAAGTAGGGTTTACAAGTTTAGGTCAAGGAAAATTTAATTCCTAATAACTTTAATTATATAATCTTGTTACGCTTACGATCTACTTCTTTTAAGTATATCTTACGCAAACGCAAGAAGTTAGGTGTTACCTCAACAAGCTCATCTTTTTGAATATATTCTAATGCTTCTTCAAGCGAAAACTTAATGGCAGGAACAATCTTTGCTTTATCATCTGCTCCAGATGAACGCACGTTAGAAAGTTTCTTTGTCTTAGTAATATTTACCGTCATATCATCTTGACGAGAATTCTCACCAATTACTTGACCTTCATAAATATCTTCTCCTGGGTCTACAAAGAATTTACCACGATCTTGTAATTTATCAATAGAATAAGGAATTGCATTTCCGTTTTCCATAGATACTAAAGATCCATTTATACGTCCAGGAATGTCACCTCTAAGTGGTTGATATTCTTTAAAACGGTGTGCCATAATTGCTTCTCCAGCCGTAGCCGTAAGAAGTTGATTACGAAGTCCTATAATACCACGTGATGGGATTAAAAACTCAATAATCATACGATCTCCTTTTGCTTCCATAGAAAGCATCTCTCCTTTACGTAGTGTTACAAACTCTACCGCACGTCCAGAAACGTTTTCTGGAAGATCTATTGTAAGCTCTTCTACTGGCTCACATTTTACACCATCAATTTCTTTTATAATTACTTGTGGCTGTCCTATTTGTAATTCATATCCTTCACGACGCATTGTCTCAATAAGAACAGAAAGGTGAAGTACACCACGACCATATACTAAAAACTTATCTGCACTATCAGTTTCATTAACACGAAGAGCAAGGTTTTTTTCAAGTTCTTTTGTAAGACGATCTTTTATGTGACGAGATGTTACAAATTTTCCATCTTTTCCAAAGAAAGGAGAATCGTTAATAGTAAATAACATACTCATTGTAGGTTCATCTATTGCAATAGACTTAAGACCTTCTGGGTTTTCAAAATCTGCAATAGTATCTCCTATCTCAAATCCTTCTACTCCTACTACTGCACAAATATCTCCAGCAGGAACACTCGCTACTTTCTTACGTCCTAAACCATCAAAAGTATGAAGCTCTTTAATTCTAGATTTTTTGATAGTCCCATCACGCTTTACAAGTGAGATCTGCATCCCTTCTTTAAGTTCACCTCTTTGTACACGCCCTATCGCAATACGACCTGTAAATGAAGAAAAATCTAATGAAGTTATAAGCATTTGTGTAGTTCCTTCTTCTACTTTTGGAGAAGGAATATGCTCCATTACCATATCTAACAACGGCTCTATAGAGTCTGTTTCGTTTTTCCAATCATCAGACATCCAGTTGTTTTTTGCACTACCGTATACGGTAGGAAAATCTAGTTGCCACTCTTCTGCACCTAATTCAAACATTAGGTCAAATACTTTCTCGTGCACCTCATCTGGAGTACAGTTTTCTTTATCTACTTTATTTACTACCACGCAAGGCTTAAGACCTAAATCTATTGCCTTTTGTAATACAAAACGTGTTTGCGGCATAGGTCCTTCAAAAGCATCTACAAGTAGACACACTCCATCTGCCATATTCAATACACGCTCTACTTCTCCACCAAAATCGGCGTGACCTGGAGTATCTATAATATTAATTTTTGTTCCTTTATATTGAACAGAAACATTTTTTGATGTAATAGTAATACCACGCTCACGTTCTAAATCATTGTTATCAAGAATGAGGTCTCCTGTATTTTCGTTTTCACGAAAAAGTTGACAGTGATACATAATCTTATCAACCAAGGTTGTTTTACCGTGATCTACGTGTGCAATAATTGCAATGTTTTTAATTTCCATAAAAAGCGTGTTACTTACCGTGTTTTTGGCGGTGCAAAAATAGGTATAATTAATGAATAAATAACCTATTACCTTAATATCTGTATGTTATAAAATCACTACCATATTAAACTCCTATAAATCACTCATTACAAACATTTAAAGTAGTTGTGATTAACACAAATAAAAAACACCTCTCAAAAAAAATGAAAGGTGTCTTTATAAAGTATGCTAGATACTTTGTATTTTAAAATTACATTAGTAATTAAAACATCTCACGTCCAGAAAAATGAAATGCACTTTCTATCGCTGCATTTTCATCACTATCAGACCCGTGCACAGCATTTTCTCCTACAGAAGTTGCATATAAAGCACGTATTGTACCTTCTGCAGCATCTGCTGGGTTTGTTGCCCCTATTAATGTACGGAAATCTGCTACTGCATTTTCTTTTTCAAGTACAGCTGCCACTATAGGTCCGCGTGTCATAAATTCTACAAGCTCTCCAAAGAAAGGACGCTCTGCGTGCACTCCATAAAATTCTTCGGCATCTGCCTTGGTCATTTGTGTAAGTTTCATTGCTACAATACGAAAACCGCTTGCAGTAATTTTTTCTAAAATCGCACCAATGTGTCCATTCTCGACAGCATCAGGCTTAATCATTGTAAAAGTTCTATTTGTCATATTTTCTAGTTTTTAGCATAGACAAAATGCTCATTCTATCTATAACATATGTGTTTGTAAAGATTCTCATTGCGAGAGATTTGTAACGCTTTCGCGAAAGCGCATTCAAAAACACTTCCTTAAAATCGGGTGCAAAAATACCGTTTTTCTGTGTTACCGCAATATTAAGTTTACTCATTATTATGTCTTAAATATTTAATAGTAGGTAGAAAGCAAGAAACTGATTAATTGTATATTCGCTATCATATGAATATAAATCAAATTAAAGAGACACAGGCGCTTCTTAAAAAAGCTCAAAAAATTGCCATTATACCTCACAAAAATCCAGATGGCGACGCAATGGGAAGCACCCTAGCACTCTCGGCATATCTCACTATAAAGGGTCACAAAGCTACTGTTGTTGCTCCTAATGATTATCCACATTTTTTAAAATGGCTACCTGGTAATAAAGAAGTTTTAACATATACACACCACTCTAGTGCTTCTCGCAATTGTATTCTCGATGCAGATCTTGTTTTTACACTAGACTTTAATCACTTTTCCCGTACAGGAGATCTTGAAGAAGTATTAGAGAGAGTAACTGCACCATTAATAATGATAGATCATCACCAGCAACCTAGTGATTATGCCGCGGTTACCTATAGTGACACCAGTATGAGTAGTACTTGTGAGATGCTATATCATTTTATAACTGCTCTGGGAGATGAACATCTAATTAATGCTCAAATGGCAAGCTGTTTATACACAGGGATTATGACAGATACTGGGTCTTTTAGATTTCCTTCTACAACCGCCACAACTCATCGTGTGATAGCTAATCTTATGGACAAAGGTGCCATAAACTCTGACATACATAACCAAATTTATGATACTAATAGTGTCTCTAGATTACAGCTTCTTGGAGTTGCTTTAAATAATCTTGTTGTTTTAAAAGAACATAGAACTGCTTTTATTACCATAACTCAAAAAGAATTAGACAACCACAACTTTAAAAAAGGAGATACTGAAGGTTTTGTAAATTACTGTTTATCTTTACAAGGAATTATTTTTGCTGTTATTTTTATAGAAAATACATCTGATCAGATCATCAAAATGTCGCTTAGATCAAAAGGTGATTTTTCTGTAAATGAATTTGCTAGATCGCATTACCAAGGTGGTGGTCATACCAATGCTGCTGGTGGAAAAAGTGATCTTTCTATAGAAGAAACAGTGACACATTTTAAAACATTATTACCACTTTATAAAGCACAACTTGCTATATGAGAATACTATTTGCTTTATGCTTTCTTACTTTAATAGTAAGCTCTTGTGCACAACAAGCCCCTAGAAAACCTGTATCTCAAAAATCTGGGTCATATATTAATGAATCTATACAACGCAATAAACAACTCATCACAGAAGAAGAAAACTATATTAAAGAACTTATAAAGGGAGATACCACAAAGACCTATCAATCTTCTACTAATGGATTCTGGTATACCTATATTCAAAAAGACACATTAGGAAAAACCATCACCCCGCAATTAGGAGATCTTGTTTTATTCTCATACAATTTAAATACTTTAGCTGGCAAAAGCATTCTCTCTAAAGAAGAAATAGGAAATACTGTGACTCAAATAGACCAGAGTAATCAAGAACTTATTTCAGGAATAAGAGAAGGGTTAAAAATTATGAAAGAAGGAGAAACTATTACATTTCTTCTACCTAGTCATAAAGCATATGGATATTATGGCCTAGATAATAAAATAGGAAGCAATACCCCAATAAGTACCACCGTTACCTTATTAGAAATAAAAGATCAAACCAAAAACTAAATAAATCACTCAATAATGAAAAAAATAAGTATGTTATTAATAGCAGCAGTTATCCTTTCACTCTTTTCGTGCAACGATAAATATCCAGATCTTGGAGATGGATTATATGCAGAAATCATTACAGACAAAGGAACAATGGTTGCAGAGTTATATCACAAAGATGCTCCCGCAACAGTTGCAAACTTTGTAGCACTTGTAGAAGGAAATCACCCACTTGCAGATTCTACATATACTGGAAAACCATTTTATGATGGATTAAAGTTTCATAGAATTATCAAAGACTTTATGATTCAAGGTGGTGACCCAGAAGGAACTGGCCGCGGAGGCCCTGGATATAAGTTTTTTGATGAACTCACACCTAACCGTAAACACGATACTATAGGTATGCTATCTATGGCAAACTCTGGATATGGAACTAATGGAAGTCAGTTTTTTATTACTCATAAAGCAACGCCACATCTTGATGGATATGATGTAAATGGAAATTTAAAACAATGTGAAAACCCACGTGTGAGTTGTCATACTGTATGGGGACGTGTGTTAGTAGGTCTTGATGTTTTAGACCAAATCGCTGGTGTTGAAATGGAAAACCCAAGATCTGGAAAACCTAAATCAGATGTACTTATTCAGAAAGTAACTATCATTCGTAAAGGTAGTGATGCAAAAAACTATAATGCTGCCGAAACTTTTACAACAGAACTAAAAGCCTTTGAAGATCGTAAAGCTGCCGCTGCTGCTGAAAAAGCAAAGCAATTTGCTGGAAAAAAAGCAGAACTTGATGCAAAAAGAGGTGATGTAACAACACTTCCTAGTGGATTACAAATACATTTTGACAACAAAGGAGATGGTAAAAAACCTTCTACTGGCTCTAAAGTAAAAATTAACTATGCAGGATACTTTACCTCTGGTGAGCTTTTTGACACTAGTAGTGAAGAGATTGCAACAGCAAATAATAAACTAGACCAACGTAGAAAAGCTGCTGGACAGTATAAACCTATGGAAACTGTTTATAGCTCTGAAGCGCCACTTATTCCTGGTTTTAAAGAAGGAATACAACAAATGTCTGTAGGAGATACAGCAACTCTTTTTATTCCTTATCACTTAGCATATGGAGAGCAAGGATATCCTGGAGCAATCCCTCCTAAGTCAGATCTTATTTTTGTTCTTGACCTAATTGAGGTTATAGAATAAATAATACTACGCTTTCGCGAAAGCGTATATCTAATAAAAAGAGCTTATCGTAATGATAAGCTCTTTTTATATATAGCTTCTTCTATTATTTTAAAGGGATATCTTTTAAAATAGCAAGAACAAAGTCCCAATACTTCTGAGCACTAGAAATGCTCGCTCTTTCATCTGGAGAATGTGCTCCTTTAATAGTAGGTCCAAAAGAAATCATATCTATCTCAGGATAATTCTTACCTAGAATACCACATTCTAAACCTGCGTGACAAGCTGCCACGTGTGGTTTTTCATTATTGATCTCTATATACTTTTGTTCTAAAACTTTAAGAATAGGACTATCCATATTAGGTGCCCACCCTGGATAATCTCCAGAAAGCTCCACTTCAAAACCAGCAAGTTCAAAAACAGAAGTGAGTGTATTTGCAAGGTCATCTTTAGAACTATCTACCGAAGATCTCGTAAGACATCCTATTTTAATATTTCCACCTTTTACAATCACACGAGCTACATTATTAGAAGTCTCTACCAGATCTGCAATTGCAGGACTCATACGATACACCCCATTATGAGCAGCATACATTGCTTTTAATAATTGCACTTGAGCATCACGTTGCATTACCTGCGATGGCAATTCTACTTGAGCAACTTCTATTTCTAGAGCAGGCTCTAAAGTTGCATATTCTGTTTTTATAGCCGTTACAATATCTGCAACATCTGCTTCAAAAGCTGCTGTATGACTTTTATCTACTGCAATTATAGCGGCACTTTCTCTTGGTATGGCGTTGCGTAAACTTCCCCCATCTATACTAGATATAACAATATCAAAATTTGTAAATGCAGTATACAAAACTCGGTTCATTATTTTATTTGCATTACCAAGACCTTTGATAATATCCATTCCAGAATGACCTCCTTGAAGTCCTTTTACAGTTACTTCATATCCCAACATTTCTTCTTCTATCTGCTGCTCTAAATATGATCGCGTTGCGGTTATATCTATTCCTCCAGCACACCCCACTCCTATCTCATCATCTTCTTCGGTATCTAGATTTAATAAAATATCTCCTTTTAAAATACCACCTTCAAGTCCCATCGCTCCAGTCATTCCAGTTTCTTCATCAATAGTAAATAACGCTTCTATAGCTGGATGTTCTATTGTATTACTTTCTAAAATAGCCATTATAGTTGCCACACCAAGACCATTATCTGCTCCTAATGTTGTACCACGAGCACGCACCCAGTCGCCATCTATATACATATCGATACCTTGAGTATCAAAATCAAACGTAGTATCGTTATTTTTTTGATGCACCATATCAAGATGTGATTGCATCACAACCATTTTTTTGTTTTCGTGACCAGGAGTTGCTGGCTTGCGTATAATTACATTACCTACTGTATCTTCTATAGTCTCAAGACCTAAATTATTTCCAAAGTCTTTCATAAAAGCAATCACACGTTCTTCTTTTTTTGAAGGTCGTGGTACGGCATTTAAGTCTGCAAATTTATTCCAAAGTTCTTTGGGCTCTAGATTTCTTATTTCTTGGTTATCCATTATTTTATTCATTTTATACAAACTTAGGTTCAAGTAATAAACGCAACAGCTTGCTGTTGCGTTTATTACTTGAATCTAAGAAATTAAGGTACTATATTTTTTTGATATAAAAGGTTTTGACCTTTAAGCTTGACCTGTAGGCCCAAAATTAATAGGCATTGGTGTTTTCTCATAATCTTTTATCTCCCCGTGTGCTTGTTCAAAACGACGCACATTTTCGGCAAGAGCCTTAGCTAGTCGTTTTGCGTGTTGAGGTGTTAATATAATTCTGCTTTTTACTTTACTCTTAGGAGTTCCAGGCATTATATTTACAAAATCTACCACAAATTCTGATACCGAGTGATTGATAATTGCAAGGTTAGAATAGGTTCCTTGTGCTATTTTTTCATCTAGCTCTATATTTATTTGTCCTTTCTTTTGTTGCGGTTTTTTAATTTCGTCTGCCATAATATTTTATTTCCGCGAAGGCAGAAATCTCATCTACCTTATCGCAATGTTATTAGTGTTAAGTCTACTTTTTATAGTAGAAATTACTTTATAAATAAAAAAATCCCATCCTGCAAATGCAAGATGGGATTGTATTATTATACTATAATACGCTTTCGCGAAAGCGTACTAGTTATAATTTACTTCTTGCTTTTCTGCCATCATATTCTCAAGGTCTTCCTTGCTACCTACAAGTATATTTTCATAGCGACGCATACCTGTTCCTGCTGGAATCTTATGTCCTACGATTACATTTTCTTTAAGACCTTCTAAGGTATCAATCTTACCACTCACAGCAGCTTCGTTTAATACTTTAGTAGTCTCTTGGAAAGATGCTGCCGAAATAAATGACTTCGTCTGTAAAGAAGCTCTTGTAATACCCTGAAGGATAGGAGAAGCTGTTGCTTGAGATACTTCTCTAGCAGTTACTTGGTTCTTATCTTCTCTTCTAAGTAATGAGTTCTCATCACGAAGCTCACGAGGGGTTACGAGTTGACCAGCTTTAAGAGTTTCTGAATCACCAGCATCTTCTACTACTTTCTTACCGTATAATCCATCATTCTCTTCGATAAAGTCATCTTTATGTACCAGTTGGTTCTCTAAGAAGATGGTATCTCCTGGATCCTGGATACGTACTTTACGCATCATTTGGCGCACTACAACTTCAAAGTGCTTGTCATTAATTTTTACCCCTTGCAGACGGTATACTTCTTGTACTTCGTTTACAAGATATTGCTGTACTGCAGATGGTCCTTTTATGTTAAGGATATCATTAGGAGTTACAGAACCATCAGATAATGGCATACCTGCACGTACATAATCATTCTCTTGAACAAGAATTTGATTAGATAACTTTACAAGATATTTCTTAACCTCTCCAAGTTTTGATTCTACAATAATCTCACGGTTACCACGCTTGATTTTTCCAAAAGAAACAACACCGTCTATTTCAGATACAACTGCTGGGTTAGAAGGGTTACGTGCTTCAAATAATTCTGTTACACGCGGAAGACCTCCTGTAATATCACCAGCCTTTGCAGACTTACGAGGTATTTTTACAAGAATCTTACCTTCTTTTATTTTCTCACCATCATCTATCATAAGGTGAGCGCCTACTGGTAAGTTATATGAACGTAGCGCATTACCTTTGCTATCTTCAATAATTAATGTAGGAATCTTTTTCTTATCTCTAGATTCTGAAATTACTTTTTCTTGGAATCCAGTTTGCTCATCTGTTTCTACTCGATATGTAACACCTAAGTCTATATCTTCAAACTTGATTTTTCCAGCAAACTCAGAAATCACAACTCCATTAAATGGATCCCACTTACAGATAATATCTCCAGCTTTTACTTTACCTGATTTTGTAAATAATTGTGAACCGTAAGGAATTGTATTTGTACTTAATGTAATTCCAGTTTTTGGATCTGTTACTTTAGCTTCAGAAGTACGAGAAATTACAATCTCTGCTGGATTACCTTCATTATCTTCTCCCATTACCGTCTTAAGATCTTCGATCTCAAGTTTTCCAGGGAATTTTGCAGTAACGCTACTATCTTCAGAAACACCTCCTGCCACACCACCAACGTGGAATGTACGAAGTGTAAGCTGTGTCCCTGGTTCTCCAATAGACTGTGCTGCTACAACTCCTACAGCCTCACCCATTTGTACTGTTTTATTAGTAGCTAGATTACGACCATAACATTTTACACAAATTCCTTTCTTTGCTTCACAAGTAAGTGCCGAACGAACTTCTACAGCCTCTATTGGTGCAGCGCTTATAAGATCTGCTATTTCTTCATCAATTTCAACCCCAGCCTCTACAATCACTTCGTTTGTAAGTGGATTTATAACATCATTAAGTGATGTACGACCTACGATACGAGCGCCTAGTGATTCTATTACTTCTTCATTTTTCTTAAGTGCTAATACTTCAACACCTCTTAAGGTACCACAGTCTGTACTGTTAACAATAACATCTTGTGATACATCTACTAGACGACGTGTTAAATATCCTGCATCTGCCGTTTTAAGTGCGGTATCTGCAAGTCCTTTACGTGCACCGTGAGTAGAGATAAAGTACTCAAGGATAGATAGACCTTCTTTAAAGTTAGAAAGAATCGGGTTTTCAATAATAGCTCCTCCTCCATCATTAGATTTCTTAGGTTTTGCCATCAAACCACGCATCCCTGTAAGCTGACGAATCTGCTCTTTAGATCCACGTGCCCCAGAGTCAAGCATCATATATACCGAGTTGAATCCTTGTTGATCCTCACGGATACGCTTCATAGAAAGCTCTGTAAGAGTTGCATTAGTAGATGTCCAGACATCAATCACTTGGTTATAACGCTCAGTATTAGTAATAAGACCCATATTATAAGATCCTGTAATACCATCTACTTGTTCATTTGCCTCATCGATCATTGCGTGCTTCTCTTCTGGGATAATAATATCTCCAAGAGAGAATGATAATCCACCACGGAATGCAAACCCGTAACCCATCGTTTTAATACGATCTAGAAAATCTGCTGTTACAGGCACACTTGTTACCTTAAGGATATTACCAATAATATCACGAAGAGACTTTTTAGTCAGTACTTCATTGATATAACCAGCTTCTTTGGGTACTGCTTCATTAAAGAGTACACGTCCTACAGTAGTCTCAATAATTTGATATACTAATTCTTTGTTCTCATTAAAGTCTAATGCACGTACCTTAATAATTGCATTAATATCTACACGCTTCTCATTGTAGGCAATGTTTACTTCTTCTGCTGAGTAGAATGTAATTCCTTCTCCTTTTACAAAGAATTCTTTAGTAGATTTTCTGGCCTTTGTCATATAATAAAGACCCAGTACCATATCTTGAGAAGGTACTGCTACTGGTGCACCATTTGCTGGATTAAGAATATTATGCGAAGCAAGCATTAATAATTGTGCTTCAAGAATAGCTTCTGGTCCTAATGGTAAGTGAACTGCCATTTGATCTCCATCAAAATCGGCATTAAATGCTGTACATACTAATGGATGTAATTGTATTGCTTTACCTTCAATAAGTTTAGGCTGGAATGCCTGTATACCTAAACGGTGAAGCGTAGGAGCACGGTTAAGGAGCACTGGATGTCCTTTAAGAACATTCTCAAGTATATCCCAAACTACTGGCTCTTTTTTGTCTATTATTTTCTTTGCAGATTTTACAGTCTTTACAATACCTCTTTCGATTAATTTACGAATTACAAAAGGCTTGTAAAGCTCTGCAGCCATTCCCTTAGGAATACCACATTCAAATAATTTAAGTTCAGGCCCAACGACAATTACAGAACGTGCCGAATAATCTACACGCTTACCAAGTAAGTTTTGACGGAAACGTCCTTGCTTACCTTTAAGTGAATCTGAAAGTGATTTAAGTGGTCTGTTACTATCTGTTTTTACTGCAGATGATTTACGAGTGTTATCAAAAAGTGAATCTACAGATTCCTGTAGCATACGCTTTTCATTACGTAAGATTACCTCTGGAGCTTTGATTTCCATCAAACGCTTTAGACGATTATTACGTATAATCACACGACGATATAAATCATTAAGATCTGATGTTGCAAAACGCCCTCCATCTAGCGGTACTAATGGACGTAATTCTGGTGGAATCACAGGTACTACCTTCATAATCATCCATTCTGGAAGATTCTCACGGTTTTTATTTGCATCTCTTAATGCTTGAACAACTTGCAGACGTTTTAAAGCCTCTGTTTTACGTTGTTTTGAAGTCTCATTATTTGCCTTGTGACGCAACTCATAAGAAAGTTCATTAAGATCTATTCTTCTTAAAAGTTCGATCAAACATTCAGCACCCATTTTGGCGATAAATTTGTTTGGATCATCATCATCTAGGTAAAGATTTTCTTGAGGAAGACTATCCAGTATATTTAAATACTCCTCTTCGGTAAGGAAATCCATTTTCTTAAGCTCTTCTCCTTCTTCATTTTTTGCAATACCTGGTTGTATAACCACGTAACGCTCATAATAAATGATCATATCTAATTTCTTAGATGGAAGACCTAGTAGGTACCCTATTTTATTAGGTAATGAACGGAAATACCAGATATGTGCTACAGGCACTACTAATGAGATGTGACCTACACGATCACGACGTACTTTCTTTTCTGTTACCTCTACACCACAACGATCACATACGATCCCTTTGTAGCGTATTCTTTTATATTTTCCACAAGCACACTCATAGTCCTTTACAGGTCCAAAGATACGCTCACAAAACAACCCATCACGCTCAGGTTTGTGCGTACGATAGTTGATTGTTTCCGGCTTTAACACTTCTCCTTTAGACGCTCCTAGAATAGATTCTGGAGACGCAAGACCTATAGAAATTGCGTTAAACTTCGGTTGCTCTACATTTTTATTATTTCTTGCCATAATTCTATGTATGTCGAATTAATTATTGTTGTGAATGGTTGTTGTTATGCTTTCGCGAAAGCGGAATCCCAAGAGATTCCACTTTCCAAAAACCATTTACTTTTGCTCCAGACGAATGTCTAGTCCTAGTCCTTTAAGTTCGTGCATTAATACATTGAAAGATTCTGGAAGGCCTGGCTCAGGCATAGGCTCTCCTTTTACAATACTTTCATATGTTTTTGCACGACCTATCACGTCATCTGACTTAACTGTCAAGATCTCACGAAGTGTACTTGATGCACCGTATGCCTCAAGTGCCCAAACTTCCATCTCTCCAAAACGTTGCCCTCCAAACTGAGCTTTACCTCCAAGAGGTTGCTGAGTAATAAGAGAGTATGGCCCGATAGAACGCGCGTGCATCTTATCATCTACCATATGTCCTAGTTTAAGCATATAGATCACTCCTACAGTTGCTGGTTGATCAAAACGATCTCCAGTTCCTCCGTCATATAAATAGGTATGACCAAAACGTGGAATTCCTGCTTCGTCTGTAAGTTCATTGATTTGATCTAGTGTTGCTCCGTCAAAAATAGGGGTCGCATACGTACGTCCTAATTTTTGTCCAGCCCATCCTAACACCGTCTCATATATTTGACCAATGTTCATACGAGATGGTACACCTAGCGGGTTCAATACAATATCTACTGGAGTTCCATCCTCAAGGAACGGCATATCCTCCTGACGTACAATACGTGCTACGATACCTTTATTACCGTGACGTCCTGCCATCTTATCTCCTACTTTAAGCTTACGTTTTTTAGCAATATACACCTTTGCAAGTTTGATGATACCAGCTGGTAACTCATCTCCTACAGAGATTGTAAATTTCTCACGACGTAAGTTTCCTTGCAGGTCGTTTTCTTTAATCTTATAGTTATGTAAAAGATCTGCTATAAGTGTGTTTGTCGCGTTATCTGTAGTCCACGTTCCTTGAGTAAGGTGTGTATAATCATCTATAGAGTTTAACATCTTAAGGGTAAATTTCTTTCCTTTAGGAAGTACTTCTTCACCTAAATCATTCATTACACCTTGCGCAGTTTTACCATTTACAAGCTTAAATAATTTATCTATTAAGATCGTTTGTAACTCTTCAAACTTCACATCATACTGATCTTCTAGTATTGCGATATCTTCTTTATCTTTTGCTCTTTTGCGTTTATCTTTAATAGCACGAGCAAAAAGTTTCTTATTGATTACAACACCGTGTAACGAAGGAGACGCTTTAAGAGAAGCATCTTTTACATCACCTGCTTTATCTCCAAATATTGCGCGAAGTAATTTTTCTTCTGGAGTAGGATCTGATTCTCCTTTAGGAGTAATTTTACCTATTAATATATCTCCAGGTTTTACTTCTGCACCAATACGGATCATACCGTACTCGTCTAGATCTTTTGTTGCCTCTTCAGATACATTAGGAATATCATTTGTAAGCTCTTCATTACCTAATTTAGTATCACGCACATCAAGAGAATACTCATCGATATGAATAGATGTAAATATATCGTCACGAACAACCTTTTCTGATATTACAATCGCATCCTCAAAGTTATACCCTTTCCAAGGCATAAAGGCAACTTTCATATTACGTCCAAGTGCAAGCTCGCCGTTCTCTGTAGCATACCCTTGACATAATACCTGTCCTTTAACAACTCTATCTCCTACTCTAACAATAGGTTTTAGATTAATGTTTGTTCCTTGGTTAGTTTTACGGAATTTAATAAGATTGTAAGATTTACTATCATCGTCAAAACTAACTAGACGTTGATCATCAGTACGATCGTATTTAATTGTAATCATATTTGCATCTACATACTCTACGGTACCATCACCTTCTGCGTTGATAAGTACTCTAGAATCTGTAGCTACTTGACGTTCCAGACCTGTTCCCACGATAGGCGCATCTGCCATAATAAGTGGTACTGCCTGGCGCATCATATTTGATCCCATTAATGCACGGTTTGCATCATCGTGCTCTAAGAATGGAATAAGTGATGCAGAGATAGATGCAATCTGGTTAGGAGAAACATCTGCATAGTGAACCGTATCTGGATCTACTACAGGAAAATCTCCCTCCATACGTGCAATTACTTTTTCTTCAGTAATTGTACCATCATCATTCATAGGGTTGTTTGCTTGAGCAATCAACATTCCTTCTTCTTCTTCTGCACTTAAATATTGAGGCTTTTCCTCAAGATCTATTTTACCATTTTCTACCTTACGGTATGGAGTCTCAATGAATCCCATATTATTCACTTTTGCATATACCGCAAGTGAAGAAATAAGACCAATATTAGGTCCTTCTGGTGTTTCAATAGGACATAATCTTCCGTAGTGAGTATAGTGTACATCTCGTACCTCAAAACCAGCACGTTCACGTGATAAACCTCCAGGCCCAAGAGCCGAAAGACGACGCTTGTGCGTAATCTCTGCTAATGGATTGGTTTGATCCATAAACTGTGATAACTGGTTTGTTCCAAAGAAAGAATTAATTACAGAAGAAAGTGTCTTTGCATTAATCAAATCTATAGGAGTAAACACTTCGTTATCACGTACATTCATACGCTCACGTATTGTACGAGCCATACGAGCAAGACCTACACCAAATTGTGCAGAAAGTTGCTCTCCTACTGTACGAACACGACGGTTACTTAAGTGATCTATATCATCAATCTCTGCTTTTGCATTGATTAATTCAATAAGATACTTAATGATAGTAATGATATCTAACTTGGTAAGCACTTGCTTATCCATCTCAATATCAAGACCTAATTTTTTGTTCATTCTGTAACGACCTACTTCACCTAAGTTGTAACGTTGGTCAGAAAAGAATAATTTATCTATAATACCACGTGCTGTTTCCTCATCTGGCGGTTCAGCATTACGTAGTTGTCTATATATATGTTCAACAGCCTCTTTTTCTGAGTTTGTTGGATCTTTTTGTAATGTATTATGGATAATCGCATAATCTGCCTGCTGATTATCTTCTTTATGAAGCAATATAGTTTTTGCTCCAGCTTCTAGAATTTCTTCTATATGCTCTTTTTCAAGAAGAGTATCACGATCAAGTACAATCTCGTTACGCTCTATAGATACAACTTCTCCTGTATCTTCATCTACAAAATCTTCGTGCCAAGTATTAAGTACACGTGCAGCAAGCTTGCGACCAAGATATTTTTTAAGTCCTGTTTTAGAAACTTTAACTTCTTCTGCAAGGTCAAAGATCTCAAGTATATCCTTATCTCTTTCAAAACCAATAGCACGGAAAAGTGTCGTAACAGGTAATTTTTTCTTACGATCGATATAAGCGTACATAACGCTATTTATATCTGTTGCAAATTCTATCCACGATCCCTTAAATGGAATAACACGAGCAGAATATAATTTTGTTCCGTTTGCGTGGAACGATTGCCCGAAGAATACCCCAGGTGAACGGTGTAATTGAGATACAACAACACGTTCTGCGCCATTAATCACAAATGTACCACTAGGAGTCATATAAGGTATTGTACCTAGATAAACATCTTGTACAATAGTTTCAAAATCCTCGTGCTCTTCATCTGTACAATAGAGTTTTAGACGTGCTTTTAATGGCACACTATAAGTAAGACCACGTTCTATACACTCTTGAATGGAGTATCTTGGTGGATCTACAAAATAATCTAAAAACTCGAGCACAAAATTGTTACGAGTATCTGTAATTGGGAAGTTCTCAAGAAAAGTATTGTAAAGACCTTCATCACCTCTTTCATCAGATTTTGTTTCCAACTGGAAAAAATCTTGAAATGATTTTACTTGAATATCTAGAAAATCTGGATAATCAGGTCTATTCTTTACCGATGAGAAACTGATTCTTTCTGCTTGTTTTGCATCTTGCATCATCAACGAACGGAATTTGATTAGAACTAAACTTGCCCCTTAGCAAGTTCAAATTTTGACTTTTAGTTACCGACCTAAAATCAAGAAATGAGTCGTGTTACATAGTATGCAACTATTATATACGACAAATGGTTTAGGTCAAATTACGCTTTCGCGAAAGCGCAATCAACCTAAACCTTTATCTAGTTATTATGTTGAGCTTACTTAAGCTCAACCTCTGCACCAGCTTCTTCTAATTGAGCTTTAAGTGCTTCTGCTTCATCTTTAGAAACACCTTCTTTAATAGGAGAAGGAGCTCCGTCTACTAATGCTTTTGCATCTTTAAGACCAGCACCTGTAAGTTCTTTTACCAACTTAACTACAGCTAGTTTAGAACCTCCAGCAGCCTTAAGGATTACGTCAAATTCTGACTTCTCCTCAGCAGCGTCTCCACCACCAGCTCCACCAGCAGCAACAGCTACAGCTGCAGCAGCAGGCTCGATACCATACTCGTCTTTTAATATTGTAGCTAACTCATTTACCTCTTTTACAGTAAGGTTAACTAATTGTTCTGCGAAATCTTTTAAATCTGCCATTTTCTATCGTTTTTAAAAAAAATGTTTATATAATAAATAATAGTGCGTACTGCTTAACCTTCCTTTTCAGAAAGGGTTTTGATAATACCTGAAAGAGTATTTCCACCTGATTTAAGAGCGCTAATAACGTTTTTAGCAGGCGATTGAAGTAATCCAACAATTTCTCCAATAAGCTCTTCTCTCGATTTGATATTTACCAGACTCTCTAGTTGGTCATCTCCAACGTAGATTGCTTCTTCTATAAATGCTCCCTTTAGTAAAGGTTTATCAGATTTCTTACGAAATTCCTTAATTACCTTTGCTGGTGCATTACCCGTCTCAGCAAACATTATTGCTGTATTTCCTTTCAATACATTAGGAAGCTCTGCAAAATCTTTGTCTGATGCTTCCATTGCTTTTGATAGCAATGTGTTCTTAACTACTGCAAGACTCACTCCAGCTTTAAAACAAGCACGACGTAAATTTGAAGTAGCACCTGCATCAAGACCAGATATATCTGCTAGATATATATGAGCATTATCGGCTAGCTTTGCAGTTAAATCTTTAATTACTATTGATTTTTGTTCTCTTGTCATAATCTAAAATTTAAACTACTCAGTAGCAAAACGCTTTGTATCTACCTCTACAGAAGGACTCATTGTACTTGACATAAATATGCTTTTAATGTACACTCCTTTTGCCGTTGTAGGCTTAAGTTTTACTAATGTTGTTATTAATTCTTTTGCGTTTCCTGCAATTTTATCTGCATCAAAAGATGCTTTACCTACAGATGCGTGTACGATACCTGTTTTATCAACTTTAAAGTCAATTTTACCAGCCTTTACATCTGATACTGCTTTTGCTATATCCATTGTTACCGTACCCGTTTTAGGATTAGGCATTAAACCACGTGGTCCTAAGACACGCCCCAATGGACCTAATTTACCCATAACGCTAGGCATTGTGATAATTACATCTACATCTGTCCATCCACCTTTAATTTTTTCAAGGTATTCATCAAGACCTACGTAATCTGCACCTGCTGCTTCCGCCTCTCCTGCTTTATCTGGAGTTACTAAGGCAAGTACTTTTACATCTTTACCTGTACCGTGAGGTAATGTAACCACACCACGAACCATTTGATTTGCTTTACGTGGGTCTACATTGAGACGTACAGCAATATCTACAGAAGGATCAAAGTTTACGTTACTTACTTCTTTTATTAAAGCAGAGGCATCAGCTAGATTGTAGGTTTGACCCGTTTCAATCTTAGACTGATTTTCTTTTTGCTTTTTTGTTAATTTTGCCATTTTTCGTTTTGTTTTAAGCTGTTAAGCTGGAGCATCTCCACCTTTAACCGTTATTCCCATTGAACGTGCTGTACCTGCTACCATTTTCATTGCACTTTCTACAGTAAATGCATTTAGATCAGGCATTTTGTCTTCTGCAATTGCACGAACTTGATCCCAAGTTACTTTTGCAACTTTTTTACGGTTAGGTTCTCCTGAACCACCTTTAACTTTGGCTGCTTCCAATAACTGAACTGCTGCAGGGGGCGTCTTGATTACAAAATCAAAAGACTTATCCTTATATACAGTGATCGCAACAGGAAGTACTTTACCAGCTTTATCTTGAGTTCTAGCATTAAATTGCTTACAGAACTCCATAATATTTACACCGGCTGCACCCAAAGCAGGTCCTACTGGAGGAGAGGGATTTGCAGCACCTCCTCGTACTTGTAACTTTACAACCTTACTTACTTCTTTTGCCATTTTTAAAAATTTAAGTCGATCTGTTCATAAAGTGGAAGCAATAGAACAAAATCCAAAATATATTAATGTAACAATTAATTCTTTTCTTTATACTTTTTCTACTTGCATATAACTTAACTCAAGTGGTGTTTTTCTTCCAAAAATCTTCACCATTACCTCAAGTTTACGCTTTTCTTCATTTACCTTCTCCACAGTTCCATTAAAACCATTAAAAGGCCCATCAATAACTTTAATAGTCTCTCCTACCGTAAATGGTATTGCAACACTATCTTGTTTTACTGCAAGCTCATCTACTTTACCAAGCATACGATTTACTTCTGCTTTACGTAATGGAACAGGATCTCCTCCTTTTACCTCACCTAAGAAACCTATGACACCATTAATAGACTTAATGATGTGAGGGATTTCTCCCACTAAGTTTGCCTTAACCATTATATAACCTGGAAAATAAACTCTTTCTTTATTTACTTTCTTACCGTTACGTATTTGTATTACTTTTTCAGTAGGAACAAGAACCTCTTCTATAAGGTCTTCTAGATTTAATCTAGAAATTTCTTGTTCGATATATGCCTTTACTTTGTTTTCTTGACCACTAACGGCCCTTACCACATACCACTGTTTCGTGTTGCTTGTCTTAGCCATAGTTTCTTTAATTATGCTCCTACTACTTTATCAAAATACAACTTGATCACATTACTAAATACAGAATCAACACCCCAAACAGCTAGTGAAAAAAGTATTGAGAACACAGCAACCACTACCATAAGACGTTGCGCCTCAGGAAGAGGTGTCCAGGTTACGTGATTTTTTAGTTCGTTATATGATTCTTGAACATAATTGATAAATCCAGCCATAATTCTTATTTCTTAACAGATAATTTACTCTAACAAAAGCAAACACCTAGTAGGTTCAATATTCCTAAAAGTTTAATCAATTTAAACTTTTTATTGCACGGGTTGAGAGACTCGAACTCACGACACCTGGTTTTGGAGACCAGTGCTCTACCAACTGAGCTAAACCCGTATGTAGTTTTTCTTAATCGTTTTAAACGAAAATGGAAAAACAAAACATTTTAAACAAAAGTCAAGGCGTCTCGCGATATACGAGACACCTTTACTTTTTTAATTTATCTAGAAATTAATCTAGTATCTCAGTAACCTGACCAGCTCCTACAGTTCTACCTCCTTCACGAACAGCAAAACGAAGACCTATGTTAAGTGCGATAGGCTGGATAAGCTCAACTGTAATAGTTAAGTTATCTCCAGGCATTACCATCTCAACTCCATCAGGAAGTCCAATATTACCTGTTACATCAGTTGTACGCACATAAAACTGTGGACGGTAGTTATTATGGAATGGCGTGTGACGCCCACCTTCTTCTTTCTTAAGGATATAAACCTCAGCTTTAAACTTAGCGTGTGGAGTTACAGATCCTGGCTTAACTATTACCATACCTCTTGAGATTTGAGTTTTCTCAATACCTCTTAAAAGGATACCTGCATTATCTCCAGCCTCACCTCTATCAAGGATTTGACGGAACATCTCAATACCTGTAATAGTAGAAGTAAGCTTTTCAGCCCCCATACCAATAATCTCAACAGGATCTCCAGTATTTGCAATACCAGTTTCTATACGACCAGTAGCAACAGTACCACGACCAGTAATAGAGAATACATCCTCGATAGGCATTAAGAAATCTTTTTCAGTTTCACGTAATGGCTCTTCAATCCAGGTATCAACAGCTTTCATAAGCTCTAATACTGTATCAACCCATTTTTGCTCACCGTTTAATGCTCCAAGTGCTGAACCAGCTACTACAGGACCATTATCTCCATCATACTCATAGAAAGAAAGAAGATCTCTGATCTCCATCTCAACTAACTCAAGTAATTCTTCATCATCAACCATATCTACTTTGTTCATAAAAACAACGATACGAGGAATACCTACCTGACGACCAAGAAGGATATGCTCACGTGTTTGTGGCATAGGACCATCTGTAGCAGCAACCACAAGGATAGCTCCGTCCATTTGAGCAGCACCAGTTACCATATTCTTTACGTAATCGGCGTGACCTGGACAATCAACGTGTGCATAGTGACGGTTTTCAGTCGCATACTCAACGTGTGAAGAGTTAATTGTTATACCTCTTTCTTTTTCTTCAGGAGCATTATCAATTTGATCAAAAGCAGAAGCTTCTGAAAAACCAGCATCTGCTAATACTTTTGTAATCGCAGCAGTTAAAGTTGTTTTACCGTGATCAACGTGTCCGATAGTACCAACATTTAAATGGGGTTTCGAACGATCGTATGTTTCCTTTGCCATAATGTAATTATTTAATCTTAGTTATTATTAGTGTACTAATTTAATATTGATCGATTTTCTTTTTTTAAACACAAAAAGTGAGTGCGACCAGCACTCATTATCATTTTTTTGAGCCAACGACGGGATTTGAACCCGTGGCCTCTTCCTTACCAAGGAAACGCTCTACCCCTGAGCTACGTCGGCTTATTCTTTACGCTTTCGCGAAAGCGCAACGGCCAAAGGCATATTTATTGTCAAACTACTTGACCACAAACAAATAAAACCTCCATCAATAAGATAGAAGTATTATTTTGAGCGGGAGACCAGGTTCGAACTGGCGACATTCAGCTTGGAAGGCTGACGCTCTACCAACTGAGCTACTCCCGCTTTTATAACCTATACATATTACTACATATAAAGTTAATGGTGTGGGGAGAGCAGGATTCGAACCTGCGAAGTTAAAAACAACTGAGTTACAGTCAGTCCTCGTTGGCCGCTTGAGTATCTCCCCGTTTATTATCTATTTTCGGTGCGCAAAATTACGCAATTTAAATTGATATAAAAACAAAATTTTAAAGAACTTTTTCATCTTTTGTAAAGATAAAAAAAGAGCCGATGGAGGGACTCGAACCCACGACCTGCTGATTACAAATCAGCTGCTCTAGCCAGCTGAGCTACATCGGCTTTTTATGATTTTTTATACTCCAAAAAGAGGTATAAAAAAATCCGCTATTTCTAACGGATTGCAAATGTAGGTAATTTTTATACTTACCAAAACTTTTTTTTATTTTTTTTCTGTCAAGCGTGTGATCTTATTTTTTCCTTTCGTTTAACTAACAGTCTTTCTAACGATTGTACACAGCTATCTGTTGCTTCTTCAAATGATTTTGCTGTTTTTTTAACAATAAACTCATCTCCAGGCACACTAACTAACACCTCTACTATTTTATTATTAGGCCTCACATTAGGCTCCAATTTTAAAAATACATCTGTTGCAATTATTTTGTCATAAAAGTGCTCTAATTTACTAACTCTGTTTTTAATAAATGTTGTTAGTTTTACATCTGCATCAAACTTGGGTGCTTCTACAGTAACTTTCATAAGATTTTTAGGTTTTTAGGTTAGAATATAGACATTCAAAAAAATGCCCTTATATAAGTACGTGAGATATTACTTTTTATTGCGAGGATGAGACTTAGAATACACATCTTTTAGTTTATTAATACTATTATGAGTATAAACTTGTGTAGATGCAAGACTTGAATGCCCTAACAATTCTTTTACTACATTCAAATCTGCTCCTTGATTGAGTAAATGTGTAGCAAAAGAATGTCTTAATATATGTGGACTCGTTTTAAGTTTATCTGACGTTTCTCTAAAGTAATGATTTATTGTCCTATATACAAGTGTACTGTACAATTTAACACCACGTTTTGTAACTAATAAAGGTTCTGATGGAGCACGAGAAGCAAAATTATCACGAACAACTAAATAGTTTTCTAACGTATTCAGAACAGAAGGCAACAATGGAACAATTCGTTCTTTATTACGTTTTCCTATTATTCTAAGTGTTTTTTGATTTACGTCTACACTAGCTAATGTAAGATCCGCAAGCTCAGACCTACGCATTCCTGTACCATACAACAACTCCACAATGAGCAAATCACGCAAAGATGTAAAATCATTTACATCTTTAAGTTTATATAAAACCAGATCTACTTCATTTTCTGAAAAAGGAATTTGAATTTTTTTAGCTACTTTCAAGGCTTTATGTTTTGCAAGCGGCGAACCCTCTATTACCTCTATTTTTAATAAGAATTTATAATATGCTTTTAATGATGCTATTTTCCTATTTATTGAACTATTACCCACTCCTTGTTCTACAAGTGACACAATCCAACTTCGCACAATAGTATACGACACATCCTCCAAGGTTTCGATATCATATTCTACTTTTATAAAAGCTGCAAAAGCTTCTACATCCTTTTGATATGCTAATACAGTATGTTTACTGTATTTTCTTTCTAGATCGAGATATGATACAAATGATTGAAGAGACATTTAATACCTATACAATTAAAGATTAATAGAATATTTAATTTTAATGGATTGACAACATAAAAAACCGTCATATCACGAAGATACAACGGTTAATGTTATATTAGAGAGTGTGAGTCTCTTTGTTAATCCAATATTTACCTTGCATCAAGGTAAATGACAAATTAGTTGAAAATATTAAATATTTTCTGCGTCTCTTAGACCTTGAATATAAGAAGCTTTTTGTATTTGTCGTCTTCTTGAAACAGAAGGCTTAGTAAACTGCTTACGCTCTCTTAGGTTACGCATTGTCTTAGTACGATCAAATTTTCTTTTGAAACGTTTAAGCGCTCTATCTATATTTTCTCCGTCTTTTACTGGTATGATTAACATAATGGGACCTCCTTTCTTTAAATTCTTATTTAGTTTTCAGGCTGCAAATATACATTTAAAAAACAACCCTGCAACCAAGAAGATTATTTTTTTAAATTTTATTATGTCTTAGGTTGATATGTTTTTTTGTCAATAACCATTTTTGCGATAATCTCTCTTAATATTTCTGAGGTACCACCACCTATAGGACCAAGTCTACTATCTCTTAACATACGGGCCATAGGATATTCTTCCATATAACCATAGCCTCCTAACATCTGGAGACAATCATAAATAACCTTATCTGCTATTTTTGTAGCTGTAAGCTTAGACATAGTGGCTTCTTTTACTACATAATCACCTTTACCTAGCCTGTATGCCACACTATAATTAAATGCTTTAGACATCTCTACTTCTGCACTTCTCTCTGCCATTTTATGACGTAATGCCTGAAAACGATCTATACTTTGCCCAAAAGCAGTACGCTCTTTCATATAGCCTAATGCATAAGAAATGGCATACTCTGCTCTTGCGTGAGCATTAATACCCATAATAAGTCTTTCTGTTGCAAAATGCTGCATTATATATCCAAAACCAGCATTTTCTTCTCCCATTAGGTTCTCTAAAGGAATCTTTACATTATCAAATGCAATTTCTCCAGTATCTGATGCTCTCCAACCTAGTTTATCTAACTTAGTAGCACTGATTCCCGGAGCCTCACGATCTATCACAAAAATACTCATTCCTTTACCTCCCAATTCTGGAGATGTTTTTGCAGCTACCACCAAATAATCTGAATATACACCATTTGTAATAAATGTTTTTGAACCATTCATAATATAATGATCTCCGTCTTTTACAGCTGTTGTGCGCATTCCTGCTACATCACTACCCCCAAAAGGCTCTGTTATACACAAACAGCCTATCATATCTCCTGCAATACTTGGTGCTAAGTATTTTTCTTTTATACGAGCATCTCCTTCTGCCTGAAGATGAGTCATTGCTAAATATACGTGTGCCCATATAGCTGCAGCAAAACCACCACTATTAATTTTTTGTAATTCTTCTAGTAATATTACCGTGTAGAAAAAATCTACATTTAATCCTCCATATTCTTCAGGATAAGGAATTCCAAAAAATCCCATATCACCAAATTTTTTCCAGATAGATCTATCTATTGTACCAGAGGCCTCCCAAGCATCTACATTGGGTACTACTTCTTTTTTAAGAAAATCTTTTAAACTCTCACGAAAAAGCTTATGCTCTTCTGTAAAATACATATCTGTCATTTATACTTTTTTAAAAAGATATTTTTTGGCGAATTCACAAAAAATAATGTTTATTTTTAATTTATATGTAAATATAGCTTTATTCTTTCAAATTTATAATCGGTCATCCCATCTAATTTTTGAAGCTCTTCAAGAGATTTTATTCCTTCTCTCAATATGCGATAATCTACAATCTCTTTTGCTAGTTCAAAGTTAAGCAAAGGAATAGTAGAAAGATCTGAAGCAGTTGCGGTATTTACATTAATTAATTCAATTTTTGGTTTTTCTTTGACTGTATAATCATTAAGCACTAATCGCTTTACTTTAGAAGATACCCCATATACATCGTATAGCTGTTGGTCTACTTGATAACCTCCAACTTTATTGAGATGTGTTATTATCTTTGTTGCATCCTGTTCATTCACTCCATCTATTTCCAACAAAGACTCATAGGTCAGTTTATTTAGCTCTTGTTTTTGTTCCTTCGTTTTCCACTTAGTAGTAGTATTTGTTGTTGGCTTCGTGTTTGTAACCCATTGAGGAAATTTAAAATAAGGAGAAATAATAGCCAGCAAAGAATCGGACACTTGAGTTACATTTTTAAAATCTCGTGTAGAATTTATCCATTTCCCGCTTTCGCGAAAGCGCAACAATCTATCTATCTCTTCTGGAGTCATACCTAATGTATAACCACGATAGTCTGTTATAAAATTAGGGTTAAATGGATATATCTTAGGTTTGCTGTTCTCTATAGCTATACTTTTAAGGGAATCAATTTCTCTTTGAAGGTTTTCAACTTTTAGCTGTTCGATTTCAGAGATATCAACAGTCTTATTGGGATGATACCATATGATGATGATGGTCACTAAAATAATAATCAATGCAAAAAACAAAATCCCACGTCTTTTACGTGCATCGTAAATAACGTGGGATTTTAAACTACTCATCTTATGTGATATATTATTACTTTGTTTTTGCTATCTCTCCTGATTTTACTTTAGCCATATATTCTTTAAGATCTTTTGACACACTACCACTCATCATATACAACCCTATTAGGTTAGGTATAGCTAAGGTTAAGAACATCATATCTGCAAAATCAATTACAGCTCCTAAACCAATGGAAGCTCCTAACACTACTGTTAATAAGAATACAATCTTAAAGATATTTGTTACAAGCTTAGTTTCTCCAAATAAACTTTGCGCTGCCTGAACACCATAATAAGACCACGTTAATATGGTAGAGAATGCAAATAAGAATATCGCAATAGTTAAAAATATATCTGCATAAGGAATCACTTTACCAAAAGCAACTGCCGTTAAAGCAGATCCTGTCTCTGTTTCTCCTGTATATGTTCCTGTAAAAATAAGTACTAGTGCCGTAAGTGTACATACGACAACTGTATCGATAAACGGCTCTAATAATGCTACAAAACCTTCTGAAACAGGATGTTTAGTTTTTGCAGCAGAGTGCGCTATTGATGCAGATCCTAGTCCAGCTTCATTAGAAAACGCAGCTCTTTGAAATCCTAAAACCATCACACCTAAAAAGCCTCCATATAATGCCTGTGGTTGAAATGCTCCGTCTATTATAAGTGAGAATGCCGTACCCACATCTCCAATATTTGCCCCAATAACAATTACACACATTAATATGTATAATCCTGCCATAGAAGGCACTACTTTATCTGTGATTTTTGCGATCCCTTTAAGACCACCTACAATTACAACCCCTACTAAAACTGCAATTCCTATACCTATAAATGTTTTTGCAACACCACCTACTCCTAGTGCACTAGATAATTGCGCCGTAGCTTGATTTGCTTGAAACATTGATCCTGCTGCAAATGCTGCTAGCATAATGATAAATGCGTATACAATTGACAAACCTTTTCCTATACCCTTAAAACCTCTTTCTTCAAAACCTTTTTTAAGATATTGCATTGGGCCTCCAGAAATAGATCCATCCTCTTCTACCGTACGATACTTTACCCCTAGAGTACATTCTACAAATTTTGAAGACATTCCTAAAAGCCCAGCAAGTATTAACCAGAATGTTGCACCGGGTCCTCCTGTAGATACCGCAACAGCAACACCTGCAATATTTCCTAGGCCTACAGTACCTGATACAGCCGTTGCTAATGCTTGAAAGTGAGTTACTTCTCCTACAGCTGTAGGATCATCGTATTTACCTCTTACAAGATCTAAAGAGTGCTTTATACCTCTAAAATTTATAAATCTAAATCTAATAGTAAAGAACACAGCTCCTAAAATAAGCCAGATAACCATAAAAGGAACTTTTATAGTTCTTTCTGTACCATTTGGGTTTAATAAAACATTTCCATTCTCATCTTTTACTCTATTATCATAAAGACCTATAGCGTGAAAAGGATCAAAAAAGAAATAAGTATCCATAAAACCTACTACTGGAGCAAAAGCCGAACTTAACTTTTCTGGTACAGACGCTGCGGGAACATCTATCACAACAGTACTTTCGGCATTAGAAGCATCTACAACTTTTACAGTATATTCTTTTCCTTCTGTTGCATTAGTAAGAGTACTTGTACTGGTACTAACCCCTGTATCTGACCAAAAATATTGATATGGAGCATTTCCTCCTTTGGCGTTTATGGTTATTGTTGCGGTATTAATTTCATCTGATGTATCAGATATATTATAATCTACTTTTAGATCTTGAGAATATAGTACTGATAATGAAAAGACTGACAATAGTAACAGAAGATATTTCTTCATCGTTTATGTTCTTTTTTAGTTATATGTTTTTAGAACAAGCAATATCTTAAAAAAAGACCCTTCATCAAAGGAAAGTTTCTTAAAATCTTACAGGATTCTCACTTTAATAATGTACTGTGCAAATTTTTAATTTGTTCAGGTCTTCCTAAAACGATAAGTTTAGATCTTTTTTTTACCATTTGATTTGCAGATGGATTTACAGTATATTTTCCAGAAGATGAAATATAACCTATTATAGAACAACCTGTTTTATTTCTTAAATCTATTTGCTTTATGGTAAGCTCTTTACCATCTGGACATAATTTATCAAAAGAAATTTCTTGTACATTAATATTATCACCTTCTCCGCTTACAGATAAATTATCTATAAAAGTGATTAAATCTGGGACAACTACTAGAGATGCCATATGATCACCTCCAATCTTATCTGGCATTACTACACTATCTGCTCCAGCTAGTATCAGTTTTTTTTGTGATGTCTCTGCTGTTGCTCTGCTTATGATTTTTAATTTAGCATTGAGTTGTCTAGCACTGAGTACTGTAAAAAGATTATCTGCATCATCTGGAAGAGCGCATATTAATGTAGAAGCTTTAGCAATTCCTGCTAGAGTTAACACTTCATCCTCATTAGCATTACCTTGTACAAAGAAGATATCCTTATGATCTTCATAACGTGCAATTAGATCTCTATCTAACTCAATAATAACAAATTGCTTATTGTATGCCATTAACTTTTGCACAGCTTGCTGACCATTACGTCCATAACCACATACAATAATGTGATTGTTAAATGAATCGATCTTTTTTTGCATTTTTTTATGTTTTAAATCACCATAAGAACTCTTACTTATTATATATTCTGAGAATACAGAAATTACAAAACCCACAATAAACATACTACATAATATGAGTAGTACTGTAAATATTTTTGCTTCAGAAGTAAGTGGCATCACCTCTCCAAACCCAACAGTAGTTATGGTAATTACAGTCATATAAACAGCATCTATCCAACTATAATCTGCAATTATTCTATAACCAAAAACCCCTATTAAAAGCGTTGTAAAAAGTAAAGTAAATGCTAGGTATATTTTGTTTTTAAAGAGAGAAAACATTTTTTAAAGATCAAAAACAGAAGTCCGCTTTGTGTATACAAGGTCTTTTAATTTGAGCCAAAAAGCCACTATAAGATAAAGCACAAAACCTATTCCCAGGGTTGCAAATGAGGCATAAATAAAAAACAATCGAACATTTTTTGCTCTCATTCCTAATCTATCTGCAAGACGAGAGGATACATAAAATCCGTGCTTTTCAAAAAAGTACCTTATTTTATATATTAGTTTTATTAACATTTTATGTACAATGTAGCTTAAGTGCAAATGTAGTTATTACGCTTTCGCGAAAGCGCATATCCTATAAGTTTTAATTGGCAACCTCACTCATAAATTTAATGCGATAAAGACGAATTTCCTCATCTTCATAATCTCCTTCAAACTCTTCCATAGCATCTTCTACTTTATCTGTCTCTGCCTCCATAAAATATTCGTGCAATTCTTCTTGTTGATCTTCGTCAAGAATCTCATCAATCCAATAATTAATATTGAGTTTTGTACCACTAAAAACGATTGCCTCCATTTCTTTAATAAAATCTGGCATCTCTTTTCCTTTTGCATCTGCTATATCATTTAATGGCAACTTGCGATCTATATTTTGAATGATATATAGTTTAAGAGCACTATTTGCTCCTGTACTTTTTACAACAATATCATCAGGGCGAAAAATATTATTTTCTTCTACATAGTCGGCAATTAACTTCACAAAATCTTTCCCAAACTTTTTTGCTTTGCCATCACCTACCCCGTGAACATTACCAAGTTCGGCAAGTGTTAACGGATATTTGATAGCCATATCGTCTATAGAAGGATCTTGAAAAACCACAAATGGTGGAACATCTAATTTTTTTGCTACTTTTTTTCTTAAACTTTTTAGAATGCTTACTAGCTTTTTATCTGCTCCAGCACCTGCTTTTTGACCAGAGACAATGCTATTATCTGTATTTTTATCAAAAACGTGATCGTCTGTCATCATAAAAGACACAGGATTTGCTATAAAATCGTGTCCTTTTTGAGTCATTTTTACAACTCCATACATCTCTATATCTTTTGTGATATATCCCGCTACAATAGATTGTCTTAATAAGGCAAACCAATATTCCTTTTTTTGTTCCTTTCCTATTCCAAAAAAAGCTTGGTCGTCTGTTTTATGAGAGTTTATAATAGCATTTTCTTTTCCTATTAATGTAAGAACGATTTCTTTGCTCTTATAAATAGCATTAGTTTTACTAATGACGGTTAACACCTTTAGAAGCTCATCTTTTGCTTCGTGTTTTTTCTTTGGAAAACGCATATTATCATCTAACATCCCTCCTTCTCCAGTCTCATTATCAAATGACTCTCCAAAATAATGCAATATAAACTTACGTCTAGACATACTCGTCTCTGCATAAGCAACTACTTCTTGCAATAATGCGTGACCTATTTCTTGCTCGGCAACAGGTTTACCACTCATAAACTTCTCGAGCTTTTCGATGTCTTTATATGCATAAAATGCAAGACAATGTCCTTCTCCTCCATCTCTACCCGCACGACCTGTCTCTTGATAATAACTTTCAATACTTTTTGGGATGTCGTTATGTATCACAAAACGAACATCTGGTTTATCTATTCCCATTCCAAAAGCAATGGTCGCCACTACAACATCTACATCTTCCATAAGGAACATATCTTGATGTTTTGCTCTTGTCTTTGCATCTAAACCTGCGTGATAAGGCACTGCATTTATCCCATTTACCTGTAATGTTTGCGCAAGTTCTTCTACGCGTTTACGGGCAAGACAATATATAATACCACTTTTACCTTCATTTTGTTTTACAAAACGAATGATATCTGTATCTACTTGTGTAGTTTTTAGACGCACCTCATAGTACAAATTAGGTCTATTAAAGGACGCTTTAAATGTATTTGCAGCTCCTGCTATCCCTAAGTTCTTTAAAATATCTTCTTGTACCTTAGGAGTTGCGGTAGCTGTCACGGCTATAATAGGAATATCGTCTCCTATACGACCAATAATTTTTCGTAAATTGCGATACTCTGGTCTAAAGTCGTGACCCCATTCTGAAATACAATGTGCCTCATCTATTGCTAAGAAAGAGATAGGTACTCCTCTTAAAAACTCTACATTTTCTTCTTTGGTAAGAGATTCTGGAGCAACATATAAGAGTTTTGTGACACCTCGAGTAATGTCTTCTTTTACTGTTCTTATCTCTCCTTTTGTAAGAGAACTGTTAAGTACGTGAGCAATACCATTATCTTGCGATATACCTCTTAAAGTATCCACCTGGTTTTTCATTAAAGCAATAAGAGGAGACACCACAATGGCTGTCCCATCTGCTATAAGAGCAGGTAACTGGTAGCATAAAGACTTCCCACCACCTGTTGGCATTATTACAAACGTATGCTCTCTACATACAATACTTTTTATTACATCTTCCTGTAATCCTCTAAACTCGCTAAAACCAAAATACTTTTTAAGCTCTGCGTGTAAGTCTATTTCGCTTATTCCCATCTATTCAAATGCATTTTTACATACCTTTGTACTTTTCTAAAGATAGTAAATTCCGAACGTTAAACAAACCATAACAACTTAACTTTTGAATACAATCCAGCAAATCATTGCTAGTGCACAGAAAACCATCACTATAGAACGTGATGCAATCGCCCAACTTTTTGATCTTATAGATGAAGAATTTGCTCAGGCTGTCTCTTCAATATACAATTCTAAAGGAAGGGTTGTCATAACAGGTATAGGTAAAAGTGCTATTATCGCTCAAAAGATTGTCGCTACATTAAATAGTACTGGTACACCTGCATTATTTATGCACGCAGCAGATGCTATACACGGGGATTTGGGTAGTATTTTAAAAGACGACATTGTTATTTGTATATCAAAAAGCGGAAACACTCCAGAAATAAAGGTACTCGTACCACTCATTAAGAAAACAAAGAACACACTTATAGCTCTCACCTCAAATAGAACTTCTTTTTTGGGCAAAGAAGCAGACTACGTGTTGCACGCTTTTGCAAAAGAAGAGGCTTGCCCTAATAATCTTGCCCCAACTACAAGTACAACTGCGCAACTCGTCATAGGAGATGCCGTTGCTGTAGCGCTACTAAATCTTAGAGGTTTTTCTGAAAAAGATTTTGCTAGATACCATCCTGGAGGAGCATTAGGTAAACGGCTATATCTCACTGTAAATGATTTATGTGCTGCTCACGAAAACCCCCAGGTGACTCCAGATGCAAGCATAAAAGAGGTAATTGTAGAAATTACCAATAAAAGACTGGGCGTAACTGCTGTAGTAAGTAATGACATCATTCAAGGAATTATCACCGACGGCGATTTACGTAGAATGCTAGCAAAAAATGAATCTTTTGATGGGCTTACCGCTCAATCTATTATGAGTAAAAACCCAAAAACAATTACACATAACGCAATGGCTATTGAAGCAAAAGAAGTCTTAGAAGAAAATAACATAAGCCAACTCTTAGTTACAGAAAATGGCAACTATGCAGGTGTAGTACATATACACGATCTCATAAAAGAAGGAATCGCATAATGGCAAAAAAAGTAAAGAAGCATCCAGATGAGATGTCTTTTCTAGATCACCTAGAAGAATTAAGATGGCATTTAATAAGAGCAACACTAGCTGTTGTAATAATAGGTATTATTGCATTTATATTTAAAGGAACTTTATTTGCTATCATTTTTGGTCCAAAAAGTCCAGACTTTATATCTTATGACATTTTATGCAAAATCTCACAGTTCTTTGGGGCCGAAAAAGGGTGTATTACAGATGGTGAGATGGATTTTATCATACAATCTAGAAAAGTAGCTGGACAGTTTAGCGCTGCTATATGGAGTTCTATAATGGCTGGTGTCGTATTAGGATTTCCTTATATATTATATGAATTCTGGAAATTTATCTCTCCAGGACTTTATGATAATGAACGAAAAACAAGTCGAGGTTTTATAGTAATTGCTTCCATATTATTTTTTTTAGGAGCAGGTTTTGGATATTTTGTGGTAGCACCACTCTCTATAAACTTTCTAGCAACTTTTAAAATTTCTGACATTATTCAAAATGAGTTTGATATAGATTCATATATAGCTTTAGTAAGAGCATCTGTCTTAGCCTCTGGACTTATTTTTGAACTCCCTATAATAATGTATTTCCTGACTAAAATAGGATTAATTACTCCAGAATTTTTACGCACAAACAGAAAGTATGCCTTAGTGATCGTTCTTATTCTTGCCGCCATTATTACACCTCCAGATATTACAACGCAAGTTATTGTTGCAGTACCTATCATCATATTATATGAGGTGAGTATTTTTATCTCAAAAGGTGTTATTCGTAGAGAAAAACGTCGACTAAAAAAGCAAGGACTTGCGTAAAAGATTTTTCAAAAATAGAAAAATGTAATTCAGAGATACTTATCAAGTAATTTATACACTAACTTTTTAACGCTTTCGCGAAAGCGTAACAAATATACAAGCACACCAATGAGCAATATTGTAGATGATTTTAACGAGTATCGTTCTAAAATGAACGACAAAATACTAGCAGATAATAACAAAATTGTCAAACGCATTTTTAATCTAGATACCAATGCTTTTTCAAAAGGAGCACTTGATGTAAAGACTAAAGAACTTTTAGGTCTTATTGCATCTACAGTGCTTCGCTGTGATGACTGCATAAAATATCACTTAGAAAGCTGTTATAATGAAAATGTTACTAAAGAAGAGGTAATGGAAACCTTAAGTATAGGAACACTTATTGGAGGAACTATTGTAATTCCTCACTTAAGAAAAGCTTATGAATATTGGGAGGCGCTGGATGAAAAAAATGAAAGTCAATAAATTTTTTATTTTTTTTATTTGGTTTTTTACCTTTCATTCTTTGGGTCTTTTTTTATTTAACTACTATAGTAAAGACCCTATAGACTGGATTGGGATTCTCATTCAAGGGATTTTATTTGCTACTATAATGTCTTTTATTTTTAAACGTTATAATACAAAAAAAAAGGAGTGATGGCATATTACTTTTCTAAAAGATCTTTTTAAACAAGCAACAAAGCATTCCGTATATTTACGACTTATGAAACTACGTGCAGAAAATCTTATGAAATCCTACAAAGGCCGAAAGGTTGTAAAAGGGATTTCTGTAGAGGTAAATCAAGGAGAAATTGTAGGACTTCTAGGACCTAACGGTGCTGGAAAAACCACCTCTTTTTATATGATCGTAGGTTTAGTAAAACCTAATGGAGGAACTATACATCTGGACCAACAAGAGATCACTAAATACCCGATGTACAAGCGTGCTCAAAATGGAATTGGATATCTTGCTCAAGAAGCCTCTGTGTTTAGAAAGTTAAGCATAGAAGATAATATTTTGAGTGTACTTCAACTCACGAAGCTCTCTAAAAAAGAACAGCTTCATAAGATGGAAGAGCTCATAGAAGAGTTTAGCCTAGGTCACATACGTAAAAGCCGTGGCGATTTACTTTCTGGAGGAGAACGTCGTCGTACAGAGATTGCACGGGCACTTGCCACATCTCCCTCTTTTATATTACTAGATGAGCCTTTTGCTGGGGTAGACCCTGTTGCTGTAGAAGACATACAACGCATTGTAGCACAACTAAAAGATAAAAATATAGGCATCCTTATTACAGACCACAATGTGCAAGAAACACTTGCCATTACAGATCGCACCTATTTAATGTTTGAAGGAAGCATTTTAAAACACGGAGAACCTGAAGAACTGGCTGCAGATGAAATGGTACGTAAGGTATACTTAGGTCAAAACTTTGAGCTTCGCAAAAAGAAGCTTTTTACATAATCTAACTCGCATATTTACTAACATATTATATATAATGAAATCTATATTTACTTTATTGTTAGTATGTACATTTAGCATTTTTTGCAAAGCACAAACGGCTATTTCTTCTCAAGCACAAGACACATTAAGCATTTGGAAACTTGCTGTATATGACACAAAAGCCATCGTAGGAGGTATAGGTCACACATACTTAGGCCCTACTCGTTGGAAAGGTGACGACTGGATTGTTGCTGGAACTGTTGTAGGTGGTACAGCACTACTTTACTTTGTAGACGATGAGACTAGTACTTTTTTTAGAAATCAAAGAGATAATGTTCCTGAGATTTTAAATGAGTTTGGAGAACGTTTTGGGAGTCCGCAAGTGGCTTATGGAATTACTGCTGGAACTTATCTTTTTGGACTTATTACAAAAAATGAAAAAGTACGTAAAACTGGTGCACTTATGACTTCGTCTGCTGTTGCTGCTGGTCTTTTACAGACGGTTTTAAAAACAAGTGTGGGACGCGCTAGACCGCAAAGCGAACTTGGAAAATTTGACTTCAATCCTTTTAGTGGAAGTTCAAGATGGCGTGCTTTTCCTTCTGGACATACTATTCTTTCGGTAACTGTAGCACATTCTGTTGCAAAGCAGTTTGATAACACCTGGATAAAAGCAGGGATTTACACTGTAGGATCTATTGCTCCTCTTCAACGTTTATGGAAAGGTGCTCACTGGCTCACAGATATTGCCTTAAGTTCTGCATTAAGTATTCTTATTGTAGATAGTATAGACAATTATATGAGCCAGAAAAACCTTTATCCAGACGGAACCAAAAACAATGGTATTACTTGGAATTTTAATGTAGGTTTAGGACGTGCCGGAATTACTGGTACTTTTTAAAGTACTTCTGCTCGTTGTATTTTTATAGTGAGTACTATCATTGTAACTCTTGCAATTACAAAGCAAAATAGCCCAAAAACTGTTGTTAACAAAGCAACTTTGAGACCTCCTGCCATTATAGGTTGTGATATCTCTCCACTTCCTTCTATTGCATCAAAAGCTTGAATGAGTCCTAATGTAGATCCTAAGAGTCCCCACATTAAAGCAAATAAACTTAAATGACCATTAAGCTCTATAGTATCTCTAATGTTCTTTTTACCTATTAGACCAAGAACAAATAGAGTAATAACAGCGAGCAACACAATTAGAATAGGGACCATAAATACAGGTCCTCCTTCATTAATACGATCAAAAATTTGTGACATAATATTTAATTTTAAGGTTAATATACTGCTGAGCATTTTTAAGTTATAAAATTCTTTTTTTAACTATAATAGATTCTGATTTTTCTGAAATCATTTCATTCCAAGCCTCTTGCTCCTCTTTCATATGAACATTAAAAAAAGAAACAATTAAATCGGAAATGATTGTACTGGCTTCAATTTTATCAATTGTTCCCGCCTCATTTATACCTGGAATATTGATAACATAAGGAATGTCCATAAAGCTAGAATGTCCAGACTCTTTTAATACAATGCTTTCAAAAGATTTTACTGTCTTATCGTTATAAATAATAGCATTATAATCTGGATGATATTCTGGCCAATCTGAAGATAATAGTAATAGAGGCTGTTCTATAGTCTTGTGAATTACAGACCCCCATTGAACACCGTCTAAATTAACTCCTGCAATAATCCCATCATTATCCAGTAAAGTCTCTACTATTGCTGCTCCACCTTGAGAATGACCTAACAGTCCTATTTTGTCAAGATCAATATGTCCTCGAAAAAACTTAGAATCATTGAGTGTCTCTAGGTAGCTCACTACCGCACTAATATCCTTACTCCAACGCTTAGTTATCTCAGACGCTACATAATTATCTATTAAACTTTTAACAATCACTTCTTTCAACTCTTGAGAATCTGCATTTAAGAACTCTTGGTTTTTAGACCAAGCTAAGTCTCTCATTTCTTTGTTTATATTTCTAGCATCAAACTCCTTATCAAAATAGACGATTTGATCTTCTGAGAATTTTGTAGCAACACTTTCATAGGTATGATTGATTACTACAATTATATAACCCTGGCTTGCAATTTGTTCTAAAATTGAATAATAAGCTGTGGCATTTGAATATTGTCCGTGTGAAAAAACAAGAGTTGGGAATTTACCTGAAACAACTGGGGGCTCTTTAAATGTATTTGTTTCAACTTGATCAAGGTAACTAAATGTACTTTTAGGAAGTCCATATTTTACTCCAAGCCCTGATCTTTCTGCCTCATCAAGATAAACATCTCTAGGTTCCTTGTTAACATCTGCCGGGTACCATACTTTAAGCTTTAACTCTCTTTTGTCATCTTTATCAGGAGTTATAACTTCATTATATACTCCTTTAAAATAAATCTCACGAGAACCAATACTGTATTCACCTTTCAATTCGGGCAATTCAAAAACTGGTAATACTACTGGGAATAACCAAGTAAATCCTAATATTACTAAATATAAAAAGCTTAAAATTATCTTCTTGAAAATACTGGTGATATTTATTTTTTTATTCCTAATTAAAAAGAAAACACTACATACAATTATAATGTATGCTAAATACATTTGCCATCGATGCCCTTCTATAGTATAATGCAAGACTAATATTACAATGAGACTTATGGAAGCTACACATCTTGTAGTAAATGACATTCTTTTAAAGCACATTAAAGGCATAAGTGTACAAATAACAAGTAAGATGATTTCAAAAGTTCTCATTTTATAAAATTGTATTTGTTCAATTGGTATATATAATAAATTTGTTGCCGTAAAATTATCCTACTATTCATTCCCAAAAAGAATAAAGCGACTAACCCAGGAATAAAAAGCATAATCAACATATTTAACAACTTGAAATACAAATCCATTAAATATTAGGTAATATATAAGGTTAAAGATGTTATTTATCGCTTATTTACATACAAAGACCTAAAAATTACAATCTTTGTAAAATGCTCAAAGTACTTCTTAAAAGAATAACATTAATTCCTTTACATCTAACTCTATGGTTACTTGTATGGTTATTTTACATATATTTCTTTAGCTATTCTTCTAATAATGAAAATTTTACCATCACATTTGCATCTAGCTTATTACCCATAACCATAATAGCTACATATACAATTGCTTACCATTTAACACCTACATATCTATTAAAAAAAAAATATGTGCGATTTGGTTTTTATCTGGTTTATACTATAATAGGATCTTTATTTCTCATTATAATTCTGACATTCATCAATTTTATTTTTTTGTTCAATTATGATATGAATAATATGCCATTATTAACTCGTAATTTTCTATTTGTCTTTATACTGGTTTATCTTGTCGTTGGTTTGTTTTCATTTGCAGAGTTATTAAAACATAGTTACAAAACAACAAATCAAAATACACTCTTAGAAAAAAAACTGTTAGAAGGTGAACTTTTATTAAAAAAAAGAGAACTCTCTCTTCTAAAAAAACAAATACACCCTCATTTTTTGTTTAATACACTTAATACCATTTATGGTGCTGCCTTACAAGAGTCTAAAGACACTCCTGATCTTATATTAAAGCTTTCCAATTTATTAGATTACACACTTAATCAAATAGACAAACCTAAGGTTTCAATTACAGAAGAGGTAAGATATATACAATCGTATATAGGATTAGAACACGTGAGATTTAAGGATTTGCTTAAAGTTAATTTCAATCATATTATAAAAAAAGATATTGAGGTCCCTCCTATGTTATTTATAGCCTTTATCGAAAACGCGTTTAAGCACGGCAGTATCATTGAAGATTTTATAGAAGTAGATATTAAGCTCAACGTCTCAAATGAAAAGCTTATTTTTAAAATAAAGAATACTATTAATTACTTAAAAACTCAAACAGAAAATCACGGTTTAGGGTTAGAAAACAGTAAAAAGCGACTAGAAGCTATTTATCCTAATCACTTTATACTTACAACTAAGAAAAAAGAAAATTGGTTTTATCTCCATCTAGAAATCACGTTAACATAATGAAGATTTACAATGCAATACTAATAGATGATGAGCCTATGGCTAGAGAGATTTTAGAAACACATCTCTCTAAAATTGACCAAATCAATCTTATCGAAAGTTGTAAAAGTGCAACTCAAGGATTTAGTATTCTATGTAATCAAGAAATAGATCTCATCTTTTTAGACATTAATATGCCAGAAATCACAGGGTTAATGTTTGCTCGTGCTATTCAAGGAAATACCAAGATTATTTTTACCACTGCATACAGAGAATATGCAGTAGAAGGTTTTGACCTACAAGCGGTAGATTATCTTCTTAAACCTATATCACTAGAAAGATTAATAAAAGCATTACAAAAATTTTATAAAGAAGTAATCACAAAACCTACTCTTGAAAACAAATCTACTTTCACGTTTTTTAGATCAGAGCGCAAGATGATAAAAGTTAACTTTCAAGATATTTTATATATAGAAAGCATAGGAGACTATTTAAAAATTCATACTTTAAAAGAGGTCGTTATTACTCGTGAGACAATGAAAACTGTCTTAGAAAAAATGCCATCACATCTATTTTTACGCATACATAGATCCTTTATTGTCGCTGTAGAAAAAATCTCAAGCTTCACATATGAGCACATCACTATTGCAAAAAAAGCAATTCCTATAAGTCGAAGCTATAGAGACCAAGTGATACAGCAATTACAATCCATAAATTAACTCACTAATTTGTTATCTTTGCAAGCCTTTAAAAATCAATACGACTTAGGGTTCCATTACCTATAAATAGGTCATAATTTTGAAGTAATTATTAATATGTTTTTTAATAGCTAAAAAACACCCATTTGCACCTTATTAAAGAGGGATAATATAAATGAAGACAGATTTAGACAGAGTGGCACAATCAGACAAACAAGATTTTTTAGATAAAAACTTAGGAGATAATCACATAGCTACAAGTGCAGCAAACCCTCTTAGAGAAGACGCATTTAAACTTAGTGACTCAGAAAAAATAGAGAGCATCAAAAAAGATGTAGCAAGCATACTTGAAACCCTAGGGATGGACCTAACAGATGACAGTCTTAAAGGAACCCCTAACCGAGTAGCAAAGATGTTTGTAAATGAAATTTTTGGCGGACTTAATCCTGCAAAAAAACCTAAAGCTTCTACTTTTGATAATAAATATAAGTATGGAGAGATGCTTGTAGAAAAAAATATCGTTGTTTATTCTACTTGTGAGCATCACCTACTCCCTATTATAGGAAGAGCTCACGTAGCATATATATCAAATGGTACTGTTGTAGGCCTTAGTAAAATGAATCGTATTGTAGATTATTATGCAAAACGACCACAAGTACAAGAACGTCTTACAATGCAAATAGTTCAAGAGTTACAAAATGTACTAGGGACAGATGATGTTGCCTGTGTTATAGATGCAAAACATCTTTGCGTAAATAGTCGTGGTATACGTGATATAGAAAGTAGTACCGTTACTAGTGAGTTTGGTGGTAAATTTAAAGACATAGCTACTAAAAGAGAATTTTTAGACTATATCAAATTAGAAACAGCATTCTAAGATATTTATTTCATTTTAAACAAACTATATAACAAAAATGGAGTTATCTGAAAGCAAAAAGAAACCGACGTATATTCCACTTATAGTAGGAGTTATATTTACTATTTTATTATTCATTCCTCTAAGTATAGGTGATGTGTTCGATCAGATATCTGGACTTAGAGGTAGTAATCGATTTTACATATTTGCTTTCCATCTTATCTTGAGAGCATTTCTTGTTTTCTGGACCTTTAGATTAGTGAATCAATATGAGTTAAAAGGAAAATATCTTTGGTCGCTATTAACTTTCATCACTGTCGGCTTCGGGTTAATTGTTATCAATATTGCTATTTTATTAAAAATCAAGTCTCCTGACTAATTCTCTTTTTATGGAGTGGAGACTACCTAGGTTAACGAATAGAAGAATTAAACTCTTGTCCATTTCCCTGTAATTAAAGTGTTTTTCGCTTTCGCGAAAGCGTAACACATTTCAAAAAAAGCGGTTTCTTGTAAAAGTGACCGCTTTTTTGGATTCTACAATCAAGATATTTAATAACTTCGTTATATCATAAAAAATAATACAACAAATGCCTTTATATACAGAGCAACAACTTACGATTTACAATTCTATTACAGGAAAAAAAGAACCTTTTGAATCCCTTTTAGAAGGATATGTAGGTATGTATGTATGCGGCCCTACGGTATATAGTAATGTGCACCTAGGTAATGTGCGCACATTTATGAGTTTTGATATGATCTTTAGATACCTAAAACATCTAGGATACAAAGTAAGATACGTTCGTAATATTACAGATGCTGGTCACCTTACAGACGATGCAGATGAAGGTGAAGATAAGATTGCAAAAAAAGCTCGTTTAGAAAAAATTGAACCTATGGAAGTAGTACAACAGTATACTGTAGACTTTCATAACATCTTAAATAAATTTAATTTCTTACCACCTAGTATTGAGCCCACAGCGACAGGTCACATTATTGAGCAGATAGAACTTATCAAAAAGATAATAGTAAATGGCTATGCTTATGAAAAAAATGGTTCTGTATATTTTGATGTAGTAAAGTTTAATAAAGATCACGAGTATGGTAAACTTTCTGGCAGAAAGCTAGAAGATATGATTGCAAATACACGCGCGCTCACTTCACAAAGCGAAAAAGAAAATCCGCAAGATTTTGCTTTATGGAAAAAAGCCGAACCGCAACACATAATGCGCTGGCCTTCTCCTTGGGGAGATGGTTTTCCCGGATGGCATCTTGAATGTACTGCAATGAGCACAAAATATTTAGGAGAACAATTTGATATACACGGTGGTGGTATGGATCTTAAGTTTCCGCATCACGAGTGTGAGATTGCCCAAAATGAGGCTGCACTTGGCAAAGAACCCGTAAAATACTGGATGCACGCAAATATGCTCACACTTAATGGGCAAAAAATGGCAAAAAGCACTGGAAACAGCATTAACCCCGGTGAGATATTTACTGGAGAAAGTAAACATTTAACAAAAGGTTTTGCTCCAAGTGTTGCACGATTTTTCATCTTACAAACTAGTTATCGTAGCATTATGGATTTTAGCAACGATGCATTACTAGCGAGTGAAAAAGGCTTTAACAGACTAATGGAAGCTCTTAAAATTGCAAAAAGCTTACAAACATCTAATAAAAGTACATTTGACGTTGCTGCCTGGAAACAGTCTTGCTACAATGCAATGAATGATGATTTTAACACACCTATTCTCATTGCTCATCTTTTTGACGGTGTAAAACAGATACACCTTGTAAAAGATGGAAAAGTTGAGCTCACAGAAAACGACCTAAAATTGCTCATTAACACAATGAATGCATTTGTGTTTGATGTTTTAGGGCTCGAAAATGGTGACGCTTTCGCGAAAGCGGACGACTCAAAACTTAACGGAACTGTTGAGTTACTTATAAAACTGCGCAAAGAAGCGAGAGAAAATAAAGACTTTGCGTTAAGTGATAAAATACGTGATGAGCTTATTGAATTAGGGATCCAGCTTAAAGATGGTCGTGAAGGAACCACATTTACGGTTAATTAATGAGTTCTATAAAAAAAATAGCTGTTGCTCCTTTTTTAGGAATTATTTGGTTTTACCAAAAGTTTATTTCTTCCTGGACTCCTAGTTCTTGCAGGTACACACCCACCTGTTCTCACTATACAAAAACAGCATTAGAAAGACACGGTCTTATATCTGGAGGATGGCTTTCTATAAAACGTATTTTTTCTTGCCACCCCTGGAGTAAAACAGGATATGATCCTGTACCAGAGAAAAGAAATAAATAATGAATACCCATTCTAGTATATATATACTTCTATTACTACTTTTTAGTTGTGGAACCATTCCTAAACTAGACGGTAAATATACAAGCGCTGTAGATGATAATGCGTCATATTTTGCTTCAGAAAGATACAATTTTAATAATGGTTTTTTTGATTACAATTATTCTACAGATGTAGGCGGTGAAGGGCGAGAAGGAAATGGAATATATCATCAAAAAGGGTACAAAACAATTCTTGAATTCTCTGAGATTCCTAATCTAGAGCATTCTAATGCTGATATCACAAAATCCCCACCCAATACATTTACTTTTACTATTGATATAGATGTAAATACTTACGATCACATACCCATTCCTGCAAATATTTTTCTTAACACTTACATTAATCCAAAAAAATATTATTCATCAGATATTGAAGGGAAAGTAAGTATAACATTAGCAAATGACATCACTTTCCCCATACAATTAGAGGTAAGATATATTAGTTATGATACATATACCATAGAGATAGATTCTCCGGAAAATCATAAAATAAAAGTATATATGCAACCAGAAATAGGTCATCTTATAACATCTGTCACAAAAGAAAAGGATATCCGAAAAAAAGGTTCCTATATTTACATAAACGGAAAGAAGTTTAAAAAAATTACAAAATAATATAATGAACATATTACTACTCCCACTTAAAATCACTTGGAATCCTACCTCTGGCTTAGACTTAGGATTTATTACGATCCATTTTTATAGCTTAATGTTTGTGGTAGCTTTTTCTATAGGCTTTTACTTAATGAAAAGAATGTTCATTAAAGAACAAATTCCTTTAGCAAAACTTGATAGTTTACTTATATATGCCGTTGTTTCTATCTTAGTAGGTGCTAGACTTGGTCACGTTTTATTTTATCAAACTGAGTTATTATGGGAAGATCCACTTTCTGTGTTTTTACCTTTTCGTTTTGTGCCAGATTTTGAATTCACAGGTTTTAGAGGCCTTGCAAGTCACGGAGCTGCCATTGCAGTGATAATAGGGATGTGGATTTACAATAAAAAAGTGCTTCACAAATCTGTCTTATGGATTTTAGATAGAGTCGTTATCACAACTGCCTCTGGAGCTATTTTTGTACGTATAGGCAACTTTCTAAACTCTGAAATGGTTGGAAAAATTACTGATGGTGCTTTAGGTATCCAATTTATACAAGATGAAATTTCAGAACGTCGCGCAGTGTCTCTTACCAACATAAAAGCACCTGCAAAAGCATATCAAGCACTTACAAATGACCCACAATTTGCAGAGATTATAAGTGCTATTCCATACCGCTATCCAGGTCAATTAATGGAATCCTTTGGGTATGTATTTGTATTTATAATATTATTTGTACTCTACTGGAAAACAAATGCTAGTAAAAAACCAGGATTATTATTTGGTCTTTTCCTTTTATTATTAATGACGGTACGCCTTATTGTAGAAAATTTTAAAAGAGAACAAGTAGAAGGCCGAGAAGATTGGATTTTTAATCTCAACACTGGACAAGTACTTAGTATACCCTTTATACTTATAGGATTGTACTTTGTATTTACTGCACTTACTAAAAAGACAACTGATGCGACTTCATAAATATTTCCTATTATTACTAATATGTTTTTTTACGTGTATTGCCTGTAAAAATAGTAGTAATGACAATACTGTAATACCATATGAAGAACCTCCATTTAAAAAAGAAGGTACACTTACTCTTTTTAAGGCAGATGGTCAAGAGATACGATCTATAGATATTGAGATTGCCGATACGGATTATGACCGAGAAATAGGCCTAATGAATCGTAATATGCTCGCAACAAATCAAGGAATGTTATTTGTACAAGATATACAGGATATACAAACATTTCATATGAAAAATACTCGTATTCCTTTAGATCTAGTATATATTGATCGTGACAGTAAAATAGTGAGCTTCTCTGAAGATGCAAAACCTATGGATGAGACTATACTATCATCACAAGTTCCAGCTCAATATGTTCTTGAAATAAATGCTGGCCTTGCTCAAGAATGGCTTCTCGAGGTGGGAGACTATATTTCTTGGGAATAATTAAGTTTTCTTAAAAAGACATTTTTTAAAACAACTTGTGGCATCACTTTTGGTAAGGACACAACTAAACAATCATAAATGAAAAAAATTATTTTGTGCACTATCGCACTTATTGGTCTAACAAGCAACGCCCAAAAAGCCAATGTCTCTAAATATGATATTACGGTAAACTTTGACCAACCCGAAGCATTCAAAAGTTTTAAAACTATTAGTTATGAACTACAAGATGATGGCGAATTCTGGGGGCACGAAGCCACTGACGAATACCCAACACTTACCTCAACTACACAAAGTATTGAAGTTCCAGGTCTAGAAACAGTAATAGAAAATGCAGATCTCAATCTTGTAGTCGCTTTTAAAGGAGGCAGACCTACATCAAGCGCAGGGCTTGTTGCTGTAGAAGGAACCTACCATTTATTATTAAAAACTGCAGACAATCAAATTATAACATTTGATCGTAAACTTATAAATAATAATGTAAATGCTTCCGAATATTCATTTTCTGGCTCAAAAGAACAACAAAAAATTGTCTATGCTCAAGTTGTAACAGATTATGCTAATAAATACATTAACGAACAATCATACTTGATTTCTGGAAAATCTAAAGAAGAATTACCTTTCGGAGTTTTCAAGAAAACAAAAGATGGAGCTGCAGCTGCTTTTACAGAAGCATCAAATCCGTTAATTGCAGCTATTATTGCTAACCCAACAGATATTCCTGCATTAGACAAAGCTATAACGTACTGGAATTCCCAAATCTCTGTAGACTTTGGAAAAAAGGTGAAAGACAAAGTAAAAAACAAAGTTATTTATGCAAATCTCACTTCTGCTTCTATTCTAAAAGGAGATTATAAAAAAGCAGAAGAATATGCAGCTATTATAAAAGAGAATACTGGGCTTTTTGACTTATGGACTACTGGTATTACTAATACTTTAAAAAAGACTAGCGCGCTAGCTAGTTTTACTTCTGAAGAAACAACTTTTATAGACACTAATGAGCCTGATTATTTATATAATTTCACTATTAAAGATGTTACTTTTCAATATAAAGATAAAGATCCTATCGAAGCATCTAAAGTTGTTGTACAACGTTTAATGCCTAAAAACACATCTAATGTTGTTTCTTTAGATAAAGCTGAAAAACCAAAAATAGAAATTTATGTAGATGGTGTTAAAAACTCTCGTTTTTATTATGGTGACAGTAAAGCTGATATTAAAACAAAAGATGGCAAGCACATCAAGTTTCAAATAGTATCAGGTAACTATGTTCCTTTTGTAGAACAAGCTGACGGAAGCTATAAGATATACTTATAACAACTAACAATCATTTCATAAGAAATGGAAAGTCGGATAATAGTTATATTATTCGACTTTTTTATTCTACTTGGGTGTGTAATTTAAACTCTGTCTGATTCATTTTTTCTTATCCATTTCGGGATTAGTCAAAACTTGTTTTTGGCTGATCTTGGAATGCGACCTAGCGTCAGCGACACGTGTTTGTTGAGTTCTACCAATATCTAGATCAAT
>CALKZS010000069.1 GCA_938002835.1 uncultured Dokdonia sp. | reverse complement strand
CTTCTACAGAACGATTAATTGAAGATCAGTTAACAACATCTCATAGTGCTATTTTTACAAAAAAGATTAATAAAACGAGTGTTTTTCAAGTAAAAGGAGATTTTTCTTATAGTGAGAAACCTCAAGAATATACGACAAATCAATATGCATTTGAAGATTTTTTTGAAGAAGATACAGGTGTATCATCTATTTCTCAAGATAGTAAACACTCATTGACATTTTTGAAAATAGAAGCCGATTTTTTAAAAAGACTAAAAAACAAGCGTTTGTTTAAAGCTAGCTTTGGTTCAAATTGGACACAAAACACTCTTGATTCTAATTTTCAATTGCTTAGCGATGAAGATGTGATACAAAATGCATTATCTAATAGCTTTCAAAATGATTTTAAATACAATCTTTTAAATATATATGCTAAGACAAGTTATAATTATACCATAGGAGCATTAGGAATTAATGGAGAGCTAGAAGTTCTTCATAATAACAATTACTTAGAAAATGAAGATATAAAAACACGTGATAATAGTTTTGTGATCAATCCCACAATAGGTTTTGATGTATCTTTAAATAAGAATAACAATTTAACAGGCTCTATTGCTCTTAAAAGCGAAAGTCCAACGTTGCGTAATCTCACAGAGCAGTATGTATTATCAGATTTTAATAGTCTTAATAGGGGTGCTATACATAATTTAGAACAACTACAATCATTAACTTTTTTTACAAATTATACATTAGGAAATATATTAAGTCCATTTTATTCAAATACCACTTTTTATTATCAAAAGGAGTTTGAATATTTTACTTCTAATAATGAAATAACCCCTCAATACACCATAGGAGATCAATTTAAAGAAAAGGGAAGAAACTTTTTCTTTTTAAAAACAGATGCAAATATCTTTTTAGATTTTATAGATAGCAATCTAAAAATAAAAGGAGGATATACTAATCGAGAATATCAAAACATTGTTAATGATAATATAAGAAATGTAGTTGTTGACTCTTATGAATATGGAGTTGAGTTAAGAACTGCTTTTAGAGGTGATATAAACTTTCATATAGGAACAAGCTGGATTGATAATAGGATTACAATAAATGAAACGAATAAAAATATAAGAAATCAGAGTTTTATTGACGTTGTTTACACTCCAATAAGTAAACTTAATATCAATCTAAATATGGAGCGATATAACTTTAATTCAATAAGTACTACAAACTCTTTTTATTTCGCAGATCTTAAAACTAGCTATGAGGTCATTAAAAATAAATTATCGCTTACTGTTGAAGGCAAAAATTTATTTGATGTTCAAAATTACAATAATATATCTATCAATGATACAGGGTTTACAAATTCTAGCTATAGGCTTTTGCCTAGATATGTTCTTTTGAAAGCACGTATCAAGATATAAAAGGGTTCTGGGAAAAAAGATTCAGATTAGTATTCTACAGCTTCACATTCATTTTTGTGTATGCACACATTTTTAATTATAAAATGTCTCTCACGATTGTACTATTATGTCCCATTCTGAAACCGTTGCAAAAGATTAGTTAGACTAGGAGAGACCGTTGCAAGGGCTTATTTAAATTGGATACATTTTGTATCTTTTTTCTATGGAACTAGTACAACACCCCACTTTAGCCGATAGTATTTGCGATATACGTTCTCGTAAGATCAAACGTACATTTTTCACACAAATAAATACACTTATAGATTGGCGTCTAATGCTAAAAATTAAGAGAAAATGAGCCTTAAAAACACTCATTTATGCTCTAAAACTAAAATGAAATCGAAAAATCGACTAAGTTTTGAACAAAAAAAATAAAAAATTTCCTAGTCTAACTAATCTTTTGCAACGGTCTCAATTTTTGATGCGCAAGTTTCATAAAAAACAATGCCTCGGGTAAATCGCTTTTTATGGTTCCTGCTGGTCCATCAACAAGAGATATAGGTAAATTTAACATATGCAGGAGGTGTATTTCCGCCTTGTTTTTTTAGCTAAATCTGCAGCTACACGTAATGCATTTTCTGCTTGTTCGGAGAAGTCTGTGGGCACTAATATTTCAGTTATCATAACATCTAATATTATAGTTAATACTTTGTTGTTTAGAACGAAGTATGACAATCTGCTATGGAGCAATGCCATAGTTAAGCAGGGAGCTTCCTAAATTTATAAAATAAATAGGGAATAATACTACTTTTTAAACTGAAAAATTTATAGTATATTTGCACCGTTGAAAGACAAAGAATTACAGAGGGGACAGCGGTCCCCTCTTTTTATAGGCTTATATGTTGAAGCAAAAAGTAACAGATTTATTAGAAGAAGTACTTAGTGAAAACGCATCGTTGTTTTTGATAAGTCTTGATATTCAGGGGGCTAACGAGATTAAAGTCGTCATAGATGGAGATCAAGGTGTTAAAGTTGAAGATTGTATTGCAGTGAGTAGAAAGGTTGAGCATAATCTTGATAGAGAAGAAGAAGATTTTTCTTTAGAAGTGATGTCTGCTGGAGCAACAAGTCCGCTTCTATTACCTAGACAATACAAAAAAAACTTAGGAAGAAGTTTATCTGTAAAAACAGTTTCTGGTAATAAAGTAGAGGGATTACTTGACCAAGCAACAGATAATGACGTAACTTTATCTTGGAAAGCAAGAGAGCCTAAGCCAATAGGTAAAGGAAAAGTTACTGTGGAAAAAGTAGAAAAAATTGCTTACGCAGATATTGCAGAAGCAAAAGTGATGATTAAATTTTAAGAAATTTATTGATATGGAAAATTTAGCGTTAATCGATTCTTTTTCAGAATTTAAGGACGATAAATTAATTGATCGTGTAACCTTAATGGCTATCTTAGAAGAGGTCTTTAGAAGTACACTTAAAAGGCGTTTTGGTAGTGATGATAACTTTGATATCATTATTAACCCAGATAAAGGAGATCTTGAGATATGGCGTAACAGAGTCGTTGTTGCAGATGGAGAAGTAGAAGATGACAATGAAGAGATCTCACTTACAGATGCACGTAAGATAGAAGAAGATTTTGAGGTAGGGGAAGATGTGTCAGAAGAGGTGAAGCTTATTGATTTAGGACGTCGTTCTATATTAGCTCTGCGTCAAAATTTGATAAGTAAGATACACGAGCACGATAATACAAATATCTATAAGAGCTTTAAAGAGCTCGAAGGTGAGTTGTATACAGCAGAAGTTCATCATATTCGTCACAGAGCTATTATATTGTTAGATGATGATGGGAACGAAATTATTTTGCCAAAAGATCGTCAAATACCATCAGACTTTTTCCGAAAAGGAGAGAATGTACGTGGTGTGATTGAGACCGTAGAGCTAAGGGGTAATAAGCCCGCTATTATTATGTCCCGTACTTCTCCATTGTTTTTAGAGAAGTTATTTGAGTCTGAAATACCTGAGGTTTTTGATGGATTAATTACAGTTAAAAATGTGGTTCGTATTCCAGGAGAAAAAGCAAAAGTAGCAGTAGATTCATATGATGATCGTATAGATCCTGTAGGAGCCTGTGTGGGTATGAAGGGATCTCGTATACACGGTATTGTTCGTGAGTTAGGTAATGAAAATATAGATGTAATAAACTATACGAATAACTTAAATTTGTATATCACCAGAGCTTTAAGCCCTGCGCGCATTACAAGTATTAAGATAGACGAAGAAAATAAGACAGCGCAAGCAGTTCTCAAGCCAGAAGAGGTGAGTAAAGCAATAGGCCGTGGAGGTCATAATATACGTCTTGCAGGGCAACTTACTGGATATGAGATTGATGTATATAGAGAAGGTGTAGAGGAAGATGTAGAGCTTACGGAATTCTCTGATGAAATAGAGGGATGGGTAATAGAAGCCTTTGCCGCAATAGGTCTTGATACAGCACGAAGTGTGTTGGAGCAAGATGTAGAAGATTTAGTACGTCGTACTGATCTTGAAGAGGAAACCGTGCTTGATGTAATGCGTATTCTCAAAGAAGAATTTGAAGAATAAAAAATCTGCAATTAGATATAAAGCAGATAAAGAATATAATTATTAGTTAGTAGAGCAGTTTATGGCAGCAGCAAAAATGCGATTAAACAAGGTATTAAGAGAATTAAATATTTCTCTAGATCGTGCCGTAGAGTTTTTAGACTCTAAAGGTATTGAGATAGAAGCGCGTCCGACTACGAAAATTTCAAATGAAATTTACGAGGTGCTTTCGGGTGAATTTCAAACAGATGCCAATAAAAAAGTAGCTTCTAAAGAAGTTGCTGTAGAAAAGCAAAAAGAAAAAGAAGCACTGCGTGCTGCTCGTGAAGAGGAGACTGAGGAGAAAGCCGAAGTAGTAAAAAAGCAAGAGGTTGTAAAAGCTAAAGCACAGCTTGACGGACCAAAGCAAGTAGGTAAAATTGATCTCGACAAGAAATCTGCTCGTGTAGAGCCAGTAAAGAAAGAGGGTAAGAAGATCGAAAAACCAGTCGTTAAAGAAAAAATACCAACGCCTCCTATTGTAGAAAAGCCTAGGGAAACACCAAAAGAAACTCCAAAGGTTGATAAAAAAGTAGAGACACCTAAAAATTCTGAGGTGCCAGTTGCAAAAAAAGAAACTCCTAAAGTTTCTACTCCAAAGCAAACTGAAAAACCAGTAGAGGAACCTAAAAAGGAAGAAAGAGAAGTTCGTTTAGGGGATGAGGTTTTAAAGACGGATTATAAAAAATTAAATGGCCCTAACTTTACAGGTCAAAAAATTGACTTATCTAAGTTTAAGAAACCAGAAAAGAAAACATCTTCTTCAGACGATAAGAAAAAACGTCGTCGTCGTATAACCAAACCAGGAACTACTGGTGGAGGAAAACCAGCTGGTAATAATAACCGTGGTGGTGGTAATAATAGAGGTAATAACAACAATAGAGGAAACTCAGGAAAAGGAAGAGGACGTGTTGTTAAGGCAGAACCTACAGAAGAAGAAGTACAAAAACAAATTAGAGAAACTCTTGAGAAACTTCAAGGAAAATCTAATAAAGGTAAAGGTGCTAAGTATCGTAGATATAAACGTGATCAACACCGTCAGAAGACCGAAGATGATCTGGCACAACAAGATGCAGAAAGTAAAATCCTTAAGGTTACAGAATTTGTAACTGTAAGTGAAGTGGCTACAATGATGGATGTGGGGGTTACTCAAATTATATCTGCGTGTATGTCTCTTGGTATGATGGTAACGATGAATCAACGTCTAGATGCAGAGACATTGTCTATCGTTGCAGAAGAATTTGGTTACTCAGTAGAATTTGTGACGGCAGATCTTGAAGATGCTATCGAAGAAGTGATAGATAATCCAGAAGATCTTATAGAGAGAGCTCCTATTGTAACCGTAATGGGTCACGTAGATCACGGTAAGACATCATTACTGGATTACATACGTGAAGAAAATGTAATTGCAGGAGAGAGCGGAGGAATCACCCAGCACATTGGTGCTTATGGAGTACAGCTAGAAGGAGGTCAGAAGATTGCTTTCTTAGATACACCAGGTCACGAAGCCTTTACAGCGATGCGTGCTCGTGGAGCGCAAGTAACAGATATCGCAGTCATTGTTGTTGCTGCAGATGATGATATAATGCCTCAAACAAAAGAAGCAATATCTCACGCACAAGCAGCGGGCGTACCGATAGTTTTTGCTATAAATAAAATTGACTTGCCAGCGGCAAATCCAGAAAAGATAAAAGAAGGACTTGCGCAAATGAATCTTCTTGTAGAAGATTGGGGAGGTAAAATACAGTCACAAGAAATTTCTGCAAAGCAAGGAACAGGTGTAAAAGAACTTTTAGAAAAAGTGCTTTTGGAAGCAGAGCTTCTGGAGCTTAAGGCTAACCCTGATAGAAATGCAAGTGGTACAGTAGTAGAAGCTTTCCTTGATAAAGGACGTGGCTATGTATCTACTATTTTAGTGCAAAGTGGTACGCTTCAGGTTGGAGATTTCTTACTTGCAGGTACAACATCTGGTAAGGTAAAAGCAATGCACGACGAACGTGGTAAAAAAATCAAAAAAGCAGGGCCATCAACACCAGTATCAGTATTAGGTCTGGATGGAGCGCCTCAAGCAGGTGATAAATTTGCAGTAATGGTAGACGAGCGTGAAGCAAAAGATATCGCTACTAAAAGAGCACAGCTACAACGTGAGCAAAATGTACGTACACAACGTCATATAACATTAGATGAAATAGGACGTCGTATTGCACTTGGAGACTTTAAAGAACTTAATATTATTCTTAAAGGAGATGTTGATGGATCTGTAGAAGCACTAACAGATAGTTTCCAGAAATTATCTACAGAAGAGATTGCAGTAAATATTATACATAAAGGAGTGGGCGCCATTACAGAAAGTGATGTGTTGCTTGCTTCTGCATCAGATGCGATAATAATAGGGTTTAATGTAAGGCCAGCGGGTAATGCTAGAATGGTTGCAGATAAAGAAGAAATAGATATCCGTACATATTCTATTATTTATGATGCTATTAATGACCTTAAAGATGCGATGGAGGGAATGCTTTCTCCAGAAATGAAAGAAGAAATTACGGGTACGGCAGAGATACGTGAGACATTCAAGATTTCTAAAGTAGGAACTATTGCAGGTTGTATGGTAACTAATGGTAAGATCTTTAGAAACTCTAGTATCCGTCTTATACGTGAAGGAGTTGTAGTTTACACAGGAGAACTTGCAACACTTAAGCGCTTTAAAGACGATGCAAAAGAAGTTGCAAAAGGATATGATTGTGGTATGCAAATTAAAAACTATAACGACATCAGGATTGATGATGTGATAGAAGCGTTCCAAGAAGTGGCTATTAAGAAAAAATTGAAATAAAAACTTCTATTTATAATTGATATGACCGTCTAGCAATAATGTTAGGCGGTTTTTTTATACACTTTCGCGAAAGCGAATAGTTGGGTCTATCAATTAGAGGATTAACTTTATCACTCAAAATGAATGCTTTATGAGTTAAAAGTATTTTTTAGTGAGCTACTATAATTTTTTTGTGACTGTATATGATGATATTTATACAAAAAGAAACGTCCAAACATTTAGAATGAAGGACGTTTAAATGGTAAGAGAAAAATAGTAAATGCTACTTAGTGGGCTTAAATATAAAAGCACCAGCAAATTTTTCTGCAATGGCTTCTAGGGCGCGCTCTGCCTCTAATTTATTTCTAAAGTTCCCCACCCAAACCTTATAGTTTGGGGTTTCGTGTTTTATAGATGCGGTCCAAGTTCCTAATGAAGTTCTGTATTTTTTTAAGGTGCGACTCGCTGTAGTTACATCTCCAGAATAAAGCTGTATTTTATAACGATCAGAGAGCTTGTCTTCCTTAATCATTTGGAATTGTGTTTTAAGGAGATGCGTGATAAGAGTGTCTTGATGTACGGTGGTTTCTCCTTGTTGAGCTTTCAAAAATGTTGAAAATACAACCGTAAAAACCATTGAAAATATTATATTTTTGAATGTAAATAAGTTCATAACTAAGGTATTTAATGCAAAGGTAAATTATAAAAACTTAAACAAATTAAATTTATTATTTAGAACTATTATAAATTAATAATATGACGTTTCTAGTCGTAAATAAACTGCGGTGTAAGTATTATTTTTGCATACTGTTTTGTGTACGACTTTAACGCTTAATTAACATTAGTGAAGATGTAAAAATCGTGCCATCTTTTTGAAGCTAATTCAATACCAATTATGATACAGGTTAAACGCCAACATTCATTCTCAAAAATAATTGCACTCGCTGTAGTTTTAATTATTGCTTTCTCTTCCTCTCTATTTGCTCAAGAAGCAGATGCAAAAGCAGGAAAATCACTTTTTAATGCAAACTGTGCCGCTTGTCATAAGCTATATAAAGATATGACAGGGCCTCAATTGCACGGAGTTTCCGAAAAATATGACCGTGAGTGGTTGTATAAATGGATTAAGAACAGTCAAGGTCTTATCAACTCTGGAGATGCTCAGGCAATAAGCATTTTTGAAGCAAACGGAAAAAAAGTAATGAACTCTTTTCCTGCATTAACTAATGTAGATATAGATAATATTCTTGCCTATACAGATACGCC
>CALKZS010000068.1 GCA_938002835.1 uncultured Dokdonia sp. | reverse complement strand
GAAGCACATCTATAACGCCCCTAATAAGGAAATGGCAGCAGTAGAACTGGAGCGATTTGCAGAAAAGTGGAATGATAAATATCCATACGCGGTTCAATCTTGGCAACGTAACTGGGATGAACTTACTGTATTCTTTGACTTTCCATTAGAGATCAGAAAAATCATCTACACCACTAACCTCATTGAAAACCTAAATGGAAAAATTAGAAAACACACCAAAAATAAAATGGCATTCCCCACAGATGACTCTCTTAAAAAATCAGTATATCTAGCCTTAATGCAGATCACTAAAAAGTGGACAGCACCCATACATAATTGGGGATTAATATTTAATCAGTTCTTAACTATATTTGAAAAATGGGTTCAACTATAAAAAATAAAACCCACTGAAATTCTATTTACGCAAAATTTTGGATACTGTCATAGTATTATTCTTTTAATATGACTTCGCCATTAGCATTCACTTCAAAATCTGCTTCATAATAGTTTGTTACAATATTTTTTCCTTCAAGACTTGTTGCATTTTCTTTAGGAGTAAATTGTAGATTAAAACGAGCAGTAATAGCATTTGTTTCGGGCTCAGCCTTAACTGTATAATGCTTTATATAGATATTCCCTACATCATCTCCAAGCATTTCTTTTGCTTTTAATATATTAGGAAGTACATTTGCTAAATCGATATCCTTTATTTTGATTTTTCCATTTCCTTCTGGAGTTTTCCATTTAGGTCTAAACTTAGTTATCTGTTCTTTCTTTTCTTCTCCCATAAGATTAGACTCATCACCATAGGCAACTACATTATAAGTATTTGAGTATATTTCCTTATCTTCTTTAAAGTATTCAATAGTCATACTTCCCAGGTTTTCATTTAAATCATCTTGAGAAGATATAGCAAAAGAATAGATTTCTGTATTTTCTCCAAATTGATTTACAGCAAGATCCTTAAGTTTAACTAATCCTTCATTTGTTATAATACTTATTTTATTATCATCACTACAAGAGCTTACTAATAAAACAGATAATAATAGAAAGAAATAATGTAATTTTTTGGTATTCATTTTGTTAATTTTTATTTTAAGATCACCTTATAATAGACATCTCTTAGATTGTTATAATTTTAAAGTAAAAGTAAAAAGACTTCGCGCTCAAAAAAGATATACTGAGTGAAGGAGTTTCTCGGGCGAGTTAAGTGATCTTATGAGTTAGTGAGACAATATATTGAAGAATGAAATAGCTAATTTTCAATCTTACACAAGATGTAGCATCAGTTATTATCTACGATTAAGACAAAAGTGATTTTTTAAAAACAATATATTTGTTTTTTATCTATGCTCTTTATGAACTACCAAGAATTAAGCCTTAAACTGTGTCATTTGAGCTTTAAGGTCCTCCATAGATTGTTGTAGTTCTTTCAGTAGATTATTACTACTATTTTCTTCTAGGTTAAAGGTAAGTTTGCTATTTACTTGCCAGATTTCTTGTATATCATTTACAGGAACTTCATAAGGCGCATATTCTTTGTTAATAGAGATGAGAAGCACTTTGGAAGTATCTGGCAACTTTTGAAGTTTTTTTACAACAACGGCATCTTGCATTACGATAACATATACTTTATTGTCACTTGCATAGTCTAAGCTTTCTACACCTTTTGCAAGCACCCAATCTTCGGGTCTAAAGTTGGGCAGCATACTGTCACCTTCTACTTGAAAACCGCGATACGTAGCATTGCGATATTGGGGTAATGGCAAGTCAAAAGCTGGAAGTTTTTGGTACCACTCTACATCTGCAATGTTGTTGGGATATCCAGCAGCAGCTTTTTGATTTACAAGCACCATATTCTCTTGGTCTTGTTGGTCTACCACCACTACTTTAGGGCTGACGTCACTCTTATCGGTATTGAGATACTTTTGTTTGCTGTATCCATAGATCCATAACGGATTGATATGAAACAGTCGTAGTAACTCTGTTATTACTTGACCTGAGAGTTTTGTGCGACCGCGTTCTATATCTGCAGTACTATTTTTAATGCCCAGTTGTTCTGCAAACTCGGCTTGTGTAAAGTCGTGGTCTTCACGCACTTCTTTAAATCTACGTATTTCTGAAGGTAAATCATTTATGCCCATACGGTAAATATAATAAAATTAGGAAATATTCCTATTAAATTAGTATTCAAAATAGGAGAGTCTCTATAAAATAAGACTATCTATGATTAAAATACGTTATAAGTATTACAAATCATTTCATACATCTATCGCCATATTCATAAATAAAACCATCTAACTTAGGATGCTTTTTTTACTCAGGCAATACAGCACTTGCAGCGGTTGCTTCACGATTTATTTTACGCACAAGACCTTGTAATACTCTACCAGGACCTACCTCAATAAATTCGGTAGCGCCATCTGCGATCATTTGCTCTACAGTTTGCGTCCATTTTACAGGAGCTGTTAACTGTGCAATAAGATTTTTCTTAATATCTGAAGCACTAGTTACAGCAGTGGCCGTTACATTTTGATAAATAGGACAACGCGGATTTTCAAAATTTGTTTGTTCTATGGCAGCAGCAAGCTCTTCTCTTGCAGGCTCCATCATAGGAGAGTGAAAACCACCGCCTACAGGAAGTACTAGTGCACGTTTTGCACCGCGTTCTTTCATCGTTATACACGCAGCATTTATAGCCTCTACTTCTCCAGAAATCACTAATTGCCCTGGGCAGTTATAGTTTGCAGCAACCACAATACCTGGTGTTGCAGCACATACTTCTTCTACCACGCTATCTTCTAGTGCCAGTACAGCCGCCATTGTAGAAGGTTGTATCTCACACGCTTTTTGCATTGCTTGCGCACGTTTACTTACTAGACGTAGTGCATCTTCAAAAGAAAGTGTACCACACGCTACCAGTGCAGAAAACTCTCCTAAAGAGTGACCTGCAACCATTTCTGGAGTTGCATTTTTAAGAACAGATTGTAAAGCAACAGAATGTATAAAAATAGCAGGTTGAGTGACTTTAGTTTCTTTTAAATCTTCGGCAGATCCTTCAAACATTATGTCTGTAATGTTAAAGCCTAAAATATCATTTGCCTTTAAGAACAAGTCTTGAGCATTTGGATATTTTTCAAAAATATCAAGCCCCATACCACTAAATTGAGCTCCTTGACCTGGAAATATATATGCTTTCATAGTTAGTTTAGTTTTTCGGTTGTCAAAAATACAAATTGTATGGGATAGGTTACGCTTTCGCGAAAGCATAAAACAAGTACCTCAATTAATGGTGCCTTAAAATTTATAGATTGTATTTTTTTGTGTAGGTCTCAAATGTAAATGCTACCGAATGTTTTTCATCACTTTGATGATGTACAGAGGATGTGAGCTCCCAATCGTTGAGATTTATTTCTGGAAAAAAAGCATCTGCTTCATAAGTATTATGCACGCGAGTAAGCTCGATATGTGTAGCAAACGGAAGCGCTAGATTGTAAATCTCTCCACCTCCTATAATAAAAATGTGATCTTCGTCTTTGCAATATGCAAGCGCATCTTCAATGCTATGTACAACAATGGCATTATCTGCTATATAGTTTTTATCTCTAGTGATAACTACGTGTGTTCTGTTGGGTAAAGGCCTAGGAAATGACTCCCACGTTTTGCGCCCCATCACGATATGATGTCCTGTAGTGAGTTTTTTAAAACGTTTAAAATCGTCAGGTAAATGCCAGACAAGATCTCCATCTTTACCTAAAGAATTATTTTCTCCAGCCGCCGCAATCATTGTAATCATAATGGCTTGTTTTGGTCTTTAATAGGTAAATTGGGATCTACCAATGTAGGATTCTTTTTTTCTGGAAGAGGCATATCTTGTTGTACTTGCTCTTCTAGTTTGGCTATTTTGAGCTGTTGTTTTTTAATGAGCTTGTCTAGTTGTTTTTGTTCCCATTCTTTATTCATAAATGATTTTAAGACAAATACATTAATGAGGTGTATAAGGAAGAAAAATGACCAAAGCAATATAGCCCAAACAAACCAGTCTATATCTAACAAAGTAAATTCTGATCCTATGTTTAATACTTTATTAATGATGATGAGTATGATGGCACCTGCTAAAAAAACAATAAAATGACGATATAATCTTTTTTTCTGGCGCAAACGAGCTTGTGCATTTTCTATAAGTTCTTTTTGATCTGGATCTATAGAAGTAGTGGTTTTCTTTGAGAATATTGACATAATATTACGACCTTTATATATCAGAAAATGATATCTTTCTGTAGCCATAAAATTAGCCTTTTTTAAAATGGTAATTATAATCCAGTTATGAAAAATTTTGCAAAACTATTTCCCATACTCAATCAATATACATATTTAAATACTGCTGCCTCAGGTCTTTTGTCTGTCCCAGTAATGGAGTGGCGTCAAGATCACGATCTCGATTTTCTGGTACAGGGAAGTATTCTTAAAGAAAACCAGGCTACCGTACTCACCAGTGTGAGAGAAAAAGTGGGAGCGCTTTTTTCGTGTGCTCCTAACAGAGTAGCACTGGTGCCTAATTTTTCATACGGTTTTAACACCTTGCTAGAAGGTATTACCGCTCACAAGAAAGTATTATTGCTAGAGGGAGATTATCCATCTGTAAACTGGCCTTTTGAGAGTAGAGATTTTTCTATCTCATATGTAAAAATAGCTGTAGATATTGAGAGTAGGGTAGAAGATGCCTTTAAAAAAGCGCAGCCAGATATTTTTGCATTTTCTTTAGTGCAATGGCTTGACGGATTAAAAATAGATCAACAGTTTTTAAAAGATTTAAAAACCAAATATCCAGACACCCTCTTTTTTGCCGATGGCACCCAGTTTTTAGGAACAGCGGTATTTGATTTTGACACTTCGGGACTAGATGTAGTAGGTGCCAGTTGTTATAAATGGATGAATGCAGGATATGGTAACGGTCTTTTTCTTTTTAAAGAAGCTGTGGCACAAAGAGTCGCTCCTAAAACTACAGGTTTTAACTCCTTGCAAGGTAAATACAAACCTCAGGAAGGAACATTTATAGGTCGTTTTGAGCCGGGACATCAAGACACCTTAAACTATGGAAGTCTAGGCAAGGCTATAGATGTGATTAATGATATAGGAATGCCAGAGATAGAAAACCGTATACAAGCTATGAGTGCACTTGCAAAAGCAGCATTTTTAGAAAGAGGTTTGATAGATACAGCAATTGCTTCACGAGCAGATCACGCTTCTTTTTTTAATATCACAGGAGATGAAAACTTGATAAACACATTAGCATCTAACGATATTATCGCTATTGCTAGAGGTAGTGGAGTGCGCGTAGGGTTTCATTATTTTAACACGGAGGAAGATGTGGCAGCTTTGTTAGAGGTATTAGATCAATCATAACGTATTATAATAATTAAAGAATTAGTTACTCAGTAATCTCTACACCTTTCCAGAAAGCTACACGGTTTTTAATACCTTTTGCAAGCTCACTTACTTCTGGATAAAACCAAGCAGCATCTGGATTTTGTTTTCCATCTACTTCAATAGTATAGTAAGATGCTTCTCC
>CALKZS010000067.1 GCA_938002835.1 uncultured Dokdonia sp. | reverse complement strand
TTGAAAGGCGATATTCAGATACGCTGTCGTTCTCTATTGATACAAATATGTGAATCAGAAGATGTTCAAATCTTGAAAGGAGTAATTTCAAAAGATCACGTTCATATGCATTTGGAGTATATGCCTTCAAAAAAGGTAAGTAATTTGGTTAAGAAATTAAAGGGTAGAAGTTCAAGAAAACTTCAACAAGAGTTTCCTGAATTACAAAAGAAATATTGGGGTAGACATTTTTGAGGCATAGGATATGGTTGTTGGAGTACGGGTAATATTACTGATGAGATGGTTAATGAATATTTAGAGCATCATCGAAGACCAAATGATGGTAATGTAACGAATTTTATAATTGAGAAATGACCTTGGGGTGACTTTAAGTCACCAGCCCGAACCTATGGACTTTAAGTCCATAGTGGTTCAGTTTTAATGAGCAATGCTGTTACTGCCGCTAAATAATCATAGTCATCTACCTTAGCATCTGTTATATTTTGAGATGGTAACTTTCTCATTTTTTTACCATAGTATGCATAGACGTTATTTTTGTCTTTAAAAAAATAATAAATATCTATTTCTACAGGATATTGACCTCGACCACCATCACACCCTTGGATAACATTTACAGTAGAACCTATAAATGTCATAGTCTCTCTGTCTGCTAGGTTTTTTATTTCATTGTTTTCTATTAGCAGTTTATCGTCATATGCATATGCTAGTTTTAAGTCTTTTATACTAGAAGAATGTGTTATGGTTTTATACTTTTCTTTACGGTCATTTATGAAATAAAGATTGTTGCTGTCTGCATAAAAAGAACTATTACCTAAAAAACCATATGTGTTGTTACTTAGGTAAAATCTAGCATCTATAGGTAGCCAAGAAACAGCATTGAAAGTATCTGTATCATAATCAAAAAAATATCTAGATTTTTTATCAAAATAAAAATAAGAATCACTGTCAAGTGTATTGATGTCTAGTATAGCATCAACATTTATGGGTTTGTAATTACGAAGAAGATCGTTAAAATCATTGTATACTTTATTGTTATATACTATAAATTCTTTACTTACTCCTGTGTAAGAAGCTTTTATTGGGATGATTTTTTAAGATTACCATCTTTATCAGTGTTATTAGACTTTAAATACATCCATACAATGCCATCATTTGTGTTTATTGATATGTTATAACCATAGTTATGATAGACTATTTCTGCATTTTTTAAGCTAGTAAATTTATTATTTGATACAAATTGATCTGTATAATCAATATATTCATCAAAATCTAGATAATAAAAAGTGTTATCATCGTACAGAAAATGTTCTTTTAAATGAGGGTTAATTTTTTCATACTTGACTTGAGATCCATTTAGATTTTTAATTTTTTTAAAACTTAAAGAATCATAATTAAAAATGTAAACTGATTCTTTATTTTTGTACAAAGCACCTTCTCTAAGGGCATCTGCCAATAAAAATTCTAAATTTTCGGGCATATTTTTAATTTTACGCTCATTAAGTTCTTTTGTATATTTAATAGGAGTTATATAATACCAAGATCCTCTTTTGCAAAAAAAGTTAGTCCCTGCAGTTTGAGATATAATATTATTATCTGCTACTTTTGAAACACCTTGTCTTTGTATTTCATAACTGTCTTTTTCTGCAATAAAATGACCATCAATAGTAGAAAAGAGAATAGTTGATTGATCTTCTGTAATGATTTTAAAATCTGTACTATTTATAGAATCAAGAACGATAGTTTCTCTACTTACATAACTTATATTGTTGGGATCTTTTATGGTATGTTGAAATACGACCTTATTGTCTTTTACTAAGACTTTATAATAATTTGGTGTGTAGTAACTATAACACTCACTAATAGGTAAAATGCTATTTGCGATGATTAGTTGAGAGCTAAAAAGAATAATAAAAGCAACTATTTTTTTCATCCTTATATTTTTATACAATAAGATGCTTATGTATATGTTAATCTTCTTGCTTAATGTGTTTTACATCGCTAATCTATACTAATACTTTAATAAAATTAAAATTTTGGAATAACATTTTTTTAAAACAAAATAAAACAAGATGTAAAATAAAAGCTTGGATGTTAAAAAAGATATAAGCGTTTTATATGCTTACTGAGATGATGCTAATGGCTCTTTAGATTCTGGGAGTATTTCTATAAAATAATATATAATTCCACCTATACCATTTGCTAGAACAATAACTAAAATCCATATTAATTGCCCATTATTTTGTTGTTTGAGTCTAGGGTTTTTAATGACGTGAATTATATGGATAATGAATGATGCAAGCCCAAAAACAAGCATTAAAATTATAAAAATCATAGCAAAACCAAAATCAACAAAAAAGTTTTCAGGAGGATTTTGTGATTCAAAATTTGAAGGGTCATTAAAAGCTTCAAAGAATATAGCTCCAAACGAAATAAAATACCCTATAAAACAGATAATAGGCATAAATGTAATTATGCCTATTCCAATCTTTTGCGATTTTGATAATTTCATATTAAGATTCTGATTCTGTTGTAGTAGCTTTTTCTATGATGATGGTAAGCTCATTACTTGTTTCATCTAAGTCCATAGTGATACTATCTCCTTCTTCAAGTTTTGAAGTGATAATTTCTTCTGCAAGTGCATCTTCAATATATTTTTGAATAGCACGTTTTAAAGGCCTAGCGCCATAATCTTTATCAAAGCCTTTATCACTTATATAGTCTTTTGCGTTATCTGAAAGTGTAAGGTTATATCCAAGATCATTAATGCGTTTATATAACTTTTCTAGTTCTATATCAATGATTTTATGAATGTGTTCTCTCTCAAGTGCATTAAAAATAACAACATCGTCAATACGATTTAAAAACTCTGGTGCAAATGCCTTTTTGAGAGCATTTTGTATCACACTACGGTTATTTTCATCTATTTGAGATTTTCTAGAAGAAGTTCCAAAACCTACTCCTTGTCCAAAATCTTTTAGTTTACGAGCTCCTATATTAGAAGTCATTATAATAATAGTATTTCTAAAGTCTATCTTACGACCTAAAGAGTCTGTTAAGAATCCATCATCAAGTACTTGAAGTAACATATTGAACACGTCTGGATGTGCTTTTTCTATTTCATCAAGAAGCACCACAGAGTAGGGCTTGCGTCTTACTTTTTCAGTAAGCTGACCACCTTCTTCATATCCTACATACCCTGGAGGTGCTCCTACAAGACGAGATATAGAAAATTTTTCCATATACTCGCTCATATCAATACGTACTAAAGCATCTTGATTATCAAAAAGTTCTTTAGCTAGTACTTTTGCAAGCTGTGTTTTTCCTACACCAGTTTGACCTAAGAAAATAAAAGAACCTATAGGTTTATTAGGATCTTTAAGTCCTGCACGATTACGTTGTATTGCTTTTGCAACTTTTGCAACAGCCTCATCCTGTCCTATAACATTATTTTTGATAATACTAGGAAGTTCGGCTAGTTTGTTACTTTCTGTTTGTGCAATACGGTTTACAGGGATTCCTGTCATCATACTCACTACATCTGCTACATTATTTTCTGTAACAGTTTCTTTATGCAGTTTTGAATTTTCTTCCCATTTTTCTTGAGCTATAGAGAGTTCTTTTTCGAGATTTTTCTCATCATCTCTTAATCTAGCAGCTTCTTCATACTTCTGTTTTTTTACAACAGATGTTTTTAACTCGCGTACTTCCTCTAGTTTATTTTCTAGTTCTAAAATCTTTTTAGGCACGTTAATATTTGTAATATGTACACGAGATCCCGCTTCATCCAGAGCATCAATTGCTTTATCTGGTAAAAAACGATCTGTCATATACCTATTAGTAAGTTTTACACAAGCTTCTAATGCCTCATCTGTATATTCTACATTGTGATGTTCTTCATACTTTTCTTTAATATTCTGTAAAATTTCAACAGTTTCTTCTACAGATGTAGGCTCAACAAGTACTTTTTGAAAACGACGTTCTAAGGCTCCATCTTTTTCAATATGTTGTCTAAACTCATCTAATGTTGTAGCACCCACACATTGTATTTCGCCTCGAGCGAGTGCAGGTTTAAACATATTTGATGCATCTAGGGATCCTGTTGCTCCACCAGCACCTACAATAGTATGAATCTCATCTATAAAAAGAATGATATCGTCATTCTTTTCAAGTTCATTCATCACTGCTTTCATACGTTCTTCAAACTGACCACGATATTTTGTTCCTGCTACAAGCGAAGCAAGATCTAGGGTGACCACACGTTTGTCAAAAAGTATACGGGATACTTTACGTTGTACAATACGTAACGCAAGACCTTCTGCTATAGCAGATTTACCTACACCGGGTTCTCCAATAAGTAAAGGATTATTCTTTTTACGTCTACTTAATATTTGAGAGACACGCTCTATCTCTGCTGTACGCCCTACCACGGGATCAAGTTTACCTTCATCTGCCATTGCTGTAAGATCCCGTCCAAAGTTATCTAAGACAGGTGTTTTACTCTTTTTATTTCCTTTAGGAGTAGTAGGACTTGTAAATGGATTTTCTTTAGATCCATCACTATTATCTTCTGCATCTTCAGGAAAAGAAGAAGCCTTTGAAGGTTCTATATAATCGTCACTATCGCTAGCCATCATATGCTTAAATTGTTCTTTAACATTATCATAATCTACCTTAAGTCTATTTAATAACTTTGTGGTAGGGTCATTTTCATTTCTTAACACACATAATAGTAAGTGTGCAGTATTAATAGAAGAACTTTGAAATAACTTAGCTTCTAAAAAAGTTGTTTTCAAAGCACGCTCTGCCTGTCTTGTAAGGTGGAGGTTTTTTTTATCATTGTTTTGAAGTGTCAAATTAGGATTAGCTGGACTAAGTATTTCAACTTTACGCCTCAAATGCTCAAGATCTACTTCTAAAGACCCTAAAATGTCAATTGCTTTACCACTACCATCGCGCAGTAATCCGAGCAATAAGTGCTCAGTTCCTATAAAATCGTGACCTAATCGCAAAGCTTCTTCTTTGCTATATGCAATTACATCTTTTACTCTTGGTGAAAAATTATCGTCCATATCTTCTACATTCGTTCTATTGTAAATTTAAACAATATGGTTCAAAAACCATTCCGCTTCGATTTATTTATCAAATTACTAAAAAAGCTGACAGTTTCCCTAGTTATATTGTCGTAGTTATCAAAAATTTCTCTTAAAATTTGTTGATAAATAGTGTGCTTTCGCGAAAGCGTATAGCTAATAATACTTTTTTATTTCTGTACATTGCTTATTACAAGAATGAAGTAAAATCTAATCAATTTTTTATATGGCTGACGGAGAAAAGCTGATTCCGATTAACATTGAAGATGAAATGAAATCTGCATACATCGATTATTCGATGTCTGTTATTGTCTCTCGTGCATTACCTGATGTGCGTGACGGATTAAAACCTGTGCATAGACGTGTTTTATACGGGATGCACGAATTAGGAATACGTGCAAATAGCGCGCACAAAAAATCTGCAAGAATTGTAGGAGAAGTACTTGGTAAATACCACCCTCACGGCGATACCTCTGTATATGATGCAATGGTTCGTATGGCTCAAGAATGGAGTTTACGCTATATGCTTGTAGATGGTCAAGGTAACTTTGGGTCTGTAGATGGTGATAGTCCTGCTGCAATGCGTTATACAGAAGCTCGTATGCGCAAGATATCTGAAGATATGCTTGCAGATATAGATAAAGATACTGTAGATCATCAACTCAATTTTGACGATACATTAAAAGAACCAAAAGTTTTACCTACCAGAGTTCCTGGATTACTTATTAATGGAGCCTCTGGAATTGCTGTAGGTATGGCTACTAATATGCCACCACATAACTTGTCTGAAGTTGTAGATGGTATACACGCATATATAGACAACACAAATGTTACCATTGATGAGTTAATGGAGCACGTAAAAGCACCAGATTTTCCAACTGGAGGAACTATTTATGGTTATGATGGAGTGCGAGAAGCATTTAAAACGGGTCGTGGACGAGTTGTAATGCGTGCCAAGGCAGAGTTTGAAGAAGTAAAAGGTCGTGAATGTATTATTGTAACTGAAATTCCTTATCAAGTCAATAAGGCAGATATGATTAAGAAAACGGCAGATATGATCAACGATAAAAAAATCGATGGTATTTCTGCAATTCGTGATGAGTCCGATCGTAATGGTATGCGTATTGTTTACGTTCTTAAAAGAGATGGTATACCTAATATAGTACTCAATAAACTATATAAGTATACTGCATTACAATCTTCTTTTAGTGTTAATAACATTGCACTTGTAAATGGCCGTCCTGAGATGCTCAATCTTAAGGATATGATACATCACTTTGTAGATCATCGTCACGAGGTGGTTGTTAGACGTACAAAGTATGAACTTAAAAAAGCAGAAGATCGTGCGCACATATTAGAAGGACTCATTATTGCATCAGACAATATTGATGAAGTAATTGCTATTATACGCGCAAGTGCAAATGCTGATGAAGCTCGAAAAAACCTTATTGAACGTTTCAAATTATCTGAAATACAAGCAAAAGCAATTGTAGAAATGCGCTTGCGACAGCTTACAGGTCTTGAGCAAGATAAGTTAAGAGCGGAGTATGATGAAATAATGAAAACTATCGAAGATCTTAAGGATATTCTTTCTAGCAAAGAACGTCGTATGCAGATTATTAAAGATGAGTTACAAGAAGTAAAAGACAAGTATGGTGATGAGCGTCGCTCTATTATAGAGTATGCAGGTGGGGATGTTAGTATTACAGATTTAATACCTGATGAAAAAGTTGTTATCACAATCTCTCACGCTGGTTATATAAAGCGCACTTCATTAACAGAGTATAAAACTCAAAATAGAGGAGGAGTAGGAACAAAAGCGTCTACTACTCGTAATGAAGATTTCCTAGAGCATTTATTTGTAGGGACCAATCATCAATATATGTTGTTCTTTACGCAAAAAGGAAAATGTTTCTGGATGCGAGTTTTTGAAATTCCTGAAGGAAGTAAGACATCAAAGGGAAGAGCAATTCAGAATCTTATTAATATAGAACAAGATGATAAGGTAAAAGCTTTTGTTTGTACTAATGATCTTAAAGATGAAGACTATATAAATAACCATTATATTATAATGGCAACCAAAAAAGGCCAAGTAAAGAAAACATCATTAGAGCAATACTCTAGACCTCGTACTAATGGTATTAATGCTATTACTATAAAAGAAAAGGATGAGTTATTAGAAGCAAAACTTACTACTGGAGAAAGTCAAGTAATGCTCGCGCTAAAGTCTGGAAAAGCAATTCGCTTTGAAGAAAGTAAAACTAGACCGATGGGTAGAAATGCTTCAGGTGTTCGTGGCATAACTCTTGCAAATGAGAATGATGAAGTTGTGGGAATGGTATCTGTAAATGATTCAGAAAGTAATATATTGGTTGTTTCTGAAAAAGGATATGGAAAACGTAGTAGTTTAGATGACTACCGTATTACCAACCGAGGTGGAAAAGGAGTTAAAACCATTTCTGTTACTGAAAAAACAGGAGAACTTGTTGCCATAAAAAATGTAACTGATGAAGATGGATTGATGATTATCAATAAGTCTGGAATTGCTATCCGTATGGAAGTAGCAGACCTTAGAGTTATGGGACGTGCAACTCAAGGTGTAAAACTTATTAATCTAAAAGGAAATGATAGTATAGCCGCTGTCGCGAAAGTAAAAAGTGACGAAGATGATATCGATGAGGATACCCCTCTAGATTCTGAAGAAACTATAGAAACAAATAATTCAACAACGCAATCCAAAGATTCTTCTAAAGAAGAAGAGTAAGTAATGATGGGTTGATATTATTTTAATTAAATTTATAACCCTAAACTTAAAAAAAATGAAAAATAAATTTTTATTTACACTAGCATTAGCAGTTTCATCTGTTGTTTTTGGTCAAAAAAAAGAAGTTAAAGAACTAGAAAAAGCTATTAAATCTGGTAGTTATACTCAAGCAAAAAAATTAGTAGCTCCTGCAGAGGCTTTAGAGGCTCAAATGGATGAAAAAACAAAACAAAAATTCACACTTTTAAAAGCACAAGCTTTTGTAGGAGGAGAAAATAAGAATGTTGATGATTTAGAAAAAGCAGCCACCGCTTTTACAGCTTTACAAGGAACTAAATATGATGCTGATGCTTACTCTGGTTTGGCTAGTGTTGTTAGTTCTCTTGTTAATGGAGCAGTAGATGATCAAAATACTCAAAATTATTCCGCAGCTGCTTCTAAATTAGAAAAAGCATATAATTTCAGTAAAAAAGATACAGTTTATCTATATTTTGCTGCTTCTAATGCTGTTAATGGTAATGATTATGATACAGCTTTAAGGAACTATAATAAATTAAAGGAACTTAATTACTCGGGAAGTGAACTTCAGTATTATTCTATTAACAAAGAGACTGGTGAAGAAGAAGTTTCAGCTACAAAACAAGAAAGAGATCTTTTAGTTCTTGCAAAAACACATATTAATCCCACAGAAAGGTATTCTGAACCTAAAAGTGCAGAAATTGCTAAAAATGTAGCTCTTATATACATATCTCAAGGTAAGAATGATGAAGCATTGGCTGCTATGGCAGATGCGCGTGCCGAAAATCCAGATGATATCGCATTACTAAGATCTGAAGCAGATGTTTATTTTAAAATGAAACGTATGGATAAATATCAAGAGACGATAAAAAAAGTTCTTGAAAAAGATCCTAATAATGCAGAGTTAGTGTATAACTTGGGAATTGCCGAATATCAACAAGGAAATAATGATAAAGCAATAGAGTATTATAAAAAAGCAACTGAGATAAAAAGTGATTATGCCCCAGCATATAATAATATTGCAGCTATTATACTTTCTGATGAGAAAAGCATTGTAGATGAAATGAATAGCCTTGGAACATCTAGAGCAGATTATGAAAGATATGATGTTCTTAAAGTTAAAAAAGAAAATGTTTATAAAGAAGCATTACCTTATTTAGAAAAAGCTTTAGAATCTAAACCAGATTATATAGATGTTGCTAAATCGATATATGGTATTTATGAGCAACTTGGTATGACATCTAAAGCAGATGCAATGAAAACTCGTATAGAAAATATGGAGGCAAGCCAAGGATAATGATAATAACTAAGTTTAAAAAAAGGATTCTATTTTTATAGAATCCTTTTTTCTTTAGTAGATATTATTAAAATAAATATTTATATAATTTTCTTTATTACTCTTAATTTATGAGTGTGCATTCGAGTATTTATATTATAGATTCCTGAATGGTCTAATCTATCTATGCGCACTTCTCCGTGAGCGTGTATGATATAATGATCTTCCATAATAATACCTACGTGAGTGATTACTCCTTCTGCATTGTCAAAAAAAGCAAGATCCCCAGGTTCACTTTCTTCTATAAAGCTCAATGCTTCTCCTTGAGTGGCTTGTTGTGAAGCATCTCGTTTAAGATGATAACCATTTAATCTATACACCATTTGAGTAAAACCGCTACAATCTATACCAAAACTAGTTCTTCCTCCCCATAAATATGGAGATTTTAAATAGAGTAGGGAAGTCTTAATAAGAGCTTCTTTAGTTTTCTTTCCTTCTGTAAAAGTGCCCTCATACTCAGAGTTTAGTAATTTATTATGAGCTAGAGAAGATCCTAAAACGATCGTTTGTATTTCATTTTCTTTTGTTGTTATACACTGTACAGGATCTGTGGTGAGCCTTTGTGGTTGCGCTTTCGCGAAAGCGTACTCATCTTCAGTGATTTCTAGATATTGTTTATTATCTACCCATCCTTCATACTTATCGTGAGTAAGTTTAATACGACTCCACTTTTTACGATGTTCTACAACTTTAAAATGCTCTCCATAAAGTATTTGATTTACCAATTCACTACGATCAGAAGGTTCTGAACGCATTGGAACAATACTTAAATGACAAATACCATAACGCATAGAGGAAAAATCTCAGAATTAATTGTAATTTTTTATAACCATTGCTGAAGCACCGCCGCCGCCATTACATATTGCTGCCGCTCCTAGATTTGCATCTTTTTGCTTAAGTACATTTATAAGTGTGATTAGAATTCTAACACCACTACATCCAAGCGGGTGACCAAGAGACACAGCTCCACCATTTACATTTACATTTTTATCTGTAAGTCCTAAAATTTTCATATTTGCAAGACCTACAACAGAAAATGCTTCATTAAACTCAAAAAAGTCTATATCATCTTGATTAATTCCAGCTTTTGCTAACGCTTTGGGTAATGCTTTAGAAGGCGCTGTAGTAAACCATTCTGGTTCGTGAGCAGCATCTGCATAGCTCTCAATAGTACATAATGGAGTTAATTGTAATTCTTTAGCTTTTTCCTCACTCATAACTATAACAGCACCAGCTCCATCATTAATGGTAGAAGCATTTGCTGCAGTTACAGTACCATCTTTTGTAAAGGCTGGGCGTAAAGTAGGTATTTTTTCCATTTTTACATTTGTATACTCTTCATCTCTATCTATTATAATAGGATCCTTACGACGTTGTGGCACTGATACAGGGACTACTTCATTATCAAATTTACCTGAATCCCAAGCTTCTTTACTTCTTGTATATGATTGTATAGCATATGCATCTTGATCTTCTCTAGAAAATTCATACTTATTTGCACAGGCATCTGCACAAACTCCCATTGCATTTCCGTCATAAGCATCTACAAGACCGTCTTTTTGCATTCCATCAACTAAAGTTTGGGAGCCAAATTTATGGCCATTACGTAGGTGTACATAATGAGGAATTAAACTCATATTTTCCATACCACCAGCAATAACAACTTGTGCATCTCCAAGAGCTATAGCTTGTGCTGCTAGCATAACAGATTTCATTCCAGAGGCACATACTTTATTAACTGTAGTACAAGGAACCGTATCAGGAATTCCAGCACCTATGGCAGCTTGTCTTGCAGGGGCTTGACCTACACCAGCTTGTACGACATTGCCCATAAATACTTCATCTACTTTGGTTGGATCTAAATTTATCTTATCTAATACTCCCTTAATAGCTACAGATCCTAAGGTTGAGGCTTTCATAGAAGATAAACTTCCCATAAAACTACCTATAGGAGTTCTAGCAGCTGCTACTATCACAATTTTTTTATTCATATGTTGCGTGTTTGATTACATAAAATATGCTCTTGCGAATTTAAGAAATTTTATAAGACAGATGTCGTAAGATATAATGATGATGCTCTTATTTATTTAGTAAATTAGCTGCTATATTTTCAATCTATGAGTAACATTACATCAAAATTTTATAAGAATCAAGATCTTATATATAAGTTCTTACTCATAGTAGTATGTGCTGGATTAATTGTTTATTTTTTTCCAAAGACAGGAAAATTTCAATATGAAATAAAAAAAGGATTTCCGTGGGAATATGAAAATCTATATGCAGATGATGATTTTGCAATTCTTAAGACAGAAGAGGCTATTGACAAGGAACGTAGCAAAATACAATCTGAATCTACTGTTTATTATAATTATGACAAAAGAGTTATTGATAATGTTCTCAAAGAGTATAACTCAAATTTTGATACTGTTTTTACTGATAGCCTTAAATCATCATATAATGATATAAAATCATATGGATATAAATTATTACAAGGAGCATATGAAAACGCTATTATTAAAGAAAATTCAGATCAAGAAAGCAATAAACTAATTTATTTAAAAAAAGGGAATACAGTTTCTGAAGTACCTTTTAATAATCTTAAAGAAATAAGTGCTGTAACCGCTAATCTTAGAAAGACAATAAATCGTGGAGTCTACAAACAATATTTAGATAAATTTTTAGAATTATTCTTTGATGTTATAAAAGTAAATACCTCTATAGATGAAGAACTAACTGCTCAAACTCTAAAAAAAGAAATTGATCAAATTGCTACAACTAGAGGAATAGTGCCTAAGGGTAGTCTTATCATTGCTAAAGGTGAGCTATTAGAAGGAGATGCTCTTCAAAAAATATTATCATTAAAGTCTCAATATGAATCAACAGGCTATAGTGATAGTCGTTATTATTGGGTATTATCTGGTTATATTTTATTGGTTTTACTAGCTTTAATAATGATGTTATTATTTATAAAAACGTATAGATCTAGTGTTTATGCAAATAATATTAAAATCATTTTTATATACTTTAATATATTAGTTATGGTATTACTCACTACTGCAGTGGTGAGCATCAAACCAGATTATATTTATGCTGTTCCTCTTTGTATTTTACCTCTCATAATAAAAGCCTTTTTTGATTCTAGGTTAGGTCTTTTTACACACGTCATTACAATATTATTATTAGGGTTTATTGTTCCTAATAGTTTTGAATATTTCTTTTTACAAGTTATCGCTGGTATTGTAACTATACTAACAGTTCCTGAATTATATAAAAGAGCCAACTTGTTTATTTCTGTTGGACAAATTACGTTAATTTATATAGTTGCATATTTTGCTTTTAATGTTATAAATGAAGGAGGTATAAGTAATTTAACTCCGCAAGGTTTTGGTAATTTTATTTTAGCTGGTGTAGCTACCTTATTTGTCCAACCACTTATTTATATATATGAAAAGCTTTTTGGTTTAGTAAGTGATGTTTCGTTATTAGAGCTTTCAGACACTAATTCAAAATTATTAAAACGTCTTGCAAATGAAGCCCCAGGGACTTTTCACCATAGTCTAAATGTTGCAAACCTTTGTGAAGCCGCAGCAAATGAAATAGGAGCAAACTCAATGCTTGTTAGAGTAGGTGCTTTGTATCACGATATAGGAAAGATGATTAACGCGACAGATTTTACAGAAAACCAAGCAACAGGTATTAATAGTCACGACGATCTCTCTCCTAAAGAAAGTGCTCGTATTATTATAGATCACGTTATAAATGGTATTGAGCTTGCAAGAAAATATAAACTTCCTGATAGAGTAATCGATTTTATACGCACACATCACGGTACAAGTACAGTACAGTATTTTTTTATGAAAGAAAAACAAGTTAATGAAAACACAGCGATAGAAGATTTTCAATATCCAGGTCCATTACCTTTTAGTAAAGAAACAGCTATTTTAATGATGTCAGATAGTGTAGAGGCTGCATCAAAAAGTCTTAAAAATCCAACATCTACACTTATAGATGCATTTGTCGAAAAGATAATTACTAAACAAATGAATGAAGGACAGTTTTTAAATGCAAACATTACATTTAAAGAGATCGAACAGATTAAAAAAGTACTTAAAAAGAAGCTCAATAATATTTATCATCTCAGGATAGAATATCCAGAATAAGGGTATTATTTAAACTACAAATTTTATGCGCTTTCGCGAAAGCTAAATAACATTAAATAATTCCTATTTAACGTGAGTTCGAGAGAGTGTAAACTAAACACTGTCTGATTCAAATTTTAGTTTAATTTTAATCAGATATTATGACAACACAAGAACAACAAGAATTAGAGAAGAAGGTCTTAGAACAGTTTATGTCTGACAAGAGTCTTTTTAGTAAGGATGGAGACCGTTGCAAGGGCTTGTTTAAATTGGATACATTTTGTATTTTTTCTATGGAACTAGTACAACACCCTACTTTAGCTGATAGTATTTGCGATATACGTTCTCGTAAGATCAAACGTACATTTTTCACACAAATAAATACACTTATAGATGGGCGTCCAATTATTACCATTTTAAAGCAACATTATACTAAAGGTAAAAGTGCTACAGGCAAACCTAGTTATAGTGGTTTACTACTTTTCAAAATGAGCTTACTTCAGACCTGGTATGGTTTGAGTGACTACGAAGTAGAAGATCGAGTTAATGACAGTATTTCTTTTAGTTATTTTTGTGATTTACATATA
>CALKZS010000066.1 GCA_938002835.1 uncultured Dokdonia sp. | reverse complement strand
GGTGCTGTCCACTTTTTAGTGATCTGCATTAAGGCTAGATATACTGACTTTTTAAGAGAGTTACTTGTGGGAAATGCCATTTTATTTTTGGTGTATTTTCTAATTTTTCCATTTAGGTTTTCAATGAGGTTAGTGGTGTAGATGATTTTTCTGATCTCTAATGGAAAGTCAAAGAATACAGTAAGTTCATCCTAGTTACGTTGCCAAGATTGAACCGCGTATGGATATTTATCATTCCGCTTTTCTGCAAATCGTTCCAGTTCTACTGCTGCCATTTCCTTATTAGGGGCGTTATAGATGTGTTTCATATCAGCTGTAAAGGCTTTCTTGTCTTTCCAGACTACATAGCGAGCTGAATTGCGTATTTGATACACTACGCAAATTTGTGTATCTGCTGTAGGGAATACGTTTTTAATAGATTGGGTAAAGCCGTTTAAGTTATCTGTTACGGTAACTAACGTGAGTTCGATATAAGAAAACAAGATAATTATTTGATTATTAGGTGTTTTATGTCTTTGTTACTTATTATTTATTGAAATCTAAGTCAGATTTTTACGTTTTTAGTTAATTAAAACTCATTATTTATAATCAAAGTAAGCTTGCAAGTTGATTTGTTTTATAACTAATTGATATACAGTAAGTTTTATATTGAACTCACGTTAAATTATTATTATCTCAGACAAGGTTTAAACTACGCACTTTTTTTAAATTCTATCCACGCAGTATTTGATGCAAAAGCGATAGCAACTACAGTTGTCATTTTGCTAGTTGAGTTTTGTCTTAATCACAACTTTCTTAAAAAATAAAATTACAATACACTCGCCACCTCATCTATAGCTTTAATTGTAGTATCAAGATCTTCATAAGAAAGTGCATCATTTAAAAACCAACTTTCATAGGCGCTAGGTGCTATATAAATACCTCTTTCTAACAAACCGTGGAAAAATTTTTTAAATGTAGGATTATCCCCTGCTGCTGCACTTTTAAAGTCTACAACAGCATCTGGAGCAAAGTGTACAGAGATCATAGAACCTATACAGTTTATGGTATGAGTGACTTTATGTTTGTCTAAAACTTCTGAAATTCCTTTATGTAAATAAGCTGTTTTGTTTTCTAAGCTTTCAAAAATTTCTGGATGTTCATTAAGTTCTGTAAGCATTGCAAGCCCTGCAGCCATTGCTAGTGGGTTACCACTCAATGTTCCTGCTTGATACACTGGCCCTTCTGGCGCTAAGTGACTCATTATTTCGCTTCTAGCAGCAAAAGCTCCTACTGGTAATCCTCCACCTATCACTTTTCCAAAGGTTACAATATCTGCTTGTATACCTTTAAGCTCTTGCACCCCTCCTTTTGCTAAACGAAAACCTGTCATTACTTCATCAAAAATAAGTAATGCTCCATTTGCGGTACATAACTCACGTAGTCCTTCTAAAAAACCTTGTTTTGGCAATATACATCCCATATTTCCTGCAATAGGTTCTATAATGATGGCTCCTATTTCATTTGAGTTTGCTTCAAAAAGTGCTTTTACGCCTTCTAGATCGTTATAATCTGCTAGCAAAGTATCTTTTGCAGTTCCTTGAGTAACCCCAGGACTGTTGGGTGATCCAAAGGTAACAGCACCACTTCCTGCTTGTATTAAAAAAGAGTCCGAATGCCCGTGATAACATCCTGCAAATTTAATTATCTTCTCACGACTTGTATATCCTCGCGCAAGTCTTACAGCACTCATACACGCTTCTGTACCACTATTTACAAAACGTATTTTATCAATACCTGGCACCATTGATACAGCAAGTTTTGCAATCTCTGTTTCAATCGCTGTAGGCATTCCAAAAGAAGTTCCTTTTTGGGCTTTTTCTACAACAGCATCTACCACAGGTTTGTGTGCGTGCCCTAAAATCATAGGTCCCCAAGAAGCTATATAATCAATAAGCTTGCGTCCGTCTTCATCATATAAATAGGCTCCTTTTGCTTCTTTTACAAAAACAGGATCTCTCCCTACAGATTTAAAAGCTCTTACTGGACTATTTACTCCTCCTGGAATTACTTTTTGAGCTTCTACAAAAAGCTCACTACTTCTCTTATAAATCATTCTTATTTGTATCTAAACTTATGGTCTACAAATCCCATAAGATCTTCTTTTGTTATTCAAAAACAGCTACAGCCCTCACAGGAGAACCAGTACCACCTCTTATTTTTAAAGGCAGGCCTATAAATCTAAATCTCCCTCTATTTATTAACAAATGAAGGTTAATCATATTTTCATAATGTGTAAAATTTAGCTCTCCACAAATATGATGTACTTCTTTGTTTGATATTTTGGGCACTCCTGGAGACATTGTTTCTACTCCAAAAGCAGCAATCTTCTTTTCCCCTAACCAACGTGCCGCAGTTATAGAAATACCTGGGACATTGCCCCAATTTTTACTATCAAAGTATTTTCTATAATGATCTGTATACAAAAATACGGTATCTCCTTTTTTAATTTCCAGATCTGCTTCTTTACAAGCCTTTTCAATCTCTACTGGCTCAATAAGCTCTTTTAAGCCTTTATGGGAAAAACCTAAGCAAATACCTTCAGTATAAAACATTGACAAAGGCATTGTATCTATATACTTCTCCTCATATTGTTTTGCCATATGATTGATTGCATCTACGTGAGTTCCTGTATGCTCTCCTAACTCTAATTTATGTACTGCTGTTTTTTTTTATGGGATTTTGTATATCAGACCATTCTTCGTGAGAATTATGAATGCTCATTCTAACTTGAGGAAGATCTTTATAAACAGGCATTCCTCCATAAATCTCTTGGCTTAAATCGGTAATTTCACTCATAGAGTTATAGGTAATAACAAAAGCTTATTTTTAATATCCTCTATCAAAGGCCTTTATATATAGTACTTGTCCTTCAAAAATATCATTACTATCAAGACTATTCCATTTTTTAAGATCCTCTACATTCACTTTATATTTTTTTGACAGGCGATACAATGTGTCTCCTTTTTCTACCGTATGTTGGTCGTTTTGATCTACTACTTTCTTATAGTCCTTCTCATCTTTACCTAACACCTCTCCATCATACTTATATAGTTTATATCGCTCTACTAGACTAATCAATTTTGCAGGATATTTTTTATCTGTAGCATAACCCGCCGTTCGTAGTCCTTTTGCCCAACCTTTATAATCGTCTTTAGGAAGTTTAAAAAGATCTGTATAGCGCTTTCTACCTGACAAAAACAATGAGTGATCTCTAAATGAAAATTTTGCTAATGTATATTTTCTAAAGCATTCTCCTTTTGCATCATCATCGTGATATACTTTTTGACCTTTCCAATCGTGGCATTTTATACCAAAGTGGTTATTTGCTTTTTTTACTAATGTCCCTTTTCCAGCACCAGACTCTAGAATTCCCTGCGCAAGTGTGATACTTGCAGGAATACCATACAATTCCATCTCTTCTTTTGCGATATCTGCATAAAACTCGATATAACCTTCAACACCTTCCTTTGGGACAGGGTTTACTCCATTCTCTAAGGTTTCGTCTGCTTCGATAATTCTTGGATCTGGACGACTGCTTGTGTTTGAAGGAGTATCTCTATTTGTTTTCGTAACTTTTTTTGAACCCCCACAGCTCATTAAAAAAGTACTCATTATAAGAAGGATAAAAAACCTTGTCATCATATTACATTAATTAGTTGAAACTTCTTTTTTTGTAGCTGTATATTCATTCCAGCAATACCTTGTAAACCTCCAGTATGAACAGCTAAAATACGAGAATTCTCCGGGAAAAACCCACTATTTATTAAGTCACATATTCCATACATCATCTTTCCTGTGTATATAGGATCTAATGGAATACCATATCTTTTTTTAAAATCATTTATAAAATGAATAAGAGGTTCACTTACTCTTGCATATCCTCCAAAATGATAATCTTGACAAATCTCCCATCGATCGTTGTTAACATATTTTCTAACTTCTTGATCCATCCAGTTTCCTTTAAGAGCAGGAAAACCTATCACTTTTTGATGTGATGCTGTACTATTTATAATACCCGCAATGGTCCCTGCGGTTCCTACAGGTGTACAGATGTAATCCATCTTTTGATCTTCTGGAGTAAGAATCTCTTGGCAGCCTTTTACAGCAAGTGCATTTGTTCCTCCCTCTGGAATAATGTATGGATTGTTAAATCTTTTTTTTATGCTTTCGCGAAAGCGGTCACTATCTTTTTCTCGGTATTTTTTACGTGAGATAAAGACCAAGTTCATACCGCACTTATGAGCAAATTCCAGTGTAGGATTTTGCAAAAGTGTTTTAGTAACATCTTCTCCAAGCTCTTCCCCACGAATTACTCCAATAGTTTGAAAACCTCCCAACTGACCCGCTGCAGCGGTTGCAGCAATATGATTAGAATATGCCCCTCCAAAAGTGAGGAGATGTGTATGTTTATTTTCTACAGCAAAAGCGATATTATACTTAAGCTTTCTAAACTTATTTCCCGAAACTGTAGGGTGAATCAAATCTTCACGTTTAATAAAGAGTTGACATCCATTGGTTTCTAGTACAAACTCACTATAAATGTCTTTAATATTCACAGATTATAGATATGACAAAAAGCTCCAGAAAGTACGTTTTTGTAGATAGTCTAGTTCTGTCTCTCTAGCATATGCTTCTCTCTCAAAACTTATATTTAGATAAGCAACATAATTATCTCGATACTGTATAAGTCTTACAAAATATTCTAGTGTATACCATATAAAAAAAGGAATCACCAGCATCTCTGCTTGTTGTCTAATATGAATCTTCTCGTGATTTATAAAAATTTTATCTCTTCTCAAATTGGGCTCACGCATTACTATGAAAGGCCATAACGTAACACCTACAAAGCGCCTTCTAAGAATATATTTATTTACTACTAAAAACATATGTAAATTTAAAAAATGAAAAGTCTGTATTTACAGGGCATTTACCCTATTTATATACAACCTTATGAACACTCAGGAGTATCCTTTTCAAACTTTATACCATACTTACTTATATTTGTATAAATGTCTTATCAAAAAAAACATATTCCCATAGAAGATGGTGATTATTATTTAACACCTGAGGGTTATAAATGTTTTACCGAGCAATATCACTTAAAAAGAGGTTATTGTTGCCAGAGCGGTTGCCGTCACTGTCCTTACGGATACAACAAGAGAACAAACAACTAACAAAACAATGGTTTTTATCATAAAACTATATGATCTGGCATAAATTTTGATGCTTTAAATATGCATAAGTATTACCTATAACCTACTAAAAAATCAATACATTTTGTACATAGTGTATTAGGATAAAAAATATTACTCATAAAAAACAATTATTATGAAAGCACTTAGACTCTTCCCAGCACTTGCAGCTATTTTATTACTGGCTTCTTGCAGTACGGTACGTGTAGCTTCTGACTATGACAAAGGCACAAATTTTTCTGAATATAAAACTTTTGCCTTTTATAAACCCGGTATAGATAAAGCAGAAATTTCTGATCTTGATAAAAAAAGAGTACTACGTGCTATTGAAGCAGAGATGCTCGCAAAAGGATTTACAAAATCTGAAAATCCAACAGTACTTGTAAGCATATTTACAAAAGCAAAAGAGCGTATTAATGTCTATCAAAACAACTTTGGTTTTGGTCGTTTTGGTCGTTTTGGCTTCGGCCCCTTTGGTTATGGTGGTTTTGGTTTTGGTGGTTTTGGCCCTTGGAATAATGGCTTTAATAATAATATCGCTAGGTCTACACAAGGAACATTATATATTGACCTCATAGACCCAGAAAAAAATCAATTAATCTGGCAAGGACAAGGATCTGCTCCACTTGTTACTGGTAATGTAGAAAAAAGAGAAGAACGTATAAACCTTATTGTAAAAGAAATTATGGGTGTATATCCTCCTCAGGTGGCAGGAAATTAATCCTATTAATATTGAATTAGCTAAAAAGCACCTTCCCTAAGGTGCTTTTGTTATTTTATTAAAGATTGTTGTTAATAATTAAATAACTCTTCAATTTTAGTTTTTACTTTTGCCGTACTAGGAATCATCGTTTGTTCTAGAACACTATTCAAAGGAATTGCTGGCATATTTTCAGAACCTATCAACATAACAGGAGCATCTAACTCTTGAAAACACTCTTCCTGAATTCTTCCTTGAAGACCTCGACTAAATCCATTATCAGATGGTTCTTCTGTAATCACTAGACATTTCCCACACTTCTTTATAGATTTAAAAACCGTTTTATAGTCTAGTGGATGCAATGTTCTTAAATCTACAATCTCTATACGATCTTGCATTCCGAGTTCTGCACTAGCATTCATAGCCCAATGCACGCCCATACCATACGTAATAATAGAAATAGTTTCTACATCTTCTTGCTTCCAGATTTCTTGCAAGACCCATGCTTTTCCAAAAGGAAGCACATAATCTTCAGAAGGCTCTATAGAAGTGGCTCCTTTTGTACCTGGTACTTTAGACCAATACAACCCTTTATGCTCAAAAATCACCACAGGATTCGGATCGTAATACGCTGCTTTTAAAAGCCCTT
>CALKZS010000065.1 GCA_938002835.1 uncultured Dokdonia sp. | reverse complement strand
ATGCAGAATTCCCAAAATCAATTATCCCAGGACTTTCTGAAATAGGTGCTTTTGGCCCTTATATTCCAGAAGAATATGGAGGTGCAGGCCTTGATCAAATCTCTTATGGATTGATCATGCAAGAAATTGAACGCGGAGATTCTGGAGTACGATCTACAGCTTCTGTACAGTCATCACTTGTCATGTATCCTATATGGAAATATGGTACTGAAGAACAGCGTAACAAATACTTGCCAAAACTTGCTTCTGGGGAGTGGATGGGATCTTTTGGACTTACAGAACCAGATCACGGATCAAACCCTGGAGGTATGGTCACGCATTATAAAGATATGGGAGATCATTATCTTTTAAATGGTGCAAAACTTTGGATTTCTAACTCTCCATTTTGTAATGTTGCTGTCGTGTGGGCTAAAAATGAAGAAGGACGTATACACGGTCTTATTGTTGAGCGTGGTATGGAAGGTTTTTCTACTCCAGAAACGCATAATAAATGGTCATTAAGAGCGAGTGCTACAGGAGAGCTCATTTTTCAAGATGTAAAAGTTCCTAAAGAGAATTTATTACCTAACAAATCTGGATTGGGAGCTCCGTTGGGCTGTTTAGATTCTGCAAGATACGGGATTGCTTGGGGAGCTATAGGAGCAGCGATGGATTGTTATGATACTGCTTTGCGATATGCAAAACAGCGTATACAGTTTGGAAAGCCTATAGCCGCCTTTCAATTACAACAGAAAAAGCTAGCGGAGATGATTACAGAAATAACAAAAGCTCAGTTACTGGCATTGCGTTTAGGGCAACTTAAAAATGATGATCGTGCAACGTCTGCTCAGATCTCTATGGCAAAACGTAATAATGTAGAGATGGCACTAAAAATTGCGAGAGAATCTCGCCAAATATTAGGAGGAATGGGTATTAGTGGAGAATATAGTATTATGCGCCATATGATGAATCTCGAAAGCGTGATTACATATGAAGGGACACACGATATTCATTTACTTATTACAGGCCTTGATATTACTGGTGAGAATGCATTCAAGTAAGTTTCTAAACATATCTTATAGTATCAAATATTAATATAATAATTTTGACTTTTTGTGTTTATAAATTTCAATTTATAAACGATTCAGCAGTGATGAACGCTGAAGATAATGTTGCTGCTTTAAACTATACATTCTCTACTAAAATATGATTCTGATAATGGGTAAGATGGAACTTGAGGGTCTGTAAATGATCTTCGAATTTAATTCTATTAACTAAAAAATATAATATCAAAAAAAGGTTGTCTTTAAAGACCTTAGATTCAAGTAATAAATTATTATTATCTCAGACAAGGTTTAATTACGCCCTCCTTATTTATGCCTTAAAACTAAAATGAAATCGAAAAATCGACTAAGTTTTGAACAAAAAAAATAAAAAATAAAAAACCTTCTAGTCTAACTAACCTTTTGCAACGGTCTCAACCATCAATTACTTTATAATTGATGGTTTTTTAACTCACTCACACATAAAAAAAGCGTTTCTTAACTACATAAAAACGCTCTCATAAATTTATATTTTATACTCTTTATGAAGCAGCCTTAAGTTTTTTAAGAGTAGATTTATTAAGTTTAGCTTCTGCATATTCTTTTGTAACATTAAGTTCTTTTTCTTCAGAACTAGGCATATCAAACATTGCATCTGTAAGAATTGCTTCACATAGACTTCTTAGTCCACGAGCACCTAACTTATATTCTATAGCTTTATTTACTAGGTAATTTAATGCTTCATCTGTAATCGTAAATACAACATCATCCATTCCAAAAAGCTTCTTATACTGCTTTATAATTGCATTTTTAGGCTCTGTAAGGATTGCTCTTAGGGTGCCAGAGTCTAACGGGTTCATATGCGTTAATACTGGAAGACGCCCTATAATTTCTGGTATTAACCCAAAATCTTTAAGATCTTTTGGAATAATGTATTTAAGTAAGTTATCCTTCTCTACACCATCTTCGCTTTTACTAGCAACAAATCCCATCGCCTGCATATTAAGTCGCTTAGAAATATGTCGTTCTATACCATCAAAAGCTCCTCCTGCAATAAAAAGTATATGCTCAGTATTTACCTCAATAAACTTTTGATCTGGATGCTTACGACCTCCCTTAGGTGGCACATTAACAACCGTTCCTTCAAGAAGTTTAAGTAATGCTTGTTGCACACCTTCTCCACTCACATCTCTCGTTATAGAGGGATTGTCGCTTTTACGAGCAATTTTATCTATCTCATCGATAAACACAATACCACGTTGTGCTTTTTCTAGATTATAATCTGCAGCTTGCAGCAGGCGTGTCAAAATACTCTCAACATCTTCTCCCACATATCCAGCTTCTGTAAGTACTGTTGCATCTACAATAGCAAGAGGTACATTGAGCATACGAGCCACTGTTTTTGCAATTAAAGTTTTTCCAGTACCTGTCTGACCTACCATTACAATATTACTCTTCTGTATCTCTATATCATCATCAGAGGCAGGCTGTAATAATCTTTTGTAATGATTATACACAGCAACAGACATCACTTTTTTTGTAAATTCTTGACCTATTACATACTCATCAAGAAACGCTTTTATCTCGTGGGGAGTTTTGAGTTGTAATTCTCCTTCTAGATCATTTGTGGTAGCATCCTTAGACTCTTCTATTACAATACCGTGAGCTTGTTCTATGCAACGATCACAAATGTGAGCATCTAGACCAGCTATTAATAGACTAGTTTCTGGTTTTTTTCTTCCACAAAATGAACATTCTAAATCTTCTTTTGCCATCTTTTTTGCAATTTATAAAATGTGATGCTTGAATTTTTGTTGTTACGCTTTCGCGAAAGCGTACTCAAAACCATTTTATTCTCTCTTTAAAATTTCATCAATCATACCATACTCAAGCGCTTTATCTGCCTTCATCCAGTAATCACGATCACTATCATTATACACCTTATCGTATTCTTGTCCAGAATGCTTTGAGATGATCTCGTATAATTCTTTTTTAAGTGTCAATATCTCTTTTGCAGTAATCTCTATATCACTTGCTTGCCCTTGTGCTCCACCCATAGGCTGGTGAATCATTACTCTAGAATGAGGAAGACCACTACGTTTTCCTTTTTCTCCAGCACATAATAATACCGCTCCCATAGATGCTGCCATACCTGTACATATAGTGGCTACATCTGGTTTTATAAACTGCATTGTATCATATATACCTAGCCCTGCATATACACTTCCTCCTGGTGAGTTTATGTAGATCTGTATGTCTTTATTTGCATCTGTACTTTCTAAAAAAAGTAGTTGAGCTTGTACAATATTTGCTACTTGGTCATTTATTCCAGTTCCTAAAAAAATGATACGATCCATCATCAATCTTGAGAAAACATCAAAGATCGCGATATTCATCTGGCGTTCTTCAATAATATTTGGAGTAAGCCCCTGAGGTAACATACTTGTTACAATCTTATCATAGTAAGTTGAACTCACACCTTGATCCTTTATAGCAAAGTCTTTAAATTCTTTTCCGTAATCCATATATCTTATTACACTATTTTTCTTTAAAAAAAAGCGTTTTACTCCTTCAAGTAAAACGCTCTAAATATACTTATTATCTGGGAGGTTTTCTAATTGTATACTTCCTTAATAAATTCGTCAAAGGTTACCTCCTTATTTTTGAGCTTTACATTTTCTTTAAAAAACCCAAGCATCTTCACATTCATAAGCTGTTCTGAAAGGCGTTTTACCTCTTCTTGATTTCCTAAAATGCGTGCTGCGATATCTTCTAGCTCCTTGTCTTCAGGATTCATTTGACCATATTGTGCCATCTGTGCCTTGATCATATTTTTTGAGTAGTCTTTTAACTCCTCAAAAGTTACTTGCAGTTTATTATCTGTAATAAGCTTTCCTTCTATAAGTTGCCATCTCAATCCTTTTTCAGAACGAGTATACTCTTCTTTTGCTTCATCTTCGGTTAGTTGTTTTTCTCCAGAGGTTTGAATCCATCTAGTTAAAAAGTCTGAAGGAAGATCAAATGACGTTTCTTCTATAAGATGCTCTGTAACATCATTCATAAGCTGTTGATCACTCTGCTGTACAAACTGACGTTCGCCATCTTCTTTGATTTTGTTTTTAAGCTCTTTTGCACTTTTTACAACATCTTTCCCAAAAAGTTTATCAAAAAGTTCTTGATCAAGATCTGCTTGTTCTCTTTTATTTACTTCTGTAATTGTAAAAGTCACTTCTGCATTAAGATCTTTTGCTTCTTCTTCAGATATTTTAAGAGCAGCTTGATAAGAACTAGCTTCTTTAAAAAGACTCTTTGTTTTTATTTTAAGAACATCGCCAACTTTAGATCCTATAAAAGCATCTGTATTTTTCTTTCCTTTGATCTCTGCTACTTCAAAAGTGGTTGTATTCTCAATTCCTGCCTCTTCATTAACAAAAGTTCCTGTTAACTCACTATTGTTTTCAGCTTCTGTTTGAGAGATAAGTTTTCCATATTGCTTTCTGATAGTAGTTACTTGGTTATCTACCATCTTATCGTCTACTTTAATTGTGTAGCTTGTGATTCCTTTTTTAGGCTTAAGATTTACTTCAAATTTAGGAGCCATCCCTAGTTCAAACTCAAAGTTATATACCTCTGAATCCCAGTTAAAATCTTCTTGATTTTTAGGAAGCGGATTCCCAAGAACATCTAATTTTTCTTCTGTTAAAAACTTACTAAGAGTTTCCTGTAATAACTTATTTACTTCATCTACACGCACAGCCATACCATACTGCTTCTTTACCATTCCCATAGGTACGTGACCTTTTCTAAAACCAGGAATATTTGCAGTCTTTCGGTAGTTTTTAAGGATAGACTCTACTTTATCGTTATAATCTTCTTTAACGATCTCTACCTTAACTACTGCATTAAGGTCGTCTATTTGCTCTTTTGTAATATTCATTCTTGTCTTATTTTGAGGGCGCAAAAATACAACTATTTTATAACTAAGACAATCTTTTAATTGCCTGCCGTCTAGTCGTTTTTAGTGTCTTTTACAAGAGTAAATAGAACACTTTGAAAAACACTTAGCAAAATACTAAACAGTAATGCCGTCCAGATACTTGTTACTGAAAATCCTGAGATAAAAAAATCTGCTATCAAAACAAGCAACGCATTAATCACAAATATGAATAGGCCAAAGGTGATTAATGTTACTGGAAGTGTAAGTATCACAAGTATTGGTTTTACCATCAATTTGAGTATTGATAGTATGAAAGCCACAAAAATAGCATACAGATAACCGTCTACGGTAACTCCAGGAAGAAACTTAGATAGAACGAGCACTGCAATGGCTGTGAGTGATATTTTGATGACTGTCTTCATAAATATTTATAGAATGAATATTCGTTTTCGCGAAAGCGTTTATAGCAATATAAAAAAAGCGCTTCAATATTGAAACGCTTTAAATATACTAATTATAGTAGGTGATGTTATTAATTTACACCATCACTAATTGTCACTGTTGCAAAATTTCCAATGTCAACTAACGGTATCGTAGAGCCATAAGTGTCATTAATTGCTTCGATAATAACATTAGCCGTTAATGCATACCCACGAGGTGAAGGATGCACACCATCTAGAGAGAATGCTCCACCAGTAACAAAATCTGATGTTAACACACCTCCATTAAAAGCAACACCTCCATTTGCAAGCTCTGCAAGTGCCGAGCTTGCATCTACTAACGCAAGACCATTTGCACTTGCAAGCGCACTTATAGTAGCATTATACTGACTTTGAGCTGTTGTGATAAGTGCTTGCTCATCTGATGTAAGTACAAATTGATCTCCTAACGGTAATGTTACACCATTAATAGATTGTAATGCTGCTTGTTCAGGATCTACACCTAAACTTATTAAAAATGCTACTGAATCCTGATCTACTGTCCCTAAAACTCCAGCAGATGTAAGTGGTATAAGATCTGATGAAGTAGTCTGACGTAATTGCGATAAAAGACCAGCTGTAACAGGATCTAAGTTAAAAGGAGGTCCTTGGACTATTGTCGAAATATCTGTAAGATCTTCATCTTGTATTGTTATAAAATTAGCTCCTTCTACAAATGATAATTGACGAGCAGTAGCTTCTGCTGCAGTGATAACCCCAAACTGAGCAAGTCCAGGAAGTACCTGTGTATTATATGCATTAAAAACTGCATTAAGAGTTGCTGCTGTTGTTGCATCTAATGGTATTGCTTGTGATGGCACTGTTGTAAAAAATGGTATTGATGTTACACTAGGAAGGTTTACAAGCGCTCCTTGTGCTCCAGTAGCTACTAATGCATCTACTTGTTGTGAATATACTGACGCAAAAACATTAGGATCTGTAATATCATTACCTCCATAAGTACTTGGGTCAAGGTTACCAGTTTGATCAACTCCCGCTCCTCCAGAAGTTGCAAAACTTAAAATATCATTATTCCCTATCCAAAGAGAGAAAAATGTTGGATTTGCAGCTACTGCATCTTCAATTACAGAAGCATTAGGATTTGAAGCAAAACGCACAAAATATGGATTAGCAGTTTGAGGATTAGCAGTCACGCCAGCTACATTACCATATCCAGGAGTAACTAAATGAAAACTCTTTGCACCTGGAACACCTACATTATTAAAAGGTCCAGAAACTACATTTGTAATATCTGTTGTAGGAGTTCCAGATAATAACGCTGGACCTGGGTTACCATCTGCATCTGTTGCAAGAACAAAACGATTTGCAGCAATTTGAATTCCTCCTAGAAGAAGTCCTCCTGTATTATCATTTACCAAAGGCTGCGTAAACTCTCCCCCTCCAGCAAGAGCAAATTGCTCTGCCATAATATTAGGATATGAATTTTCTTGACCTGTGATATATAAAGCTCCATCTGCAAATCCAGCAGTAAGAGAATTACCTACAGCAACATAATTAGAAAAATCTGCTTCTCCATTTGTAAAAAAATCTCCTTCACTCACAGACTCATCAAATTCTGGCTCACAACTCAAAAATCCAAAAGCTAGAGCTGGAATAGCGATATATTTTATATATTTTTTCATCGTTATATTTTTTATAATTTATAGCTTAAACCTAAACCTGCAACTACTGCAGAAGATTTATATGTTCCTTCAAAAGGCGCCGGCGTTCCATCTGCTTCCAGAAAGAAGTCGTAAGAAGCATCTACCTCTTTAAAGTTAAGGTATAAGAATGATGCATCTACCGCAAGTTTTTCATTAATATTGTATGTAAATCCTGCTGTAAATCCATTAGAATCATTTCTAGGGGTTTCTGGCGCAAAGAATCCATCTTGCACTGGAGACTCATCAAAATAATATCCTACACGCAAATCTAACTTTTCAATAGGTGAATATTGAGTCCCAAAACGGAATGTACTTGCATTCTTATAATTACGTGGGTTTAAAGACTCTAAAGCAACAGACCCATCAGAGTCTAAGAAATCTAAATCTAGAGATTCATATGCACTCCACTCTGCATAATTAAAATCAAATGCAAATAACCACTTATCATTAGGTTGATAAGACAACCCTACTGTCCACTCTGCTGGTAATGGTAAGGATGCTGTAAAATCAAAATCACCATTATCTATAGGAGCTAAAGCAGACTCTGGTAAATTAGCAAATGTTGCTACCCCATCTCCTGGCTCTACATTTACGTCTATCAAAGATCTATAGTTAAAACCAAGTTTCCATTTATCTTCATTATCTATATTAAGTAATGCTCCAACAGAAAAACCAAATTCTGGGATATTACTAGCATCGATAGTTACATTTGATCTATTTCCATCTATATCGGTTAAACTTCTACTTAAGTTACGATTAAAATTAACCGACCCAATAGCAAGAATAGGTCCTCCACCTATACTAAATCTTCCCTCTACTACTTCCCAAGAAAAAAGTGGTTGTACATAAACAGAAGATAATTCTATAGAATTTACTAAGTGTGATCCTGCCCAATCTGTGGGATACTCCACCGTACTTCCATAAGGAGTATATACAGCAAGACCAAGAGCAAACTTCTCGCTTAATTTATAACTTGCATATAAATAAATTGGTGTTCCTACAGGACTATCTGTTTCTGTAGAGGTTCCAAACTCTGTATTTTGATAAGCAACATCAGAAAAAACACCAAATCCCCCTACAGAGATATTTAATTTATTTTCCAGATGTACTAAACCAGCTGGATTAAAGAAGGCTAACTCCGCACTATTAACCACAGCAACACCTGTGTGTCCCATAGCTAATGAACGGTTTCCTTGCAAACTTACTCTGTAACCTCCGGCATAAACCACAGCGCTGAGAAGTAATAGCACAAAAACACTTAATACTTTTTTCATAATTCAATTAAATCTTTAAAAGTTTGATATAAAACAACTCTATTTTTGAGAGTTTGGCAAAAAATTTATTAATTTATTATGCATACATAATAAATTTGATGTGACAATGTTATAAAAAATTTATCACTTTGTTATAAAAATCTTGAGGATTTTCTGCGTGCAACCAATGTCCAGCATTAGAAATAGTTTCTATTTTTGCTTTCGCGAAAGCGTTATATATATCTTTTTCATCTTTAGGAAGTATATAATCTGATCGATCACCTCTAAGAAAAAGCGTTTCTTTTTTGTACACTTTTTCCTCAGGAAAGAGTTTTCCTATCTCTTCTACCTTATCAATTAAAACCGAAAGATTCATACGCAAACCTAAAATCCCTTTTTCTTTCCAAAATAAATTTTTGAGCAAAAACATACGAGTCCCTAGATCGGGAATATAGTTTGCTAAAAAATTATCGGCAGCACTTCTACTTGCCATAGCTTCATCACTATAAGACAATGCCTCAAGTCCTTCTAAAATTATGGTATGATGTGGTGGATATTCTTTAACACCTATGTCTGCTATAATAAGTTTATTAATAATCTCGGGATATGTCACTGCAAATAACATTGCTGTTTTGCCCCCCATTGAATGACCTAATAAGTTTATTTTTTCTATTTCTTTATGCTCACAATATACTTTTAAATCCTCTACAAGCAGTTCATAACTAAAGTCATCGCTATGAAAACTCCTCCCGTGATTACGTTGATCTACCAAATGGACTTCATAACCATCTTTTGAAAAAGTCTTTGCAAGTGTTCTCCAATTATCACCCATCCCAAGAAATCCGTGCAATATAACTAGCGGTTCTCCTTCTCCTATAATATTACTATGTAAGATCATCTAAGATAATTTTTCAAGGTAAGAAGTAATCACTTTTTCAAACCCTAAATATAAAGACTCAGCTATAAGGGCGTGACCTATTGAAACTTCCAAAAGTTCTGGTATGCTGTTATGAAAATATTCTATATTTTCTAATGAAAGGTCGTGACCTGCATTTATTGCTAAACCTAAATCATTAGCAAGAAATGCACTTTCTATATATGGTTTGATAGCAGCATCTCTATTGTGTGCATAGCCAGTAGCATATGCTTCTGTATATAATTCGATGCGATCTGTTCCTACCAACTTTGCTCCTTCTATCATTTTTAGAACTGGATCTACAAAAATTGAAGTTCGTATTCCCTCTTCCTTAAACTGAGCTATTACTTCTTGTAAAAAACCTTTGTGAGCTATTGTATCCCATCCAGCATTACTGGTAATTGCAGTTACAGAATCTGGAACTAATGTTACTTGAGTAGGTTTTATTTCCAAAACAAGGTCTATAAATTTCTGAATAGGATTTCCTTCTATATTAAATTCTGTAGTTACAACCTTATTAAGATCTCTTGCATCTTGATATCGTATATGACGCTCATCTGGTCTAGGATGAATTGTAATTCCCTGAGCTCCCATTTTTTCAAGATCTTGAGATACTGTTATAAGATTAGGAACATTACCTCCACGCGCATTACGCAGAGTAGCCACTTTATTTACATTTACACTTAATTTTGTCATAGTACTGTTATAAAAGTATGAGATCGATTAAAATCACTTTGAGCTTCACCTCACATAAACATATAATAGCTTAAAGCGTTTTTAATTGAGAGTACAAAAATACGAAGACACTTGTGCTAAGCGGTTATTTTTTTATTATTTTGCATTATGACCTTAACAGATTTTATAATAAACGACATTACACCTGTTTCTGAAAAAGAATTAATTGGTAATGTCCAGCTCATCTTTAGCCAGACAACATATTCTCACGTGCCTATAAGTCGTGATAATGTATATGTTGGATCATTACCTGAAAATGACACACACTGTTATGATTCTAAAGCAACAATAAGTGATTACAATCACGGATATGAACATTTTTTTGTTAGATATGAAACAAACTGGCTTGATGTTTTAGAAGCATTTGCTCAACACGGTTGTAACCTTATGCCTGTTTTAGATCAAAAAAACACCTATTTAGGCTATTATGAATTAGAAGATGTAATGAACTTTTTTAACAGCACTCCTTTTATTCAAGAACCTGGAAGTGTTGTTATTATAGAGAAAGGAGTGCAAGATTATTCATTCAGCGAGATTACCCAAATTGTAGAATCTAATGAGGGTAAAATATGGGGGATGTTTATTTCAAAGCTACAACAAGATGTAGCTCAAATATCTATTAAAATAGGAAGATCAAACTTTAATGACATCCTAGCTGCTTTTAGAAGATACAGCTATAATGTAGTCTCTAGTCATCAAGAAGACACCTTTATAAGAGATTTGCAAGAGCGTTCGCAATATTTAGAAAAATACCTAAACATCTAGAAGCAATGAAAATAGGCATTTATGGGCAGTTTTATCACGAAGAAGCTGGACAATATATACAGCAGCTACTAGATATTTTAGACAAAAAAAATATTGAAGTTATTATTGAAAAAAATTTTCTCAAACTCATACACGAGAATGATACTATTGACAAAGATTATGGCCATTTTAGCACTTTTAAAGAACTAGATAGTAGTTATGACCTGTTTGTTAGTATAGGAGGAGATGGTACAATACTCAAAACTGTAACTTACATACGTGATCTAGACATTCCTATTGTAGGAATTAATACTGGTCGTTTAGGTTTTCTTGCAACCATACCTAAAACAGCTATAAAAACTTCTATTGAAAAAATACTGACTGGAAAGTACACTATTTCTAAGCGAAGTTTAATACAAATTACTACAGACAATAACCAAGAAACATTTGGAGAATTAAATTTTGCGCTCAATGAGATTGCTGTAAGTCGCAAGAACACCACATCTATGATCTCGGTATCGACGTTACTAGATGGGGAAGCACTTACAAATTATTGGGCAGATGGGCTCATAATCTCTACCCCTACAGGATCTACGGGATACTCTTTAAGTTGCGGAGGCCCTGTAATAGCTCCACATACATCAAGTTTTATTTTAACACCTATCGCTCCTCACAATCTTAATGCACGGCCTCTTGTGATTCCAGATAATACAACTATAGAACTTAGAGTTTCTGGTCGTGAGCAACAACATCTAGTATCATTAGACTCTCGTATTGCAACGTTAAGTAATGATACTGTTATCACTCTCAAAAAAGCTCCTTTTGAGATTAGTTTAATTCGTTTAGAAGGTGATAGCTTTCTACAAACATTACGCACCAAACTACTTTGGGGTGAAGATAAACGCAACTAGACAATAATTTAAGCTTCTTGTTGTTTTCTTTAACGTATAGATTTTATGGATGTATTACGCTTTCGCGAAAGCATAATAACTACAATCTTATCTTTTAAATGATTTTTAATAGAAATAAAAGCGCATAGCATAGGTTTATATTTCTTTTAAATAAATATCAAATACTAGGTAATATTACTCCATTTTGCTCGTACGATCACAGAATTGTTATATTTGCAAACTTTTATGGCTATATGAGGTATCTCACGATTTTAGTAATTGCCTTTTTTTGGAATATTCAAACTAATGCACAAACCTATGAAGTAGGTGCTTATTTGGGTGGTTCTAACTTTATAGGAGATGTAGGATCAACAACTTACATTTCTCCAAACGCTCCAGTTTTTGGAGGGATTTTTAAATGGAATCGAAGTTCGAGACATTCGTTTAGATTTACCGCTTTATTTACTGGGCTTAAAGGAGATGATGAAAATAGTAGTGAAACTAGAAGACAAGCACGCGGTCTTGAGTTTTCAAATAGCATAAAAGAGTTCTCACTAGGTCTAGAATACACCTTCTGGGAATTTGATATGTTTAAAGATAGAAACCCTCATACACCATATTTGTATACAGGTTTTACATATTTTAACCACGAGGAATTAAACCTTAGCAATGGTAATCTAGTCTCAACAGGGAACGCTTGGGATGTGGCAATACCCATAGTGTTAGGTTACAAGGTTGCTTTTAATTCTAATGTGGTATTTGCCTTAGAAGGCGGAATACGATATACGTTTACAGATAATCTCGACGGGAGCGCTCCAGAAGATAGTCTGTTAGCATTTGGAAATAAAAATAATGATGACTGGTATATGTTTACAGGATTAACTGTGAGTTTTACCTTTGGTCGCAGACCTTGTTTCTGCGCTTTTTAAGAATAGAATGAAGGACATACTTGCCCAAATTGATCAAAAGAAACTACCTAAGCACATAGCTGTCATAATGGATGGAAATGGTCGATGGGCAAAAAAACAAGGGCTTTTAAGAGCCGCTGGTCATAAAAGAGGGACAAGAGCTGTAAGAGAAACCGTAGAAGCTGCTGCAGAGTTAAAGATATCACATCTTACACTTTATGCATTTTCTACAGAAAATTGGAACAGACCAAAAGCAGAGGTAGACACTTTGATGAAACTACTAGTCTCTTCACTTAAAAAGGAAATAGCCACTTTACAAGATAATGATGTTTCTTTGGGAACTATAGGAGCTATAAATTCCTTGCCTGAGAAAGCTCAACGTGAGCTCAATGAGGTCATTTCTAAAACAAAAAATAATAAAGGACTGAAACTCACACTCGCTTTAAGTTATGGAAGCAGAGAAGAGCTTGTAAAAACAGTTCAAGAAATAAGTAATAAAGTTAAAAATAACCTACTTTCGCCAACCGAGATTGATGAAGATTGTATTAACAAGCATCTATATACCGCAACTATGCCAGATGTAGACTTATTAATACGAACAAGTGGAGAGCAGCGCGTGAGTAATTTTTTATTGTGGCAAATAGCTTATGCTGAATTCTATTTTACAGAGATACTGTGGCCAGATTTCAGAAAAGAACATTTACACGAGGCAATATACAATTATCAGAAACGAGAACGAAGATTTGGAAAAACAAGTGAACAAATTAATTGATACAGTTATTTTCTCTAGAATAACAACTAAGCTACTACTATTTTTTGCGTTTTGTAGCACAACAATTACTCAAGCGCAAAGAGAATTACCTCTAGACCCTAACACAAAATATGAAATTGCAGATATAAAAGTTACAGGTACTACTACCTATAATGAAAATACTGTAATTGCTTTTACAGGACTACGTACAGGAGAAACTGTGTATTTGCCTGGAGAAAAAATTACTGGAGTAATTAAAAAACTATGGGGCCTAGAATTATTTTCTGATATAAATTTATATGTAACCTCATTAAACGGAAACAAGGTAGAACTTCAATTAGACATTAAAGAAGTTCCTGAGCTTAATGAGATTCGCTTTGAAGGAATTAAACCAAAAAAAGGAGAAACATTTATTCAAGACAATGGTCTCAATAAAGGAGCTAAAGTCACAGAGAATCTTGAGACAACTACAAAAAACTATATAGAAAACACCTATAAGAAAAAAGGATATTTTAACTCAAAAGTGTTTATAAATACAACCCCTGTAAAAGATACGACTGCGGCTAATAAAGTCAATATGATCGTCAATATTGACAAAGGAGAACGTGTTAAAATATCTGAAATAAATCTTCAAGGTCGAGAAAAAATCAAAGAGAAAAAACTTTTAAAAGCTTTAAAAAGTACTAAAGAGAAAAAGTTTTGGAGATTTTGGAAGCGATCTAAATATATTAAAGCAGACTTTGAAGAAGACAAAGTAGCTCTTGTAAATAAATACAAAGAAAAAGGATATAGAGATGCCCGTGTTATATCAGATACCATTATTTTAGATGGTGAAGAAAGCATTACTCTTAATATAAATGTTGAAGAAGGTGATAGGTACTACATAGGTGACATAGACTTTATTGGTAATACAATATATACAGACCAACAATTACAGAGGCAATTAGGTCTTGTTAAAGGAGACATCTACAATGGAGTTCTTTTTAAAGAACGCATACAAGACGACACAGACCCAGATTCAGACAATATTGCAAACTTATATCAAAACAGTGGTTATCTATTTTCAAACATTAATGCTGTAGAGACAAGTGTAGAAAACGATACTATTAACTTTGAAGTACGTATCTCTGAAGGTAAACTTGCTTACTTTAACAAAGTAGAAGTAAAAGGAAATGACAAAACAAAAGATCGAGTAATCTATCGTGAGCTTCTTACAAAACCAGGGCAACGTTATAGTAAATCTGCAGTTGTAGGAACTATAAGAGAACTAGGGCAACTAGGCTTTTTTGATGCACAACAACTAACCCCTGAATTTAAAAATTTTGATGCTATTGGAGGAACTGTAGATCTTGAGTATAATGTAGTAGAGTCTGGATCTAGTCAAATAGAACTTCAAGGAGGTTTTGGAGGAGGAGGTTTTGTAGGAACCTTAGGACTGTCTTTCAATAACTTCTCTATACAGAACATCTTTAATAAGAAGGCATATACACCTATTCCTATGGGAGATGGACAACAGTTCTCTTTGAGAGCCCAAGCAAGCCAATTTTTCCAGACATATAGTGCATCACTTACAGATCCTTGGTTTGGAGGTGAAAAACCTATCCAGTTTTCTGCTTCTCTTTCTCATTCTATACAATTTCTTTTTAATAGTGCGGCAACCAGTCAAAGTGATCGGGTAGATAGAGATAGAAGATTTTTAATTACTGGAGGATCTGTAGGACTTTCAAAAAGGCTTAATTGGCCAGACAGACAGTTTAGTTTATCTCACGCTATATCATTTCAACATTATGATTTACGTAATTTTAATACAGGACTCTTTACTTTTGGAGATGGATTTTCAGAAAACCTTGCCTACACTATAGGGTTAACAAGATCAGAAGTATACGGAGGTCGTATTTTTCCAACAGGAGGTTCAGAAATAAGTATTACAGGTAAATTCTCACTACCCTATTCTGCTTGGAATGGAGTAGATTATGCATCACTAGCTGAAGAACGTGAAATTGCCAATGCTGCTGGAGATACAGACGCTCTTGGTGAAATAGACCAACAACGTTTTAACTGGCTAGAGTACTACAAACTTAAATTTAATGGTAAATGGTACACAAGTCTTGTAGGTAAATTTGTACTACAAACTAATGTAGAACTTGGATTCTTAGGAGCCTATAATAATGACAGAGGTGTTCCTCCTTTTGAACGCTTTTTCCTAGGAGGTGATGGCTTAGGAGGCTTTTCTTTAGATGGACGTGAAGTAATACGCCTTAGAGGGTATGGAAATCAAGAAGTAACTCCTGTAGATAGAGAAGCTTCTGCTAATTTTAATGCAGCAAATGATGGTGCTACCCTCTACAATAAGTTTAGTTTAGAATTAAGATATCCCATTACATTTAGTCCAGCTGCAAGTATCTATGCACTAGCATTTACAGAGGCAGGTTCTACCTATGACAATTTTAGAGATTATAACCCGTTTCAGTTAAGTAGATCTGCTGGAGCAGGAATTCGTATATTTATGCCTGCCTTTGGGTTATTAGGGCTGGATTTCGGATATGGATTTGATCCTATTCCTGGTACTACAGGGCCAAATGGATGGGAAACACACTTTATTATCGGGCAGCAGTTCTAGTTTGGCACAATTATTTCTAATGCAATCTTGAACTTATGAAAATAAAAAATTTTATAGCTCTTCTTGGGGTACTCTTTATCTCATCTAATTTAAATGCACAACGTGGCACTATTCGTATTGCATATATTGATATGGAATATATTTTAGAAAATGTTCCGGAATACCAAGAAGCTTCTTCTCAACTTGATAAAAAAGTTAATAAATGGAAGAGTGAGATAGAAACAAAACTTAGCGCTATAGATGAGCTTAAAGTACAACTAGATAATGAACGTCCTCTTCTAACAAAAGAACTTATTGAAGAACGTGATGAAGAAATACAATTTGAAAGAAGTCAAATTTTAGAATATCAACAAAAGCGCTTTGGCCCAGGTGGTGATCTTTCTGTACAACGTAGACAATTAGTTGAGCCAGTACAAGATCAAGTTTTTAATGCTGTACAAGAAATCTCTGCAGCTAGAAAGTATGATTTGGTTTTTGATAAGTCTTCAGAACTTATGATGCTATATACCGCAGATAGACTTGACATAAGTGATCAAGTATTAAGAAGTATTACTAGAGCTTCAAAACGCACACAGCTTAACTCAAAAAAAGACGAGAAGCAATTTGATATAGACGAAGCAAAAACAGTAGATCAAGATCGAGCAACACAAGAAAGACAAAAAGCTATTGAAGAAAAAAAGTCTGAACGTGAGGCCGTATTAGAGCAACGCGCAAAAGATAGAGCTGCAGAAAAAGAAGAACGTCAAAAAGCGTTTGAAGAACGAAGACAAAAATTATTAGAAGAACGTCAACGAAGAAAAGACTCTATTGCTGCCGTTAGAGCAGAAAAATCTAATAAAACCTCATCTACTAACTCAGAAAAAACGTCTAGTAGTGATGCTAAAGTTTCGGCCGAAGAAGCAAGAAAAAGAAAAAAAGATTCAATTATTGCAACTAGAAAAAGAAAAAGAGATTCTATACTTGCAGCCAGAAAAGAAAAAGTTACCCCAAATGAAGAAAATGGTAACAATTAATCCAATATTAAAATAACACTAAATTCAAAATTGATTACAATGAAACAGTTTACAAAAGCCTTAGTAGCTATAGCACTAATACTAGGAACTACAATTGCAGTACAGGCACAAAGCAAAGTAGCTCACATACATACACAAAATCTTGTAGATGCTATGCCAGAATATAAAGCGGCACAAAGCGAGATACAAAAACTAGAAGCATCTTATGGTGCCGAAGTTAATAATATGGTTGAAGAACTCAACAAAACGAGAGAGCGTTATAATCGCGAAGCAGAAACGCAAACCGATGAAGAAAATCAAAGACGTATAATTGAGGTGCAAGATACTCAGGCTAGTATTCAAAAATACCAACAAGGTGCATACCAAAAGCTTCAAGAAAAAAATCAAGAGCTTTTAACTCCTATTCTTGAAAAAGCACGTACAGCTATCCAAAAAGTTGCAAGAGAAAAAGGATATGATTTTGTTTTAGACTCAACTCCTGGAGCTGGAGGTATTATTATGGCAGATGGATATGATCTTATGCCTGATGTAAAATCTTCTTTAGGTATCTAAAAAATACAGTTTAAATAATTTTACTAAAACTGCTCTCAAATACGAGAGCAGTTTTCTATTTTAGACATATGCAAGAAAAGTTTTCAATAGGTGTTTTTGATAGTGGTGTGGGAGGCACTTCTATCTGGAAAGAAATTGTCACCAGACTCCCTTTTGAAAATACTATTTACCTAGCAGATAGTAAACACGCTCCATATGGTGCCAAAACTAAAAAAGAGATCATATCACTTTCTGTTAAAAACACAGAATACCTTATCAATGCAGGTTGTAAGATTATTGTAGTTGCCTGCAATACCGCTACCACAAATGCTATCGATTACCTAAGAGATCATTATGATATCCCATTTATAGGCATAGAACCGGCTATTAAACCTGCTGCGCTACAGTCAAGAAGTAAGTGTGTTGGCATTTTAGCTACACAGGGAACACTTAATAGCTCACTTTTTCATAATACCTTAGAGCAATATGCCCAAGATGTTCGTGTTATTGAAGTAATAGGAGAAGGTTTAGTCCCTCTTATAGAATCTGGAACCTTAGAGAGTATAGAATTAAAAAATCTCCTTCAATCATATATCACTCCTATGGTACGTGCCGGCATCGATTACCTTGTTCTAGGCTGTAGTCATTATCCCTATCTTATTCCGCTTCTTAAAGAAATGCTTCCTAAAGAAATACAAATTATAGATTCTGGACTTGCTGTGGCAAAGCAAACAGAAGCTGTATTGTCTTCTCAAAATGCTTTGTATAAAAAAACACTAGGGACACATCGTCTTTACTCAAATAAAGATGTTGCTATTTTAGAGGGATTTGTTTCACGCTTTCGCGAAAGCGTGCTTACTCAAAATACCTCAACTGTAAGTTACCTAGATTTTTAAATCTTATTGAAAATGAGCTAGAAGTTTTGCTTTTTGACTAGCAGAAACCATAATCTCATTACCCGCACTCATTACAACACTGCCACCTTTACCTTTTTTATATCCCACTATTTCATTGAGATTTACAAGATATGATTTATGTATCCTAGCAAAACCAAAACTATCTAAAGCTTCTTCAAAATACTTAAGAGTCTTACTTATCAATTTTTTTGACCCATCTACCATAAAAATCTGAGTATAATTGTCATCTGCTTTACAATATAAAATTGTGTTTACAGAAACAACCTCAAAACCATCTTGTACTGGAACTGTAATTTTACCTTGTTTATCTATTGTACTAGTAGTGAGAACTCTATTCTCTAAATCATTTTCTTTTTGCTTAATTTCTATTACATAATCAACTGCTTTGATGAGCTCATCAATAGAAACAGGTTTGAGTAGGTAATAAGAGGCGTGAGAATTAAGTGCATCTATAGCATATTGATTATAAGCAGTAACAAAAACAGTCTCAAATGTTCTATTGCCCACCTGCTCTAATAAATCAAATGCATTACCCTTAGGCATCTCTACATCAAGAAAAACAAGATCTAACTCGTTATTACGTATAAGTTTTAAAGCCTCATCTACATTTGCTGCTTCTCCTACAATGTTGACCCCAGGACAATATTTTGTAAGATAATTGCGTAAAATCTCTCTACTGGTTTCCTCATCTTCTACTAAAATTGTTCTTAAATCCATTGTTATGCTTTTTTAACTATCAGTGTTACTTTTGTTCCTTCTCCATTTTCAAATACATCAGAAACCACCACATCTATACGGTCTCCATACATCTCATTAAGTATACTAATGCGTTTTTTTATGTTACTCATTCCTTGAGACTTTTGCTTTTTTTGATGATCTGTTTTAAGTGCTTTACTTTTAGTCCTTCCCACTCCATCATCTGTCACCGTAATTACAGCTGTATCACTATCACGTTGTTCAAAGTTAATGTTTAATGTTCCTTTTTCTTCCTTGTAGCGCATCCCGTGCCAGACGGCATTTTCTACATAAGGTTGCAACAACATAGGAGGAATTAAAAAAGCATCTACATCAAGATGTTTGTCTACCGTAACTGTATAATCAAAACGATCTTTAAATCTAAAATGTTCCAGCATCGTATATCTCTTTATGAGATCTATTTCATTAGAAAGCGGTATAAAATCTTCTTCACTATTTTCTAAAACAGCACGCATCAAAATTGAAAAATCTGAAAGATATCTATTTGCGGTGCGCTCATCATTTGTAGCTATAAAACTATTTACAGAATTGAGCGCATTGAATATAAAATGTGGATTCATTTGAGATCTTAAACTCTTTAGTGCCAGTAAATTGTTTGCATATTTCTGTTGTTTACTACTTCTATACATTGCAAATGCCGTAAGTAACAATAAGGCAGCTACTAACGCTAGAGATCCTATTATAATTTTTTGCCTTGTATCTCTCTCTTCTGCTAGTGCTTGTTCTTTATAATATAGCTCATATCTATTTTCGTTAAGTTCTCTATCTTTTTCAAGACTTATGATTCTATTTTGCTGCTCGGCAATTTCTTTTCCAAAACGAGCTGCTTGAGAGATCTCTTGCTCTTTACGACTGTAACTTAAGTCTACAACTTCTTTATAAGCTTCATAAGCTTCGGCTGCTTTTGCATAATCTCCTTTATCTCTGTATACTTCAGACAGTCTTCTACGAGCATCTTTTTCTACCACAAGATCTTCTTGAGAAACTGCCTCACTAATACTCTTTTTAAAATATGGAATTGCTTCATCCACCTTTTTTTGCGCAGCCAATGCATTACCTATCTTATAATTTTGTTTTTGTAATGTAATTGCATCATTATTTGATATAGAGTCTGGCGCTACTTCTATTAAATCTGCTATTGCAGATTTACGTAGTTCTATCTCTGCCTCATAAGAATTATTCTTACTATAAAAATCTGCAACTCTATCTTTTGCACGTATAGATGATTCTGACTTTTCTTTATTTGAGAGTTCTGCTGCTTCGTTAAAATATGCAGCCGCTGCCTGTGGAACCCCCTGCTGATCATATGCCTCTCCCAATTTTGTATTTATACGAGCAGCATCTGAGACCTTTTGTTGTTCTGAAATCGCTTTTTCTGCTTCTTCATAATTTGTAATAGAACTCACATAATCTCCAGTAGCTACATAAGCATCACCAAGACCTTCCTTTACTTGCACTTCTTGTGTTGCATTAAGACGTTTTTTAGATAAATCTTGATACAATCGTATACTTTCTTGATAGTTTTTATTATTAAAGTATGCTCTAGCAAGAGCAATTTCTGTAGATATACTGCTTTTACTTTTTAAACTTTTTTTATAGTTAGTAACCGCAAGATCGTATTGCTTCCAATAACTATAAATATCTCCTAAAAGTTCAAAACTTTCTGTTCTTTGATTTACTGTTGCGGGCTTTATAGAAAGCGCTTGTACTACTTTGTCTATAGCTGCAGCAGCATCCTTTTTATAAAGTGACTTAGCTTGGTCTAAAATATCTATATATGATTCTTTTTGAGACGAAGGCGCTTTAGTTAACTCTTCTTTTATAGGGTGTACCTCTAATTTAATATTTTGCTTATCTTTAATGGTATAATATACTGGGTCAAAGTCTTCACTTCGTATCACAAGCTCATCACCTATTTTTACACGAATGCTAAAAGAACCATCACCTCTTGTAAATGCATACTCACCTCCTGTAACTTCTACATTAACTCCAGCAATAGGCTTTAATAACTCTGCATCAAACACACTACCACGTACTATAAAAGAAGTGTTTGAGTTCCTGCTTACAGAAGTATTATCATAAACCTGAGCATTACATACTGTAATCCCCAAGAAGAAAAAAATGAATACTATGAAATAAATAAAATGCTTCATTAGTGTCAAACATACTTTAAAAAAACAGGATCTTAAAATTACAATTGATTATCGACACCTCATTTGAAGCATTTTCATAGATAAACTGTCTATTTCCCTAAGTAATGAGTCGTTTTTACTCATTAAAAACCGTTGTTTACTAACTATGGGTATTTTTTTAATTTTTTTCAACTTGCTTTTAACACTATTTATTAAAAATCAATGCGTTATGAAAATTACATCCTTTTTTTGTTTTGCACTTATAACAAGTATTTCAGTATTTGCTAATGAAATAAATATAAAAGATCTCGCTTTCGCGAAAGCAAAAACCTTCTCAGAAACTTCATCCAAAACTACTAAAGAACCTAGCACGATAAGAGTAGCATTACTCCCGGACACCTCAAATAGTATGGACGAATTAATAGATCAAGCTAGAGCTTAGCTATGGGAGATATTTAATGAACTATCTTATGCAAAATGTGGTGATGAAAAAGAGCAACCCAACTTAAACATTGCTTTGTATAAATACGGTAATGATCCTCTTAATGCAAAAGAACGATATATAGGACAAGTAAATGGTTTCAGTAGTGATCTGGATGAAATCTCCAAAAACCTTTTTTCTTTAACCACAAATGGAGGTAATGAATATTGCGGTAATGTAATACAGGCATCTCTCAATCAATTAAATTGGGGTGCAAACCCTAAAGATTTAAATCTCATTTTTATTGCAGGTAATGAGGGTTTTGACCAAGGATCTGTAGCATATAAAGAGGCTGCAAGTAGCGCTCGTAGTAAAGGAGTCACCATTAATACCATTTTTTGTGGAAATTATAATACTGGAGTTAATTCTTACTGGAAAGATGGAGCATCATTAACTAAAGGAGAATATATTGCTATTAATAGTGATAAAGCTACTGTACACATACCATCTCCATATGATTATAAAATTTTAGAAAAAAACAGAGCACTGAATGATACATATGTAACATATGGAGTCTTAGGTACTTCAAAAAAAGAGCTTCAAATTACTGAAGATACAAATGCGGCAGGTTATGGAGAAGTAAATATTGTTACAAGAGCTGTAAGTAAAAGCTCCAGATTTTACAAAAACAGTAGCTGGGACCTAGTAGATGCTATGGATAACGATGAATAAATAATAGATACCGTAGATAAAGAAACATTACCCGATGAGCTTAAGGAAAAATCTATGTTCAAAAATCAAAGCATATTTAGGTAAGAAAAAAAAGAGTGTATTACTATTCAAAAGGAAATAGCAGAGCTTAATTCTAAAAGACAAAAATATGTGTCTGAACAATCAAATAAAGAAGACAATCAATTGCGCAATGCTCTTATAGACGCTATAAAAAAGCAAGGTAGAACAAAATCATATAGCTGGTAATAACCACTCATAAATCATTAATACACAGAGATGTCTATAATCAATAAGTCATAGACATCTCTTTTGTATTTATATATTTTAGATTTTTTTTAAAATAGTGACATCCAAAACATCATTTAGTGGCGTATATCCTAAGAACTTTTAAAAAACTAAAATGATACATTCTAAATTAACTAGAACTTCAGTACTTATTTTACTTGCTGCAGGAACAATCACTTCTTGTGTTTCAAAAAAGAAATATTTAGAGCTTCAATCTGAATATGATACCACCAAGTCTAATCTTGTAAAAACAACAGTTGAAAAAGATGAAATAAGCGCAAAGTATGCGTCTATTCAACAACGTGTAGAAGAGTATAACACAAAAATAAATTCTTTAAAAGATACTAATGACTCTCAGTTTGAAGTTACAGAAGGAGGAACTATCATTTCTGAGAATAAGAAAAAAGAATTGAGAGCTATACTAGTAAATGTAGATCCTCAAGAACTTGCTCAGGCGCAAACTCTTGAAGACTCTATGAGCTTAGCAGTTTCTTATAAACTCAAACGCAACTTAGATAAAGATTTTACATCTAGCTCTAATCCTAATGATATTGCGATAGATATAGAAAATACCGTAGTAATGATTTCTATTTCTGATAAAATGCTTTTCAAATCTGGTAGCTACCGTATGAGTAAAGAGGCAGACGAATTACTAGCCCGTATAGCAACAGTTGTAAATTCTGAGCCTGCTGTAGAAGTTATGGTAGAAGGACACACAGACAGTTGTACAGTAAAACAAGGTTCTCATTTAAAAGATAACTGGGATCTTAGTGTACAACGTGCTACATCTATAGTAAGAGAATTACAAAATACATACAATGTAGATCCCTCAAAACTTATAGCATCTGGAAGAAGTAGTTATGTTCCATTAGTACCTAATGATACTAAGGATAATATGGCTAAAAACCGTAGAACTAAAATCTTAATTTTACCTAATCTAGATAAGTTCCTAGCGCTTATGGCGTCAAACGAATAATTTTTTTGCCCCCTTTATATTTAAATTTGAGACTTTTAAAATTTCTTTTAAAAGTTAATTAAAAAGAAAGTGCCTCATATTATTATGAGGCGCTTTTAATTTAGTCTTACTTTTATTTTCTATAAATTATCTTAGTTTATAGCTGGACAATTACAACTGTAAGGATCTTTATTATCTCCTAAGTTATATCCTAAAGTTAACTGGTGAAAACCACCATTGGTAACCACGACATCATTAGTTTGTTGAGAATAAGTATATCCAAATGTAAAACGATTGTAAGTAGCCCCCACAAAAGGAGTTAAAAATTGTGTCTTCTGGACTGAAGAAGAGGAAGCATTTGTAGTAAACTCTGCCCCATCTAAAAATCTTCTATAAGAAAGACCTCCCCATAAACGCCCCCAATCTGTTTTGTAATAGGCCTTTCCATTTACATCAATAGAAGCTTCTTCTGTACGCTCTGTCGCTTGAAAAAGAATAGATGGCTCAAAGCTCCACTCAGAATAGCTAGGAGAAATCACATAACTAGCAGAAACTATATAACGACGTTGATTATTAGGCTCAAAAGCTTCACTAAAAATATCACGCTTTACAGGTAATGCATTTTTTACAGTAAAATTTGTTGTAAAATCTAAGAAGTTATAAGAAATTCCAAAATCAACATTAAAATATGAGTCACTCTGTACACCACCATTAATTATTGGGTCAAAATCTGTAAGATCAAAAGACGTTTCATCTAGTCTACTTTGAATGAAGCCTGCGCTTATTCCAAAAGAAAGTTGATTGAGATCTACATAATTTCTAGATAATAATAAGTGATATGCAAATGTGGCAAATACTCCTTGTTGAGAGAAATTACCATTTCTATCGTTATATAAAATACCCCCTACACCTACTTTTTCTCCTACTTTACTGTGAATACTTACAGTTTGCAAGGCAGGTGCCTCTTCTACACCGGCCCATTGGGTTCTTCCTGTCAAACGCACTTTTCCGGTTTGGGAGGCTCCAGCCATCGCAGGATGCAATAAATATAAATTATCCTGAAGATAGTCCCAATATACTGGTATACCTTCTTGTGCAAATGCAAATTGCGCACAAAACAAAACGACAAGTAAATATGCTTTCTTTAAACTCATTAAATTTTCATTTTCTTTACAACACTCTAAATAAAATATAATAGTAACCTTATTTACTACATTGTTTCATTAATATGAAATAAAAATTATTTCGACAAGCTGTAAATATAGGATTTTTATACGTATTAATACACAGTTTAACTTCAATGACTGTAATGTTCTAGGTATTTTAACATTCAATATTAATGTGCTTTTTTATGCTTTCGCGAAAGCGTAAATACTTAACTTTTCTACTTCTTCAATTTCATTGTAAGTATTCTCATTTACCTACCTTTGTAAAAAAAAATAATGGCAACATATAGTATTTCTGTAGAAGGAACTTCAAATCCCGCAATTAAAAAATTTCAAGCAAATGAATTTCTTGTAAATCATAATAGCTATGAATTTAAAAATATAGATGAAGCGAGTAACTCACCACTGGCTCAACAACTTTTTTATCTCCCATTTGTAAAGACTGTATACATTGCTCAAAACTTTGTGGCTATAGAAAAATATAATATTGTAGACTGGATAGATATACAAGATGAGGTTGCAAACCAAATTGCAGACTTTCTTAATGATAATGGAATTATCATCATAGAAGATGTTGCCGCAAAAAAAATACCTGTGACTGTATATGCAGAGTCTACCCCTAATCCTTCTACCTTAAAATTTGTAGCCAATAAAAAACTGGTTACAGCTCCTTTTGAGTTTAAAAATATAGATGATACTGCAAATGCTCCCTTAGCAAGAGATCTTTTTAGTTTTCCATATATAAAAGAGGTGTTTTTTGACGAAAATTACATCTCCATACAAAAATATGATGTTGCAAAGTGGGACGAAGTTGTAACACAAACGCGTGAGTTTATAAGAGATTATATACAAGATGGAAAAGAGATTGTTACTGCTGAGCAACTAAAAACTCCTCAACAAGCAGATGCTATTGCCGAAGAAAAGTTTGAAGCCTTAGATGATACTTCTAAAGAAATTGTGAATATTATAGAAGAATATGTAAAACCAGCCGTTGCAAGTGATGGTGGTAATATTGTATTTAAACACTATGATGAGACTACAAAGAATGTCTCTGTTATTTTACAAGGTGCGTGTAGCGGTTGTCCCTCGAGCACTTTTACGCTTAAAAATGGAATAGAAAATATGCTTAAACAGATGTTGCCTGGCAAAATTAATATGGTTGAAGCTATTAATGGTTAATTATCATCAAATATAAGTAAGTGATTTATTATCTCTTCTTTATAATATCAAAAAGGTTGTCGGTCGATTCAAATCATAATCATTTGTAATATCTGAACAATATAATTTTGTGAAAAATTCTCCAGTTTTAGGATCTTTTTTTGCGATCTTTCCAATTTTTCTAGCCGAATATGAGGTAAATTTTTCTTTATAAAATCCAACAGCATAATCTACATACTTGGTATTTATACTTGTTGTATAGATGTTAAATTGGAAACCATTGTCTGCAGCATAAGTCTTACTATTGCTGTTAGTCTTTTCATCAAGCTCAGCAATATCAAAATAATCTAATTGACCCTGAGTAATGCTGCTTAAAGTGCATAAAAAAGGGCACAACATATAAAAGATGTTACTGTTTTCATTCTAGACGACTTGATATGTGGGGTACAATTAAGTGTCTAAATTAACAGTGAATATGATATCATAAAAGTAAAAACACAATTTTTACATAAGGCGTTATCTTTTACCGAGGAGTAACTTTATCTGTGCTTCTGTTTTTCAATTCTTTTTTTGAATAATTATGTATAGTTAACACTAACGCATTAACGTTTCTATGAAGTCTCTTTTGTTTGAAAGCCTAGGAATTTTATGTTGTCCCCCTAGCTTATTTTGAGAGCTTAACCAATCATAGAATAGATTTTTACGAGCCATATGAATAGTCGGGGCATTTAGTGTTGTATTATTAAATCTTTTTGCTTGGTAATCACTATTTATTTCTTGTAGCGCAAGATCAAGTTTAGTGTTGAAAACGGCTATATCGTGAGGACACTTTTTAAATTCAATAAGCCACTCGTGAGCACCTTTCTTTCTTCCTTCCATAAATATAGGTGCTGCGGTATAATCTTTAATTTCTGCCCCAGTTGCTTTGGAGGCTCTTTTTAAAGCTTCTTCTGCATTTTCAATAATGAGCTCTTCACCAAAAACATTGATATGATGTTTAGTTCTCCCACTTACTTTAATACGATAGGGTTTGAGGGAAGTAAAACGTATTGTATCACCTATTTTATATCTCCATAAGCCTGCGTTTGTCGTGATGATAATTGCATAGTTTACTCCTATCTTTACATCACATAAAGGAATTACCTTTTGGTCAGAAGTTCCATAGTCTTTCATTGGGATAAACTCATAATAAATCCCATAATCGAGCATTAATAAAAGCTCTTTACTATCATTTTGATCTTGAACAGCAAAGAAACCTTCAGAAGCATTATAAATTTCATAATATTTAAAAGAGTTAGAGGGGATTATTTTTTTGTATTGCTCCATATAAGGATCAAAACTTACTCCTCCGTGAAAATAGACTTCAAGATTGGGCCATATTTCCAAGAGATGATTTTTACCTGTAGTTTCTAATACATTATTTAATAAAACGAGCATCCAGGAGGGAACACCTGCAAGGCTTGTAACATCTTGCTGTATTGTTTCGTCTACAATGGCTTGCATTTTTATTTCCCAATCACTAAGTAAGGATACATCACTATTAGGAGTACTACTATATTCTGCCCAAAAAGGCATATTATCTATTAATATAGCAGAGAGATCACCATAAACAGTTCTCTTATCTTGATATAGTTGCTTGCTACCACCTAGTCGTAATCCTTTTCCAGAAAACAGATGGGATTCTTCATTATTGTTAAGATACATACACAATAAATCTTTTCCTGCAGCATAGTGACAGTCTTCAAGAGACTCTGTACTCACGGGAATAAATTTACTTCGAGCATTTGTAGTGCCACTGCTTTGAGCAAACCATTTTATGGGAGAAGGCCATAAAATATTAGGCTCACCACGACGGCTGCGCTCTATTAATTGATGATTATCTTCATAAGAAGTAACAGGTATTGTGTCTGCAAATGCTCGGTAAGATTTTATAGATGCAAAATCATAACGTTTTCCTATTTCTGTATCTTTTGCTTTAGTGAGTAGTTTTATACGCAATTCTTCCTGTACTTCGACAGGGTATTTCATAAAAAGCTCCATTTGATGAATACGCTTTTTTAGAAACCAAGAGGCAATAGAGTGTACTAAAGGGATAGGCATAAAGTTGGTATATTTACGCTTTCGCGAAAGCTAAAATAATCTTTTTCCACACACCTTAAATCAAAAAAATAGTAAATGCAATATCAAGGCGTTCTAAAAAAAATGCAAACTGAGCATACAGAGCCTATTAATTACTACTTAGTAATGGATGGTGATTTTATTCAAATGAACCAACTTATTGATAAAAAACTCCATATTGAGTTTGTGAAATATGAATGTCTAGCCTGTGCCGAAAATAAAAAGATTTACCGACAAGGCTACTGCTATGACGATTTTTATAAAGTACCACAAGCTGCAGACTGGATTATGAAACCAGAACTTTCAAAGGCACACCTTGGTGAAGAAGAAAGAGACCTAACATATGAGCAAAAAATGCAATTACAACCTCACATTGTGTATCTCGCTAACTCTAGTAATGTTAAAGTGGGTGTCACCAGAAAGGCGCAGGTTCCTACAAGATGGATAGATCAAGGAGCGCACGAAGCTTTAGAAATCGTAGAAGTTCCCAATAGGTATCTAGCTGGGATTACAGAGATTGCATTAAAAGAGTATGTGTCAGATAAAACAAACTGGCGTAAAATGCTTAAAAATGATATTGAAGATGTATCCCTGAAAGAACATCGAGAGCATCTTAGGCAGTTTATTCCAGAAGAAGCAAAGTCATACTTTATAGAAAATAATGAAGAGACACATATTCATTTTCCTGTTAAAAGATATCCAGAAAAAGTAAAGACACTTAATCTTGATAAAACACCTGCTTATGAAGGAGTTTTAAAAGGTATAAAAGGACAATATCTCATTTTTGAAGATGATACTGTTTTTAATGTTCGTAGTTGGGAAGGGTATGTGATACGACTTGAGATCTTATAATTCATTTTCTGAATACTTAGGGATATATGTTTATCCAGTAATTAATAATTTAATAAACTGAATGATCCCTAGGCAAACGAGTATAAAACCTATAATGCGGTTGAGTTGATGCTCTTCTGTAGATTTCTTTTTCTGCACATAAATTCCTAGTTTACTGTATCCATAAAGCGTAATACATTTACCTAAAAACACACCTCCCAGAAATAATAATAATGCAATATTAGAACTTAGGAACGTATTTCCTATAAAGTGGTTGAGTAAAGAAAATATAAGAACCCAATACACTAAAACAGGAGGGTTAATAACACTTAACGTAAAACCAAGGAGGTATTTAGACTTTGCAAGTGGTTTATTTCGAGGGGAACGTTCTTTTTTTAAGAACATAAAGTATATACCCACTAGCGCTAAAATGATAGCTGCTAGATATTGTATCCATATATGAGTAGTAAAAAATTCTTGTACTACCATTCCAGATGTAAAGGCAATAATAGTAAGTAGCATTTCACCCAAACCTGCGCCATAAGTAATCTTTAAAGATTCTTTTATATTATGGTTAATGGTAGTTTTTATAACTGCCATATTAGAAGCTCCTGGTGGGAGCGCTCCTATTACGGTAGCAAAAAAACCTATAAATAAATATGCTGCTGTCATCTCTTTATATAGTAGTTTTTTAATGCAAAACTTACAATAAACACATATTTTCTAATTAGAAATAGTTTTTCAAGAAGTTTACTTTAATAAAAAAAGTATTTTTTATAATATATCTGTGTAGAATAGGAGGAGGTAATAGAGACTTGTCTAAGTTGATATATAGCTTTATAAAAGCCTATCTTTGCACACCTTAAAAATAATAATAATGAGTACCATTGTAGCTATTGTAGGACGTCCTAATGTTGGAAAATCTACATTTTTTAATCGTTTAGTACAGCGCCGTGAGGCCATTGTAGATGCAGTGAGTGGGGTGACTAGAGATAGACATTATGGTAAAACAGACTGGAATGGTCGTGAGTTTACTGTGATAGATACTGGAGGTTATGTTGTAGGAAGTGATGATGTTTTTGAAGCCGAAATTGACAAACAAGTAGAGCTTGCTATAGACGAAGCAGATGCTATTATTTTTATGGTAGATGTAGAACACGGTGTTACAGGAATGGATGAAGATGTAGCAAAACTACTAAGACGTACAAAAAAACCATTATTTCTTGCAGTTAATAAAGTAGATAATAATAAAAGAGCGGCAGATGCTGTAGAGTTTTATAACCTAGGTCTAGGAGATTACTTTACGATAGCAGCTACAAATGGTAGTGGTACAGGGGATTTACTAGATGCTCTTGTAGAAGCATTACCAGAAAAAGAAGAAGAAGAAGAGACAGAATTACCTCGTTTTGCAGTTGTGGGCCGTCCTAATGCTGGAAAATCTTCATTTATCAATGCACTTATAGGAGAAGAAAGATATATTGTAACAGATATTGCAGGGACTACTCGTGATGCGATGGATACTAAGTATAATCGTTTTGGATTTGAGTTTAACTTAGTTGATACTGCTGGAATACGTCGTAAGGCAAAAGTAAAAGAAGATCTTGAGTTTTATTCTGTAATGAGATCTGTACGTGCTATAGAACACGCAGATGTAATATTACTTGTAGTAGATGCTACAAGAGGCTTTGATGGTCAGGTGCAAAATATATTTTGGCTCGCAGAACGCAACCGAAAGGGTATTGTGATCCTTGTCAATAAGTGGGATCTGGTAGAGAAAAAAACCAATACAATGAAAGAATTTGAGAAGCAAATACGCTCTCAAATTGAACCTTTTACAGATGTCCCCATTGTATTTATTTCGGTATTGGAAAAACAACGTATTTTCAAAGCTATTGAAACCGCAGTACAGGTATATGAAAATAAAACAAAACGCATTAAAACTAGTGAGCTCAATGAGTTTTTCTTACCACTAGTAGAGGCTTTCCCACCACCAGCAATTAAGGGGAAATATGTAAAAATAAAGTACTGTATGCAACTTCCTACACCACAACCTCAGTTTGCTTTATTTTGTAATTTGCCTCAATATTTGAAGGAAGGATATCGTCGTTTTTTAGAAAATAAATTGCGTGCAGCCTATGATTTTTCTGGGGTGCCTATCTCAATTTATTTTAGGAAGAAATAAGATGTAAATGAATTTGATAGTTACTCACTAGTAAATATATTTCACATATATAGAACCACCTCTTTTATGACCTCTAGCAGTATCTTACTTTAATTATATATCTTTTTAGGGTAAGATGGAGAGTTTTATGTAACATAATTGTTAAAGTTACGTTGCTTTATTGATAATAGAAAGAGCTATAAAACAATGTTAAAACTGTAGGTGGTCTGGGGTAAATTATTGTAATTCGCTTTTCATCAATCAACTAACAATCTAATTATTTATGATAGAACTACGTGTACTTACTATTGTTATATTTTTTTTATGTGGAGTTTCTTTACAAGCTCAAAATTTTGAAATCACAGGAACTCTTAAAGATAAAACTACAAAGAAGTCTCTAGAAGCAGCGACAGTATATCTAGAGACTATAAAAGACAGTACGCTTGTTACATATACCATTACAAATCAAAATGGAAATTTTACTTTAGAAGGAAGATCTCAGATAAAAGATCTGAGAGTAAATATTTCTTTTTTAGGTTATGAAAATTACACTAAAAAAGTAGATGTATCTAAAGAGAATATTGCACTAGGTGATATTGAAATTGCACCATCAGCTAATACCTTAGATGAAGTTGTTGTAAAAAGTAGAGCTCCTATCACTGTAAAAAAAGACACCTTAGAGTTTAATGTTTCTTCTTTTAAAACAAAAAAGGATGCAAATATAGAAGACCTCCTCAAAGAGTTGCCAGGTGTAGATGTAAATGATGCTGGAGAAATTACTGTAAATGGGAAACCAGTTAATAAAATATTAGTTAATGGTAAACCATTTTTTGGTGACGATCCTACAATAGCAACTCGAAATCTAACTAAGGAAATTGTTGAAAAAATTCAAGTAACAGATACAAAGACAGAGGATGAAGCTTTTACTGGTGAAGATGGAGATCAAGAAAGCAAAACCATTAATCTCACTATATCTGAGGATAAAAACAAAGGTGTTTTTGGACGTGTTGCTGCTGGTGGAGGAACCGATAGCAGGTTTGAATATGCAGGGATTGTCAATGCTTTTGATAATGATAGAAGAGTGAGTGTATTAGGAGGAGGAAATAATATTAATGCTTCAGGGTTTAGTTTTGGAGAAATCACAAAAATGTTTGGAAGTGTGCAAAGTGCCACATTTGGGGATAACGGTTTTACAATTAATGGAAGATCTTTTGGAGGAGGACAAGGAGTAGTAAATAGCCGTAATGCAGGAGCTAATTATACAGATGTATATTCTAAACAAGTAAATGCAAGTGTAGATTACTTTTATTCTGGAGCAAACTCTTTTGATGAAACTTCTATTTCAAGAGAGAATATTTTGCCAGACTCCCGGTTTTTTTCAAATAGTACTTCTCGATCTGATTCTAATGCAGATAATCATAGTGTGAATGGAGCTATCAATATAAAAATAGATTCTACATTATTATTAAATATAAGACCTTCTTTTGAGTTTGCAGATAATACTTCAAGATATAGAGAAAGTGAAGCATCTACAGATGATGAAAATAATTTGATTAATCAATCTAGGGCTAACAATTTTACAGAACAAACAGGACGTAATTTTACAAACAATATAAGTATATCAAAAAAATGGGGTGATCGCGGAGCATATATAAAAGCACGGTTTCAAAATCAAATTAATAGTCAAGAAAATGAAGATTTTGTCGTTTCTAACACTGAGATTTTTGGAGATGTTCCTGAAACAATAAATAGAAATCAATTTACAGATGGAGAAACTAGGCTAGATGGATTTAATCTTAATCTTACGCATCGTATCCCTTTAATTTCTAAAAAATTATTTTTAGACTTGAGTGTTGACCATAGAAATGATATCAGAAATACACAACAAAGTACATTTGATTTTGATGAAACTACTCAAGATTTTTCTTTATTTAATGATGTGTTGAGTTCTGATTTTGAATCCATAAATAAAAGAACAACTCCAGGGATTGGGCTAAATTACACAGAAGAAAAATATTCAGTTACTTTTAACTCAGGTTATGTGTTTAGAACTCTAGAGAATGAAGATCGTTTACGTCCAGAACTAAATATAAAACAACGATTTGAAGCATTGGAGTTCAATACTTATTTTAGATATAGGTTTTCTCCTAAAATGTCGTTATATGGCAGTTTAAGTAAATCAAACAGACCTCCTGAAGTAACTCAATTAAACCCTTTTGTAGATGTGTCAGACCCTCTTAATATAAGAGCAGGAAACCCTGATCTATCACCATCTAATGTATATCGTTTTTACGCAGGATTCAATAATTATGATTATCAAAAAGGCGGAGGGTATTATCTTAACTTTAATGGTAACATTACTAATGATGCTGTGATTTCAAGAACTACTGTAGATGATAATCTAGTAAGAACTAGTACCTATGAAAATGTAGATGGAAATTATAATATCAATGGATGGGCAGGGTATAATAAAAAAATAAAATTAGATTCATTACGAACATTATCATATAATATTAGTTTAAATGCAAGACTTAATCGCAATATAAATTTTAATAATGATGTACAATATGCGAGTAGAACTAGTTCTATCTCTCCAAATATAGGTCTCAATTTTAATTGGAAACAACTTTTTGAATTAAGGCCTAATTATTCTATTTCTTTATCAAGAACTATTTTTGGGATTGATCTTTTTGAAGATCAAAATTTTGTATCACATACTGCAGGTCTTGATACTGCATTGTTTATTCCAAATAATGTTGAGTGGCGCAACGATTTTAATTATAATTTCAACCCAAATATTGAATCTAATTTTCAGCGAAGTTCCTGGTTTTGGAATACCACACTTGCTTATACCTTTGCAAAAGACAAGTTTACAGCTACAGCAAAGGTGTACGATGTCCTTAATCAAAACACAAATGCAAGACGTACAGCAAATGCAAACTTCATTCAAGATGTACAAAGCACAGTGTTAGAACAGTATGTTATATTGGGATTAAGCTGGAAGTTCAATACATTAGGTAAGAAAGGAGAAACAGATAATGATCCTTTTTATTTTTAATGTAAATACGCTTTCGCGAAAGCGTAATCATTTAACTCTGTTTTGTTTATTTTTAATCATTATTAGAATGATTTTAAAAACAAAAAAATGCGCGCATTAGTTATTTCTGGAGGAGGAAGCAAAGGAGCCTTTGGTGGAGGTGTTGCTCAATATCTTTTACAAGAGATGGGTAAAGATTATGATTTACTTGTAGGTACTTCTACAGGGAGTTTATTGGTGCCACACCTTGCGCTTAATAATATAGAAAGGATTAAGGGAATTTATACCTCTGTAAATCAAAAAGCTATATTTAACGTGTGTCCTTTTGTTGTAAAAAAGGACAAATGGGGAGAAGAGACAATTGCTATTAATCATTTTAGTGTACTGCGCAATTTTTTAAAAGGCTCTAAAACTTTTGGAGAGAGTAAAAAATTACGAAAACTCATTTCTAAAACTTTTACAAGAGATGACTACGAGCAACTCCAAAAAAGTAATAAAGAGGTGCTAGTTACTGTTTCTAACCTATCATTGCATAAAACTGAATATAAGTCTAGTAAGGAAGAAACCTATGAAGATTTTTGTGACTGGGTTTGGATGTCTTGTAATTATATACCGTTTATGTCACTTGCTAAGAAAAACGGCTGTGAGTATGCAGATGGAGGTTTTGGGAGCTTAGTTCCTATTAGAGCGGCTATAGAAAGAGGAGCGACAGAGGTAGATGTGATTATATTAGAAACAGAAGTAACTTATTATAATAATTTACCATCTACTAATGTGTTTTCCTTAATAAGTAATTTACACGGTTTTATGATGGATCGTATTGAGAAGCAAAATATTACTATTGGGAAGTATGCTGCAAAACAAAATAATGCGATTATAAATTTTTATTACACCCCTACAGTACTCACCACAAACTCTCTAGTTTTTAATAAAGAAAAAATGAAGCAGTGGTGGGGAAGTGGTTTTGACTATGCAAAAGATAAAAATATAGAACTTAATGAGATAAAAGAACAAGAAGATTAAATTATTTAATTAACGGTGTCTTTTGTAGTTTCTTTTTGTTTTTTCTTTCCAAATAAATCACCTAAAATATCCTTTGCAGCATCTTTTACTACATCTTCGGGTTTTGAAGAGGTTGAGTTTTGAGTGGTAGTTGTTGGGTCTATAGAAGTACTATCATTTACGGTATCTTTTTTAACTCCTAGAACAGAACTTAAAATGTCATTTACTGTATTACCAGCTTTGTCTTTAATTTTTTGTTTCTGAATTTCAACTATTTGAGTAGTTAGATTGGAAATAGCAGATTGGGTATTTACATTTACTTTGGGAGCATTAAAACTTCCTGCTAAAGAAACAGGAACCTCTACGTGTAATCCATCTCGTTCTTGAGCTGTGAGTTGTGATAATACTTTTTCTACATCACTTCCTAAATATTTTGCAGGCACGTCTAGGTCTAGGGTATAATTTATTTCATTATTGAAACTATGGCCTCCACTCACGTTTACAGTAATCCCTTCAATATCAAAGTTAAAGGGAGTTACTACAACAGTTCCGTCTTTAAAGGAAAGTTTTGCAATGAGTTTGTCTAATTTGAGATCATCAAGATCAATAAAAGATAGTTGAGTATCTAGGGTGCTTAGTAAAGGCATTTTTTCTGAACTTACATCTGCCGTTAGTAATTGAGCAAATGCATCTCCAGAAATAGTAGATAATATAGGGCTTAAATCTCTATCTAATTGTCCCTTAAGATTAATTTCTGTGTTAAAGGCACCTTGTAGTGCTTTTGCAATAGGGGCAATGCTTTGTAACATATCTAAGCCTTCAAAAGATTTATCTATGTCGATACTTTTGAGATCTAGTTTTACGTCAAATGTAGGAGTTGCTCCTTTTGTTGAAACATTGCCAGTAATGCCAGCATCGCCTCCAAAAATTCCAGATGTTAGATCTTTTAATTCTACTTGTTCATTTACAATAGATAAAGTGCCTGAGGTATTAGATAGTTCTAGATTATCATAAATTACTTTGTTTGCAGAAAACTGTAGTGAAGCATCCAGAAAATCAGGTATTTTAATAATACTTTCACCACTAGCAGTCATTTCAATTTTTTCTTCTGTTGGGGTTGAGGTTTCTGATGCAGCCGTTGTTGTAGAAAAATCATTTATATCAAACACCTTAGATTTTACATAAAACCTTCCTTTTAGATCTTCTTTAGACATTACAAAAGAAATTAGATTTTCAATAGTCCCAGATGCATTTATGTCTGTACGACCACTTTTAGCATTAAAATCATTGAGTGATATGGTAGAATGATTAAAAGCTAGATATGCATTAGCAATAGTTAGAGTATTTGGCAATTTATCTGTTGTATATTTAAAATTAGTCAAACTGGCAGTGCCGCTACTTTTAATATTTTGATATTGGTGTTTTTCAACTGAGTTCATATCAAATGCTGTGGTGATATCTGCCACTAATTTTCCTTCTAATGGATTTTCTAATTCTAGAGGATATACTTTTTCAAGATTACCCAAGTTAATCGTTCCTTTAAGAGCTAAATTGACAAGCATATTTCTAGTCAGGTTTTTTAGTGTGCCATTTACACTAAATATATCCTCATCTATTTTAAAGCGTAGCTGATTGATATCTACATATGTTTGATCTATATTACCAGTATCATTTTTAATTTGTAGGTCGATGTTTATATTGCTCATCTGTTTAACAAGATCAGGAAATTTAAAGGAGGCATTATTTGAAGCAATGGTAATGTCTAGATTTGGGATAGTAGTATCAGTAGAAGTTCCTTTTACAGTACCATTAATGCTAAAATCGCCTTTTGTCTGTACATCATCAATATTTGATCTATATGCACTAGGTATCACAGCCAAAAAATTTTTAAAATCTGAATTTGGAGTATGGAAGCTTATGTCCATATCTGTTCCCTCTTCAATAAGATGTACAAATCCATCAAATGCTAGTGGAAGTTCGTTAATAAGTGCTTTGTTTTCTTTAAAAGTATATTTTTGATTTTCTAGATCCATTTCAAAAATAGCATCTAATGAAAGTTTTGTGCCATCAAAGTAATTAACACCATCAAACTCAAAAGCTATTGTTGTTGAGGTTTCAGTATCTAGTTCACCTGAGATTGCAGAAAAATCACCAGAACCTTTGTGATTAAAATCTTTAAGATGTAAAAACATATTAGAAGATAAATCTTTATAGTCTATTTTAGAATTTGTAATCGCATATTTTTTGAAGTCAAGAATAAAAGGATCAGAAGTTTCTTCTTTTTGGTTATCATTTGAAGATTCAGGATGCTCTATCGCAATATCATAATTTGCAATACCATCTTCATTTATAAGAACATTTATAAAAGCTCCATCTACATCTATACCATCTATTTTTATGGGGGCTTTATCAGTGTTTTTTAATAGTTGAGATATTCCTAATTCAATGTGGAATCTTTTAATACTCGCAAGGGTGTCTCCAGCAAAAGGCTCTTTGTTAATAATTGAGAGCTTGTTTAGTTCTACAGAAGCATTTGGAAAATCACTTAAAAGACTTAAATCTAGAGATTGCCATTGTACTTCTGCATTTACATTTTTATTGATAGCTTCTTTTAAAAGATCTTCTAGTTTTCCTTTAAATAAAAACGGAGTGGCTATGAATATGATAAGTAGCACCAGTATAGTGATAGATATGACTTTGAGGGCTTTTTTCATAAGTATACATATATTGAGAGTTCTCTCTATTATAATAGACTACTATATAGTAATACAGTTTATTTTTAATCTTTTAATATATAAAATTACACTCGTAATTTTATATTGGTTTAGAAAGGGATATCTAGTTCTTCGGCTTGGCCTATTTTAAATCTTCTTTTTAATAATGAAACACCTATATACAGAAAAGGAGTGTCAAAAGCAGCGATGAGTATTTTAAATAAGAACCCAGAGACTAATAATGCCGTAAAACGACCCCATTCTATTTTTCCAAATGAGCAAAGTAATAGTAGTACTGCAAGAGTATCTATAAATTGAGAAAAAAATGTAGAGAAGTTATTGCGTAACCATAAATGTTTGCCTTTAGTGAGTCGTTTCCAAAAATGAAATACTTGAATGTCTATATATTGTGCTAGTAAATAAGCAATCATACTTGCAAAAACAGCCACTGCTGTAGCGCCAAATACGTTTGTAAATATAGTATCATTTACAGGCGACCATCTTGTAGCTGGGACTGCTTGTGCGACATAAACAATAAGTAAAGAAAAAAAAGAAGCAAAGATACCAGCTGTAACCATTTGATTTGCCTTTTTCTTTCCATAAATCTCACTGACAAGATCTGTAATTAAAAAAGTTATCGGGTACGGTAAAATGCCCACAGATATCTCAAAGGTGTATATTCCAAAGAAATCCCAGTAAAAAAATTTTTGAAATATGAGATTAGAAACCACAAGTGCACATATAAAAAGAGCACCTAGAATAAAATAGATGAGATAAGCCGTTTTTAGGTCTCTTGAAGTAAGTGGTGTGTTTGGTATGCTCATTTTCTTAATAACTTCGATTGTAAAATTAAGTCTTTGTGGTTTTGATTTCCTTAATTTGTTGTGAAAAGTAATATACTCAAAACAACCTATATTTCATTGAATAACATTTATTTATCATTAGGTAGTAACCAAGGTAATTCCTATGAGCACCTCAATAACGCTATACAGTTGTTATTTGAGCAAGTAGGTTGTGTGTTAAAAATATCACCGGTTTATCGAGGTTCCTCTTGGGGTTTTGATGCCCCAGACTTCTATAACTGTGTGGTTAAACTACAGACGACATTAACTGCAGAAGAAGTGCTTATTAAAACGCAAGGCATAGAAAAACGTTTAGGAAGAGTTTCTAAAGAAGAAGGTAGGTATAGCTCACGAGATATAGATATAGATATATTGCTTTATAACGATGATAAGATTAAAATTAGTTCTTTAATGATTCCTCACAAGCATATGTTAGATCGTAGGTTTGTATTGCAACCTCTTGTAGATATTGCGGGAGATGAAATATCTGGGGTGTTTTTAAAAACATTTAAAGAGCTTCTTTTAGAATGTACAGATGAGAGTACACTCATAAAACAAGCAAAATGGCTCAAAAAACCTATAGATAGTATAGACCTTGGAGCTTATAATTATATTGCTATAGAGGGTAATATAGGAGCTGGAAAAACAAGTCTTGCTACAATGCTTTCTAAGGAGTTTAATGCAAAACTTATTTTAGAGCGTTTTAAAGACAATCCTTTTTTGCCTAAGTTTTATGATGAGCCAGATCGTTATGCATTCCCGTTAGAGATGTCTTTTCTTGCAGATAGATATCAGCAGTTGTTAGATGATATAGGGCAGTATGATCTCTTTAAAGATTTTATGTGTGCAGATTATGATAGATATAAATCCCTCATATTTGCTAAGGTAACTTTGCAAGAAGAAGAGTATATCTTGTACAAACGATTGCACGAGATGATGTATAGAGAGATGCCACAACCAGATCTTTATGTATATCTATATCAAAATACAGAACGATTGCTTCAAAATATTAAGGAGCGCGGCCGTAGTTTTGAAAAAAATATAAACCCTGAGTATCTTAATAAGATAAATCAAGGATACTTAGATTTTATAAAAAACCAACATCATCTTAAGGTAAAAATTATAGATATCTCAGAGCTTGATTTTGTAAAGAATAGAGAAGATTTTGTATCTATAGTTAAGCAGTTTGTATAGCTCTAAAAAAGTGTTGTAATAATCACTCTTCAATTTCTAGGTCATTAATATACTGATCCAGAAAATCTAGCCTTTCCCTTGTCCATTGTTGCATATATTCAAGGCCTTCAGCATCATAAATAAAGTCATTCCAAACTAAAGCCTCACGCTCATAAACGCGTTCTTGTAATAGGTTGTTATAAATGACCTTTTGTTTCTTTAAGAGCTGTTCTTCATTTAAAATATCCTGTCGTAAGGTTAACCACCTACTTTTAAATTTAGCCACAAAATCGTCTGCATTTGTATCAAGAAGCCTTCGTAGTAACCCGTTATTTAAGAAGTCATTTGTGGTGTTTATACGTTTTCCGCTGTATATCGTTCCAAAGGTTCCGTCAAGATCCCAAGGTGCATAAAAGTATGGTTCGTTTACATCATAACGTATTAAAAAAAGATTTTTACCTAAGTTATCTGGCGCTCTTAAGGCATTTATATATAGAAAATAATCTACGGCATTAGCTATCACAAATTTTTGAGATATCGCTTTCGCGAAAGCGTCATTATCCCCCTTAACTACAAATATTGTAAAGTCATAAACATTATCCCAATCTGGCTCTGTAGGGTCTGGATATTTTATATCATAACCTCCCCAACTAGAAAGATATTTTTTTAGTTTTGGAATAGAGTCAAAGGAACTTGCGCCAAGATAACGTGCACCTTGAAAAATCTCGCCACACGTCATACCATTTTTTGGTTTTTTAATTTTTGTGAGTTTTCGATCTATTTGTTCTTGTAATAAAAAAACACCTTTATAGCGACCATTTACAAATACCTCTGAGTGTGTTGCAGTCACGCCACCTTTTGCTTTTGGTTCGCGATCTATATAATGCGGTGTATAGATGTCATTCCAGAGATTGAGTGATAGGTATGAACGAATGCGTAGTGGTTCATTGTGCAAACCATCAAGAATCCAGTCGTCATCACTACGCATTCCTGCAAGTTTAAAGTCTTGATTATTAAACCCTGTACTATCTGTATAAAAATTGATGTCGTATGTTTTTTTGGGAAACACTAGCGAGCTACTACCACGCAATTCAATACCAGCATAGGATGTAAAAGTGGTGTCTTTATCTGCATAAGAGATCCTTGATAGTCTTTTAGGCTCATTTACAATGCCATTGGGAGCGTCTATTTGAAAGAGAGGTAGTGAGGTGATGTATGCTTTGTATTCTTTGTTTGCAACTGTTAGCTTGTGAACGGTTGAATACACAGCATTTTTATCTTTTAGTTCTAAGGTATATGGAATGTCTCTAATGGTAAATGAAGTATTATTTGGCACGGTAACCTCACGAGGAATTTGGATCACAGCAATTTGTAAAGAGTCATCTAGTCCTATATTTTCTCTAGATATAGGTATTTGTGCGCAAGAAGCAAGCGATGTAAAACAACATATAAAGAGAATTAAATACTTCACAAGATCTATTAATTAATGTGTACTAAGGTAATCAAACTATAACAAATGTTTAGCGATGTTAATTTGTTCGTTTCATTAGGCTCTGGCCAAAAATGCGTAACATCTCTTTTTTATCTTCAGAAATAGAGATGTTGTCTAGTTCTGTAAAGGCCTTTTTTGTATAATATTCAATTTCTTTTTTAGTAGCGGCAGCAGCGCCACTGTCTATAAATTGTTGTTTTATGGTTTCAATTTTCTCTCTAGGATCTGATGGAGAGATAGAAAAAAAGTGTTCTAATTGTTGTGTGTCTTCTGGAGAAGAGTTGATTTTTGCAGTGAGATATAAAAAGGTTTTTTTATTTTCTATAATGTCCCCACCTACTTGTTTTCCAAAAGTCTCAGGATCTCCAAAAGCATCTAGATAATCGTCTTGTAATTGGAAAGCCAGTCCTAGATCACGGCCATAGTTATATATAGCTTCTAGAGATTGATTAGAAGCACCAGCAACGATAGCACCCATTTTAAGTGCTGCGCCCACAAGAACGGCAGTTTTATACTCAATCATAGTCATATATTCTGAGATGGTAACATCATCACGGGTTTCAAAATCTACATCATATTGCTGTCCCTCACAAACCTCAATAGCAGTTTTTGAAAAGAGTTGTGCTAGCTCTTTAAATGTATGACCATCATAATTTTCAAAAAGTTGGTATGCAAGAATAAGCATAGCATCACCAGATAGAATACCAGTGTTTATATCCCATTTTTCGTGCACAGTTTCCTGACCGCGACGTAAAGGAGCATCATCCATAATATCATCGTGGACTAATGAGAAATTATGAAAGATCTCTATCGCAAGTGCAGCATCAAGAGCTTTTTGATAAGGAGTGTCAAAAAGCTCACAAGCCATTAATGTGAGTACAGGGCGCAAGCGTTTACCACCTAGTTGTAAGATATATTGTATGGGTTCATATAGATTTTTTGGCTCTTTTTGGGGTAAACCTTTTTCTAAGTAGTCAACAAAAAAAGCTGTGTAATCTGGGATTGAGTGCATAGAAGATTTTTTTGTAAAAATAAGACAGATAGATCTATTATGGGTCACCTAATTTTCAATAGTTAAATACGCTTTCGCGAAAATATAGAGTATTCAAGTAAACTTAATAATATTACAACTATCTGTAAGTTAATCTAAAAAATAGACTAAGAATCTGTATTTTAGATTTGACTCCTCCAGGACTCCTTAATCGTTGTGCTATCAAGCTAATAGGGGCAAAAAATTCATTAGGTATTTGACTTAGGATTAGTTTATAGTTGTTGCTTTCGTGCGGCTAAATAATGCTATACTTTAAGGGTACTTCTTCCGGTATTGATGTTCCTATAAAAAAAAGAATCTTTTTGTGTTTAATATCATTCTAGATTAAGCATCCAATCGAAAAGATGTTATCTGTAGAAATAGGAAAATCTATGAATCAATGAAAATTTAAGCTTCAGAACGACTTATTTTCAGCACAAACCAAAAATAATGAACAGTATATAGACCAATGGTAAATGTTTTTTCAAAAATTTGTAAAAAATTTTAAATGCTTAGCAACTAATATCAAAGGGATATAACTTATCAGAAATCTTTAAGACTATAGATTTTGGAAAATATCTTATGTTGCTGAATATGAATTTATTTAGATTTGTACTCGAAATATATTAATTCTAATCTTTGTTAGGTAACTGGTGTTACGCACTAAATCATCAAAAATTTCACCTTGTTGTTAATAAGTATTTAAACTGCTGATTATTATTAATTTAGAAATAAATGTCTACTTAGATTTATTAATCGATTAGATAACAGTTGACATATTTAATAGC
>CALKZS010000064.1 GCA_938002835.1 uncultured Dokdonia sp. | reverse complement strand
ATTTCTCGTGCAAGCAATGAGGACAAAATCCTTGCTTATTATTGAGTAGCTCTCTTCTAGAAACCCTCTGAGATGAAAGAGAATCTTCTGATTTCTTACTAAGCACTGATAGAAGTTCCTCACGATTTTCTTCTGAAAAGGGAAAGTAATTCCTCTTTTAGTTTGTCTAAAGTCATACTCTAATATACAAATAATAGTCAAAATACACTACAGACAAAATTAAGAGAAAATGAGCCTTAGAAATACTCATTTATGCCCTAAAACTAAAATGAAATCGAAAAATCGACTAAGTTTTGAACAAAAAAATAAAAAATAAGAAACCTCCTAGCCTAACTAATCTTTTGCAACGGTCTCCAGTTATCTATTTATTTACAATAAAAACTAACCTCTATTACCTTGCTTTTTCTAAAATAGTATTCTTAACAACCTATAAAAGTCAAAAAAAACACTCCTTATAGAAAATTAAGTAATACTTTCGCTAAAAAATAAAATGAATAATCTTAAATTAATTATTGCATTATTTGTAGTTACAACAATTATTTCTTCTTGTAGCTCTGATGATGACTCTTCTGACAGACCCGAAAATCCATTTAACTCCTTAATAGTTGGAGAATGGGAATTAACTAGTAGAACTGGAATGCTTAATTTTGAAATAGGAGGACTAGGCATTAGGCAGCTTGAAAGCGAAGCTTCTAATATTGACTATACAATTACATTTAATGAAGATGGTACTTTTATAGAAAACGGAACCTTTGATGATACAACTAGGTTTATAGTTTCTACAATATCTAGTGATGAAGACTTCCCTAGAGAACCTCAAGTGGATGAAGTTATAATTGACAACCTCTCAGGAAACTGGTCTATACTAGATAATGAAATCGCATTTGAAGGATCAAACTCATTTGTTTTAGATGTAGAAATTTTCCAAGATTTAACAGAAACACCTCCTTATACTATAAACGTACTTGATGAAAACAATTTAGTAATTGAAATAAATATAACAGCTAGATTGGATGTGAATGAACCTTTTAGTATAGATGATACTATCATATTTACATACTCAAGAGTAAACTAACCTCCATAGCGTTAGTTCATAAAAAAACCGCCTATTGGCGGTTTTTTTATGAACTGTATTACAAACAATAATTCAGATATCATTTATTAATCTTACTAAACAAATCCCAAACCACCACTCCTGCACTCACAGAAATATTTAGAGAATGCTTTGTACCCACTTGTGGGATTTCTATAACTGTGTCACTCATAGTTACAATCTCTTGTTGCACACCTTTTACCTCATTTCCAAAAACCAACGCATACATCTCATCTCTTTCTGGAGAAAAATCATTGAGCATTACAGCATCTTCTGCTTGTTCTATGGCACAAATTTTTATACCGTCTTCTTTAAGCTTTCGCGAAAGCGCAATTGCATCTTCTGCATACTCCCACGTCACGCTATCTGTTGCTCCTAATGCTGTTTTTTGAATATCACGATGAGGCGGTGTTGCGGTGATACCACAGAGATATATCTTTTGTACTAAAAACGCATCTGCAGTACGAAAAACAGAACCTACATTATTAAGACTCCTTATATTATCTAATACAATAACGATAGGTGTTTTTTGTGCCTCTTTAAATGCAGAGACAGATTTACGATTGAGTTCGCTATTTTTTAGTTTTCTGTTTTTCATACCTCACCTATTGACATAAAGCTATGCCATTACATTTTTATTTCTGATTATACCCAAAACGCTTGAGCTGGCGCTCACTACTTCTCCAGTTTTTATTCACCTTTACATATAACTCTAAATGCACTTGCTTCCCAAAGAATTTTTCTAAATCTTTTCTAGCTTCTACACCTACTCTCTTGAGCGCACTTCCTTTGTGACCTATAATAATTCCTTTCTGACTATCTCGTTCTACCATAATTACAGATCGCATACGAATAATCGTGTCTTCTTCAAAAAACTCCTCTGTATCTATCTCTACAGCATATGGGATTTCTTTTTTGTAATGCATCAAGATTTTCTCTCGGATAATCTCATTTACAAAAAATCGTTCGGGCTTATCTGTGAGTTGATCTTTAGGATAAAATGCTGGAGATTCAGGAAGTAGTGTAATAATACGATTAAATACTTCTTGTACTCCAAAGTTTTCTAATGCCGAAATAGCAAACACCTCTGCATTAGGTACTTTTTCTGACCATAACTGCAACGCATCTGCTAGGAGTTGCTCATTTCCAGTGTCTATTTTATTAATGAGTAACAAAACAGGAATTTTTGCACCTCTTATTTTATTAAAAAATGCTTCATCCTTAAGTTCTTTCTCGCCAAGCTCTACAATATAAAGAAGCACATCTGCATCTTCAAAAGCACTTTTTACAAAATCCATCATCGAGGCTTGAAGCTCATATGCAGGTTTTATAATACCTGGTGTATCACTCAAGATCATCTGAAAGTCTTCTCCATTTACGATCCCTAGAATACGATGCCTAGTTGTCTGTGCTTTTGATGTGATAATACTAAGACGCTCACCCACAAAGGCATTCATCAAGGTACTTTTACCCACATTAGGGTTTCCTATAATATTTACAAATCCTGCTCTGTGTGACATATGTACTTTCTATCAAATTTGTGCAAATTTAGGGATTTAGAGTGTGACGCTTTCGCGAAAGCGTGTTACTTCTTAAAACAATATTTACAATCTATAAAATGCTCTCTTTATTTTACTTTTGATAAGTATTATTAGTAAAAAAAGACCACTCGCGTGGTCTTTTATATAAATTATTGAAAAAACACTTCTAGAGTTTACCTTGCTGTACTAAATATTTTGAAATAGAATGGATGCGCTTAAAATCGTCATCTTCTTTTAAAAAGTCTGAACTTGTGCTTTTCAATCTTTTATTTCCATTGTGAACTTTCAAATCGTGAAATAATCCGTGTGACCAAGCTACTCTAGCTCCTTTCATATTAAAGATATAGATTTTAGGATCTCCAGCCTTTTTCACACCACCAGATGCCGCATCTCCTAAAGCAGTGTTGTAACGTACTTTTACTCTACCTATCACTTTATTATCTTGTTTTATCTTGAAGTCTTCAAAAAAGAAAGAAGCATACCCTACATTTCCTAAATATTGTTTATTTACTCGTTCATTAGCACCTCTTACAAGAACCACTGGTTTATCAAAGTCACGATCTATTATATAATCTAAGTTTTGTTGTTGTTCTTGCTCTAGTTCTAAATAGGCAGTAATTAAATCAGGAACTGCTGGGCCAGGAAAATCTTCTTTAGCTTTAACTTCAATAACCTTTCCATCACTCCCTACATATCCTTTTTTTGCAAGAGATTTTACAAAAGACTTTCTTGTCTGTGTAGGAAAAGACACAAACTCTTTATCAAAATTTATTCCTTGAACTATATTATATTCTGGAAAAGCAATTTCCGAATAATAGTATCCATCATCCATTCCTTCTATAAGAGATGGAACAAATTTAGATGTGTATGTTGCTAATGTTGTCCCATCAAGATCCTTATATGTAAATGTTTTATTAAGTGAATCTTTAGATTTTACAACAGTACCTACGTGTACTTTATCTATAAATACATCTTCTTTTTTGATTTTTACTTTTTGAGCAAATACTATTGTGGGTATACAGAGCAAAAGAATAATTGCTTTTTTCATAATCAATACATTTAGGGTTTTAAAAGGCGGCAAATATACTCCAATTTTTGAGTAGTACTTTAATAACTATATGGTATCAAATTCTTGACTTATTGAGACTCCTGTCATACAACACAATACTACCCGCTACAGCAACATTGAGACTCATTACAGATGAGAATTTTACTAAGAAATGAGATTTTCCTATTGCTTCTTTTGTGAGACCGTGGTCTTCTGCTCCTAATAAATAGACACAACGACGTGGGTGATTAAAGGTTTCTAGGGAAGTTGCTCTGGCATCTAACTCTACTCCTACGATACGAGTTCCTTTAGGTAAATGATCAAAAAAATCTTGAAAAGAAGTATAATGATAATATGGCATTGCTTTTACAGCATTATGAGTGTCACTTGCTTGTTTTGCATAGCGATTACCTATGGTAAATATAAAACTAGCACCCATATTTTGAGCAGACCTCCAAAGCACACCAAGATTTTCTGGTGTTTTACCATTCTGGATACCTATTCCAAAAAATTCGTTTGTAAAATTATCCAGCTGCATAAAAAATGCATTTAATTAAAAAAGAGATCGTTGTCTATTACGATCTCTTTTTCTTAATTACATACTATCAGGTCTTCCCTTCAAGCGCTTTTCAATTTTTTTTTTCTTCTCTGTAAGACGCTTCATTGCATCCATTATATCAGAATCTTTTGTCTCTTTAAAAATCTCATTCAGGGCAAGAATGAGGCGTTTTGCTTCTCTTGAAGCCGCAACGCGATCACTGGTGGACATATTGCTCATAGAAGCATTTTCAAAAGCCACCGCTTCTTCCATTAATTTCATACGGTATTCAAATTTTTGCGAATGTAAGACAACAGAGTCAAACATCCTAAAGAATGTTATTGTATTGTGATCTAAATATAGTTAAATTTCTGAAAAAGAGATCTAAAGATATTATAATTAGTCGTTTTTCTTAACAAACAAATAATATGCATTTACCATTAGAATTGCAACATTGGTTATAATTACAGGAATACTTCCTAACAAAACACCATATACTACAAAAAACGCACAACCAACAGAATTTACAATGCGCAATTTTTTTACATCTTTATTAAAGAAAGATAATAGCACAAATAAACTTGCGAGATACCCTATAATCTCTGTGTATGTATATTCCATATAGTTATTAATTTGAGATGGCAGTAAATTACATAACAAAGTTAGATTAACGTGAGTTCGATGTAAGCGATGCCTAAATTAAGTAAAAATCTTTGTAATTTGATAGACGGTTTTTTGTCTAGGAAAGAATAAGCAATTAATCCTGCGATCAAGTTTCCTAAAAAGTTATCAAAAGAACGATGTCTAGAATGTTCCATTTGACAAGTATTTTTCAAGGCATCACTTACAGATTCTATGATTGCTCTTTTTCTTAAGTAAACTTTATCCATAAAATCAAGGGCTTTCTTTTTCATATTTTTTCTGACTTTGGTTACTAAATGTATTCTATAAACAAATAGTCTGTCAAATACGTCTTTTCCTAGATAACCTTTATCGCCATAGATCTTTCCAAAGACTTTATCGTGAAAGCTTTTGTTTTTTAAAGGATATCTATCATCTACATTAGCTTTAGTAATCATAAA
>CALKZS010000063.1 GCA_938002835.1 uncultured Dokdonia sp. | reverse complement strand
GTTGCATCATATACTCTATTGGCGCCTGTTTTATCAGTAAACACCACAAACCGACTCTCCCCAATGGTAGATTGATATACAGGGTTTTTCTTAAGATATTTTACAGAAATAGCCAAAGGTTGTTCGGGATAGTCTGGAAGTCTTATGGCAAGTATGGATTGTTTGTTTTTTAGTTTCCCGTCTACAGTTGGCACATTAAACATTAAATTGTCATCTGCAAAATAGGCTTGATAGGCAACTCCTTCACCATAATCACGTTGATAGCCTGTCTGTAGTGAAAGTACTTGTGTTTCGGGATGGCGTTTCTTCCATTCACCCCAGGTAGTAGTGACTACACTTAAATAATCCATTTGAATTCCTTTCCCTACGAGTGGTCCGACTACAGGTTTTCCTTCTAAAGTACTCCACAATGACTGGGTAGCTTGATCATACATTAATTTATTAGATCTATATAAAAACCCACTTGTTCCAATTTTGTGTACGGTACCATTTACTTCACTTTTATAGAGAATTACCGTCCCACATAATGTACAATATACTCCTGTCACAGGAATATCTCCCACAGTGTCTACAAACATCTCGTGCCAAGCAAGAATTCTTTTTGGGTATGCTCTAGCATCACCATTTACTTCTATTCCAAAAACGATATTATCATCATCTAGATATGATGCCTGGCTTGCTGAAATCATTTCAGGATCTCTTAATGGCGGAATCCCGTCTTGACGAACTCCTCCCCAACGTATTTCGTCTAGACGTATTAAACTATTTGCCTGTCTCCCTTGAAAATACTTTTCAAACTTGGGGTCTATAGATTTATGAAGTTGAGATTTAAAATAATCATAGTTGGGCAAAATTAATTGAGGTTTATTCCAGATATATTCATACCACCTGTTAAAATCAAAACCAAAATTTTGTCCAGTCTTCTTTTTTAAAAGCGATACCATTTTTACTCCGACATCAGAATTATATCCAAAATACATCACTTCAATAGCCATAATTGTATATGCTGGCTTCCAATTTTTATCTATAGTTTTAATTAATTGTTGTTGTCTAGATTTACTGGAAGTAGTAACAAGTTCTAAGAAATAAAATACATCATCAGATATAGCGGTTTCTTGAGAAAATAAATCTTGTGCAAATACTTTTGGACTATTAGAAAGCCCTACCAATATCCCAAATAGAGATATCGTCATTATTTTTCTAACGGTTTCTAACATAACTTTTCTTTTAAAAGTCGTTATAAACCATATAATCTAACGATTATTAATAGAAGTTAACAGATTACTTACTGCACTCCTATTTTATTTTGAGGAAATTTTAGTTCTTTTTCTAGTTTACCATTTTTATAATATTTCCACATACCGTGTTTACGGTTATTTTTATAAGTTCCTTCTACCTCTAATATGCCTAGTCCATTATACATTTTTGCAGGACCTTCGAGTTTATCATCTTTATAATTGAACTCTCTTAAGATATTAGACTCTTTTGTATATTCTATAGAAACACCTTCTTTCTTACCATTTATATATGTCTCTTTTTGTGCAAGAGTCCCGTCTATATAATATACTTCTTTTATACCTTCTAGAAGTCCATTTTTATAATGAGAGGTAATCATTACAGAAGTTCCATCTTGATGATATGTGATCCATTTTCCTTCTCTGTCTCTTCCTTTCATTTTACCTTCACTTACTTTTTTACCTTCTGTTGTATAGAATATAACATCTAACATATCAGAATTAGGTATATATGTTTTTATTGCAGTAGGATGTCCTCCTTTTTGATCATAAAATTTAAAAACACCTATTTCCTTTCCGTGATCAAAAGTTCCTGTGTATCTTAATTGCTTTGAATTTTTATATTTTTTTTGCCATAAACCGTGACGCTTGCCTTGAGTATCATACTTATTGATATCTTGAGCAACCGTAATAGATTGAAAAGAAATTAATAAGATTATAAAAAATACACTTCTCATAAACATTTTACGTTATATTAAAAATTAGACTTAGCTAACATTTTTTTAGATTTGTACCAGACAAAAAATAATTATGAAACAATCTCTTGCACTTACAAAAATATTATTTATCGCTATAACGACTTTTATTGCTGTTTCGTGTGATGGAGATGATAATAATGGAAACGTTATAGATAACGATACTGGATCTATAGTAGATTTTGTATCAGAAAATGAAGACTACAGCTCTCTTTTAGCTGCTTTACAAGTTACTGGACTGGACACTAGCCTTGCTGGAACTGGACCTTTTACAGTTTTTGCACCTAACAATGCAGCTTTTGAAACATTTTTAAATGGTACTGCTTTAGAAGATGTACCTGTAGATACTCTAACAGAACTTTTATTAAATCACGTTATAAGTCAATCGTTAGATTCAAATCAACTTGCAGCTTTAGATACTGGGTATATAAGTACACTAACAACAGAAGAAACTTCTGGTTCTAATATAAGTATGTATGTAGATACATCTTCTGGTGTGGTTTTAAACGGTCAATCTGCAGTAACCACAGCAGATATAACTCTAGACAATGGGATTATACACACTATAGATACTGTAATAGAAATCCCTACACTAGTAACTTTTGCAACATCAAACCCTGCGTTAACATCCTTAGTTGCTGCTTTAACAGATGAAGGAAATACAACCTTTACCGATCTATTAAGTAATACTAATCAAGATTTTACAGTATTTGCTCCTACTAATAATGCTTTTACATCGTTTTTAGATGGAAATACTATTGAAGACGTAGACAATGATATGCTAGCTCAAATATTATCAAATCACGTAGTTCCCGATGCCGTTGCTGTATCTACTTCATTAAGTAATACATATGTAAATACTGCTGCCACATTTCAGGGGGATGCTTTAGGATTACCATTAAGTTTATATGTAAATACAGATAGTGGCGTAACACTAAATGGTGTTTCTGATGTTGTTATTGCAGATATTATTGCTAGTAACGGTGTAGTACACGTAGTAAATAATGTGATAGGGTTACCAGACATAACTACTTTTGCCACAGCAGACCCTACATTTGCTACACTTATAACTGCTTTAACTAGAGATGAAGACTTTATGTATGTTTCTACATTACAAACAGATGTTGAAACTACTCCAGCTCCTTTTACAGTATTTGCTCCCACTAATGATGCTTTTACAGCGTTTCTAGTAGACTTGGGTGATATTGAATTAGCAGATATTGATTCTGCAACACTAGCTGCAACACTAGAACTACACGTTCTTACAGGGTTAAATGTTCGTGCAGAAGATCTTGCAGGGCTTGATCAAATGAGTGTTATTACTCTCAACGGAGTTTCTATAACTATAGATGCAGGAACTCCAGCTATTATTGATCCAGATAATGGATCCAGCACTATTGTTGCAAATAATGTACAAGCTACAAATGGCGTGATACACGTTTTAGATCGTGTATTAAGAGATTTATAGCATTAGCCAAACTCCAATATCAATAAAAGCTCTAATATATATACCTATATTAGAGCTTTTATTATGTTGTTTTTACGCTTTCGCGAAAGCGTATTTATTACTAAGCTATTACTTCATCATCATCGATAGACCAACTATACACCAGTGATGCATCACCAGAAAAATCCTTTTTCCTGTCTATCTCATAAATATCTTCAAACTCACTACCAAATCTCTCAAAAGCACTTAAAAAACCAAAGTCTCTATCAGGAATCTTTGTTAGAATTTTACCTATTAAAGGTATGGCTGTTTTTGCAATAACTAACCAAGAGGTAGATGTTGTTCCTAATACATCGGTAATAAGTCCATATGCATCTTCTCCTATATCATTTTCTAGATCTTTTAATATATCTCCTAGATCTCTAGTAGCTTTTCTTGTGTGACGTAAATAGATATGCACATTTAATTCTCTATCTTCTGGCAAGTCTCTACTTAATACAAACAATCCTTCAGAACCCTCTTGATCTGTATCAAACTGAAATGAGTTCTCGTGCCTTTTACTTAACTTAAATGGATCTTGAGGCAATGTAGTCATAATCATTTTATCGTTCTCAGTGGGATGCTCTGCTAGTATTACAAAATACAATTTCCATCTTTTTCTAGGTCTATGTATTTGTACCTCGTCTATTTCAAGTCGTACTCTTGTCATATATTATAAATTGAGTTAATAATCTAACTTCTTCTATTAGTTAAATATACAGCTTATTTTATATGAAATTTCTTAATAAAATCACATAAAAAAACCGTTTGCACAATAATGTAAACGGTTTTAATATTCTATTTAAAGAGAGAGATTATTTTCCTCTAGCTTTTTGTTGCTTTTCTGCCTGCTCCATCATCTCTTGCATTTTCTTAGCAAAACGTCCTTTCTTTTTAGGCTGTGCTTTCTTAGTTTCAATCTTAGCTCTTATCTTTTCTTCATCTATAATAAACTTCTTGATCACTAAGATAATCCCTATAGTAAGTAAGTTTGAAATAAAGTAATATAAACTTAATCCACTTGCATATTTATTAAAGAATACAAGCATTAATAATGGTGAGAAGTACATCATATACTTCATCATCTTGCTCATATCTGGCATACCTTCTTGGGTAGGAGCTTGCATTTGCTGGTTACCAGTGGTTAATCTCATTGAGAAGAAAATAGTTACTGCTGCCAGAATAGGAAATAAACTTACGTGATCTCCATAAAATGGAATTTCAAAAGGAAGCTTTGCTATCTGGTCGTAGCTTGATAAATCATTTGCCCAAAGAAAACTTTCCCCTCTTAAATCAAAGGCAGATGGAAAGAATGTAAAGAGTGCATAAAAGACAGGTATTTGTAATAATGCTGGCAAACACCCTGCGGCAGGACTGGCGCCAGCTTTACTATATAAAGCCATTGTCTCTTGCTGCTTTTTCATTGCATTATCCTTATACTTTGCTGCAATCTCTGCAATCTCAGGCTTAAGGATTTTCATTTTTGCTTGTGAAGTATATTGCTTGTATTGTACTGGAGATAAAAATAATTTTATCACAATAGTCATTACAATAATAGCAATACCAGCTGGTAAAAAGCCACTCAAAAACCCAAAAAACGGAATTACTAAGTATTTATTCAAGAAGCCGAAAATACCCCAACCTAGTGGCATTGCTTCGTCTAGATTGCGATCATATGTCTTAAATATTTTATAGTCTGTAGGGCCATAATACATATTCATCGCATAGTCTAGTTCTCCATTTTTAGTTTCTAATAAAAGATCTGCTTTATACTCTTTTGTATAGATTGTTTTTTCATCACGATCATCTGCCTCTTTAAGAAGATCTCTTGAAAACAATTTTGCTTCTTTAAAAGGAGTATCAGATAATAACATAGAACTAAAGAAATGCTGACGATAGTTCATCCAGCTTAGATCTTTCTCTATCTCATCATCATCTCCTGCTGGAGATAATTTATCTGTCTTATTTCCTTCATATTCATACGTAAGACGTGTATATCTATTTTCATAAGACATACTACGCGCGTGACGCATTCCTTTAAAATCCCATTGTAATCTCATAGGATTAGAAGAATTAAACGTGTTAGACAGCCCTTGAGATCGTAAGCCAAAATCTAACATATAATCTCCCTTCTTTAACTCATAACGATATTCTAAATACTCATTTCCAGAAACCTTAAGTTTCATAGATAATACTTTATTATCACCATTATTAGTTACTGTAGGTTCAAAATATAAGTCCTTTGTGTTAAGATTGCGATTATCTGTTGTGCTAAAACTCATATTAAAAACACTATTACCATCTTTAATAAGATATACTGGTATAGAGTCATATGTTAAGTGTTGTAATAATTTAATTTCGGTTATATAACCACCTTTATTACTTACTGTAATATCCATCAGGTCATTACTCACTGTTGTCGTAGCACCATCTTTAGCACTTGGTAATGATCCAGAATATGCAAAAGATCCTAATTTATTTTGAAGTGCAATAGTACGTAACGAGTCTGATGCAGGAAGTGCTTGTTCTTCAAGTGTTGTTGTATTTACTTGGCTTTCAGCCGCAGCTTTCTCTTGCTGTAATTGTTCTGCCTTTGCTTTTTCTTGCGCTTCTAATTCTTCCTCTGTAGGTTTATTGAAATAGATAATCCATACAAGAATACCTCCCATAAGAAGCATTCCTATTAATGAAGTGGTGTCAAAGTTTTTTTTCATCAAAAAAAATTAATTGGTGTTTAGTACGCTTTCGCGAAAGCGTTAATAATTCAAAGCAATTGTGTCTCCAAAATATAATTTTATGACATTGTGGCACTAGAATGATCTTGTGCATAACTCACTGCAGCTCTCACAAAAGCCACAAACAATGGGTGAGGATTTGAAACTGTACTTTTATATTCTGGGTGATATTGTACTCCTACAAACCACGGATGTTCTGGCAACTCTATGATCTCTACAAGATCTGTTTCAGGATTTGTGCCTGTTATTTGCATTCCAGCATTTTCAAGTTGCTCTCGATATGCCTCATTAAACTCATACCTGTGTCTATGACGCTCTAAAATTAAATCACTCTTATAAACGTCTTTTACGATACTTCCATCTGTAAGTTTACACTCCCAAGCTCCTAGACGCATTGTACCTCCCATATCAATTATATTTTTTTGCGCCTCCATCAAATTGATTACTGGGTGTAGTGTATTAGGATCCATCTCTACAGAATTTGCTTTTTCAAGATTACATACATTACGACTGTATTCTATCACTGCCATTTGCATCCCAAGACAAATACCTAAAAATGGAATTTTATATTCTCTTGCATACTGAACTGCTTTGATCTTACCTTCAATACCGCGTTCTCCAAAACCTGGTGCTACAAGAACACCATCTAATTTTGATATTTTATTTTTTATGATATCTGGAGTAATATGCTCACTATGAATGCTTTCTATAGTTACTTTAACCTCATTTTCTGCACCCGCGTGTATAAAGGCCTCAAGGATAGATTTGTATGAGTCTTGCAATTCTACATACTTTCCTATAAGGCCAATAGTAACTTCACTTTTAGGATTTTTATGTTTTGACACAAACTCATTCCATCTTGTTAGATCTGGCGCAGATGTATTAGGGAGATTTAATTTAGAAAGAGTGATTGCATCAAGACCTTCTTCTAGCATTAAATTAGGTACATCATAAATAGTACTTGCATCTATGCTTTGTATTACTGCTTCTTGTTCTACATTACAAAAACGTGCTAATTTAGCTCGTAAATCATATCCCAGTTCGTGCTCTGTACGACATACAAGTACATCTGCCTGGATACCACTTTCCATTAATGTTTTTACAGAATGCTGAGTAGGTTTTGTTTTAAGCTCGCCAGCTGCAGCTAAGTATGGTACTAATGTTAGATGTATCACTAATGAATTTTTCTTACCTAATTCCCATTTTAACTGTCTAATACTTTCTATATAGGGTAATGACTCTATATCACCTACAGTCCCTCCTATTTCTGTAATAACAATATCGTAATCTCCATTTTTACCTAAAATCTGTATACGTTCTTTTATTTCATTTGTTATATGAGGTATTACTTGCACTGTCTTACCTAAAAACTCTCCGCGACGTTCTTTATCAATAACACTTTGGTATATACGCCCTGTGGTTACATTATTTGCTTGAGAGGTCGCTACATTGAGAAAACGTTCATAATGACCAAGATCTAGATCTGTTTCTGCACCATCATCAGTGACATAGCATTCACCGTGTTCATAAGGGTTTAAAGTTCCGGGATCAATATTGATATAGGGATCAAGTTTTTGAATAGTCACACGATATCCTCTAGCTTGCAATAACTTAGCAAGAGAAGCTGCGATGATACCTTTTCCCAAAGATGATGAAACCCCGCCCGTTACGAAGATATATTTTGTAGATGCCATTGAGGTAATTATGTAGTTATGTTACGGGGTGTAAAAGTAAGGGATTTTAGGGAGTTTACATCTAATTATAAGGTTAATTTAAAAGACGTATCTATCAAAAAAGTAGCTGCCATTTCTAGCAGCTACTCTTTTTATGTTTAATAATGTACTATTGTTTATAAACTCTTACCCAATCTACAGTAGTATATGACAAGTCTGGAATATTTGCCTCTACTAGATCTTGTCCATTAAAGAACACGCCTCCTATAGCCATATTAAGAACAAGGCGTTCTGACTTAGTATAAATATCATCTATTACACCCCACTCTTCTTCAGTAAATGTGTGTACTACCACGTTATCTAATAAAATTTCTAAAGTATTTTCAGACCAAATCATTTCAAATACGTGCCAATTTTCGGTAATATTTCCTTCTACAGGAACATCAAATGTAGTCTGTACTGGATCAGTAATAGGTGTATTTGCTGTAGTGCCAAAAAAGAAATTAGTTACATAAGTACTAGAGTTATTTCCTCTAAACTCCAAGACATCAATTTCTCCTTGAGTAGGCCAAGGGTCTCCATATGACCAAAATGCTGGCCATAACCCATCCCCTTCTTGTAATAATATTCTTGCCGAAAATCTAAGCTTTGTTGCATCTTCAGTATTTCCAGCACTATAGCTTGCACTCGACTCTATACGACCACTAGTAAAATTAAAACTTTTTTGAGTACTATCAAAAGGTGTTGTATCTCCCGTAACAGACTCTCTTTTTCCTCTTATATATAAATAGCCATCTTCTACTATAAGATTATCTTCTTGATAGTGTTGTAACTCTTCATTAAAAGCTCCTCCTTCCCAAATTGTCCAGCTAGTTAACCCATTATCAAACTGATCTTCAAAAACTAATGTCCAATCTACAACATCTTCTGCAGGTTGTTCATAACCAGTAATCCGTGTAAGATCTGGCAAACTATCCACATCTACTCCATCGTCATCTGGAGTACTACCTCCATTATCATCTGTATCTATTGTGTCATCTGTAATTGAGGTAGAATCATCACTGCTATCAGATCCTCCACAAGAATTTAACAAAAAACCTACACAAAATAGTATCAAAAACATCTTTTTCATAGCTAATATTTATTGATTTGTTAAAATAAAACCAAACTTAATAAAAAATCATTGAATAATATATCTTAAATTATTACAAATACAATCATAACTATCTGTTTATTAAATAAGTATACTTTGCTTTCGCGAAAGCAAAAACAAATTCATTCTAATACTAAAAAGGCTCATACATATTATGTCTGAGCCTTTTTCTAGGTTTATATTGAAAAGGACTATCTACTATAATTAGGAGCTTCTTTTGTGATTGTCACATCGTGTGGATGACTTTCATTAATACCACTTGCAGTGATTTTAACGAAACGACCATTTTCTTTTAGATTTTCTATAGTCCCAGCTCCACAATATCCCATACCTGCACGTAAACCACCTACAAATTGATGGATACTTTCATTAAGTTCTCCTTTATAGGGTACACGACCTACAATTCCTTCAGGAACTAGTTTTTTGATATCGTCTTCTACATCTTGAAAATAGCGATCTTTAGAGCCTTGTTTCATTGCTTCTACAGATCCCATACCTCTATATGATTTAAATTTACGTCCTTCATATATGATGGTTTCTCCGGGAGATTCTTTTGTTCCTGCGAGTAATGATCCTAACATCACACAATCTGCTCCTGCTGCAATAGCCTTTGGGATATCTCCTGTATATCGTATACCTCCATCTGCAATGACGGGTACTCCTGAACCTTTTATAGCTGCTGCGCATTCTAATACTGCAGAAAATTGAGGGAAACCAACTCCAGCAACAACTCTTGTAGTACATATAGAACCTGGACCTATTCCTACTTTTACAGCATCTGCTCCTGCTTCTACAAGATATTTTGCTGCTTCTCCTGTTGCAATATTTCCTACTACACAGTCTAGATTAGGATATTTTTCTTTTACAGACTTTAACACTGAAACCACACCTTTTGTATGACCGTGAGCAGTATCTATTACTATTGCATCTACACCAGCTTCAACTAATGCACCTGCTCTTTCTACTGCGTCTCCTGTAACTCCTATTGCTGCGGCCACTCTCAAGCGACCATAACTATCTTTATTTGCAATGGGTTTTAATGTGAGTTTTGTGATATCTCTAAAAGTGATAAGTCCTACAAGTGTATTATCATCTTTTACAACAGGTAGTTTTTCTATTTTATGATCTTGTAATATTGCTTCGGCTTGTTGTAGAGATGTTCCTTCTTCTGCTGTAACAAGATTTTCTGAAGTCATCACTTCGCTTACTGGACGATTATTATTTTTCTCAAATCGTAAATCTCTATTAGTAACAATACCTATAAGTTTTCCAGCTGCATCAACAATAGGAATTCCTCCTATGCTATGTTCTTTCATAGCAGCTTTTGCATCTGCAACTTTTGAATCAAGTGGTAAAATCACGGGATCTATAATCATACCACTTTCTGCACGCTTTACTTTACGTACTTTAATTGCTTGTTGCTCGATAGTCATATTTTTATGCAATACTCCTATACCTCCTTCTTGCGCAATTGCAATTGCCATACGACTCTCTGTTACTGTATCCATCGCAGCAGAAACAATAGGAACATTGAGCGTTATATTTCTTGTAAATTTAGATTGTATGCTTACCTCTCTTGGAAGTACTTCTGAGAAAGCTGGTACTAATAATACATCATCATAGGTAAGTCCTTCTCCTAAAATTTTGTTTTCGTGTGCAGTCATTGCAATTATTGTATTTGAAGTGAATTTGATTTGGGTTATAAATGCTTTCGCGAAAACGAAGAAATAAAATACCCTAACAATTAATTGCGTGCAAATATACGTTTAAAATTAGAATCTACATCTATTAATAGTAGATATACAAGAAGTTTAAAGGTTTGTAAATCAGATATCCATAAGAAAATTTTAATAACTTTAGAACAATCTTAATCACATTATTTTAAAACAATCCAAATACAAACTAACTCTATTACAACACATTACAGTGTGATTTATAAAACACATTAGTATCTTTATTTAAAATAATAATTAAAAAAAAATAAGATGGCTATAAAACTTGCACATAACTGCATTAATTGCGAGCAACTTCAAGATGGAAACTTTTGTAAAAAACACAAAGTAACTGTAGGAGAACAATATACGTGTGACAGCTTTAATATGAAAGCAGCAATCTTAGATGAACGCAACTGTTTAACTTGCGCACGTTATGAAGAAACTAGTTGTGCTAACCCAGAAAAAGCTGCCCCAGCTATGCTTTGTGCATCTTGGGCACCTCAAGCTCAGGCATAATAAGATTTAAAAACAAAAACCACAATTATGCTCTATGTATAGTTGTGGTTTTTTATTTATAAAAGTTGTAACTACTCTAAATAATTGAATTCAAAAAACAAACCCATAAAACAAAAAATCCCAATATACATATAGACATTTAAAAACATATTTATCAAAATAGGTTATCGTCTATTACGATTTCTATTATTTCGCTTTTCACGACCTTCTTGACTACCATTACCTCCTTCTCGTTTTGCACGTGTTTTTCTTCTTCCTTGTTGGTGTTTAGCTTTATTTTCGGCAGCTTGTGCTTTAAGTTGCTCGATAGTATCTGTAGGTTGAAAACCTTCTAATACTTCGCTATGTAACTTCTCACCAAGTAATTTCTCGATTCCTCTCACATAATCAACCTCATCTACTCCTACAAGTGATATTGCTTGACCACTAGCTCCTGCTCTCCCTGTACGACCTATGCGATGTACATAATCTTCTGGCACATTGGGTAACTCATAATTAATCACATATGGTAATAAAGGAATATCAAGACCACGCGCCGCTATATCTGTAGCTACAAGCACTCTTACTTTACCACTCTTAAATCCAGCGAGTGCTTTTACTCTTGCATTTTGAGTTTTATTACCGTGTATTGCGGCAGATGAAATCCCTGCTTTTTCAAGCTTTTGACTTAACCTATTAGCACCGTGCTTAGTTCTTGTAAATACAAGTACTTGATCCCAGTTTCCTTCTTTTATAAATTTTGTGAGCATTTCTGTCTTTCTAGACTTATCAACTCTATATGTTTTTTGATCTACTTTCTCTGCTGTTGTATTTTCTGGAGTAGCTTCTACCAGTACAGGGTTGGTAAGGATACTACTAGCAAACTTCTTAATATCTTTATTAAAGGTTGCGCTAAAAAGCAGGTTTTGCCTTTTTACAGGAATCATCTTTAATACTTTCTTGATATCGTGTATAAAACCCATATCTAGCATACGGTCTGCTTCATCAAGCACTAAAAACTCAATATTTGAAAGACTTAATAATCCTTGATTTTCAAGATCTAATAATCTCCCTGGTGTTGCTACAAGAATATCTACTCCTTGACGTATCGTACGTACCTGTGGGTTTTGATTTACACCACCAAAAATAACTGTAGATCGCACATCAATGTACTTACTATATTCTCTTATATTATCATAAATTTGAGCTGCAAGCTCTCTTGTAGGTGTAAGCACTAATGCCTTAATCTTAGGTTTTCCTTGTGTTGGTTTTTGAGATAATATATGTAACATAGGCAAAGTAAACCCTGCGGTTTTACCAGTACCAGTTTGTGCACTTGCAAGTACATCTCTACCTTTTAATACTTCTGGAATTGCTTTTTCTTGAATGGGAGATGGCGTTGTATAGCCTTTTTCGCTCACAGCTTTGAGCAGGGCATCAGAGAGCCCTAAAGATTTAAATGACATAAATAGGTTTTGTGAAATGACCTATAAATAGCCACTTCTTTATCCTGGCGAAGGTATCACTATTTAATTGATTATAGCATATAATGGTAATTTGTGTTACTTCGCTTTCGCGAAAGCGTGTTACCAACCTCTTTATTACTTCCAAAACTTTAATTGCCTCTTAAGACGTTTTTTGTTTTGAGATTTTTTTCGAAAAGCCGTAATACCTTTATGCATTTCATTGTATACTTTATCTAGAGACTCTCCACTCACAGCGGCATAGGCTTTTGCCATCACTTCAATATCTTTAGTACGAGGAGACAATCGTGCAAAGTTTGCAATACGGGTAGTAAAATCCATCTCTCCAAATCGCATCCTATTTAAGTCTACCAAATAAAAATCATACCCATCTTCTTTAATCACGATCAAGGTATTACCCATAGAGTGATCTAAAAAGTGAATGCCTTTTTGATGCAAAGTGTAGGTAAAACGTGCAAAAGCTGCTAGGATTTCTTCATTACCATCATAAGGAGAATTATGACAAAGCTCACGATAAGTAAGATCATAATCAAGATGCTCACTTACATAAAAACTACGACTAAAAAGCAATCCCGTTTGCTCTGCATATGCAATAGGACGAGGTGTTAAAACATCATTTTGTAAAAGTTTGTGAGCATACTCAAAAGATCGTTGTGCTTTAGAACTACGGAGTATCTTATATACAATTCTATTAATAAGATTAGGAATCTTGAATGACTTTACATTTACTGTTTTGCCTTCTACTTCAAATAATTTTAAGGCATTCCGTTTGCGCTCGTCAAATTTTTCACCCTCGGTATCAAAGCTCAATATACATTGTACAATAGAATCTTTTACTCCCTTATATATATTTGAAAAAACAATTCTCACAAAGACAAAGCTACAAGAAATGTTATGAACTAACAGCATTTTTACCACAAGTCTTCTTGTGGGTAGTTATTTTAAGAACGATAACTAGATTACAGCCAGTAATAACAATAGTAAAGATATGAAGTCCTTACTTTTCTCTTTATTTTTGCAAGTATTATGAAAGAAGATCACGAAAAAGCAATAGCAGTTTTAAAACGAGGAGGTTTAATACTATATCCTACAGACACCGTATGGGGAATAGGGTGTGATGCCACAAATCCAGAAGCTATTGATAAAGTCTATGCGTTAAAAAAACGCGCAGAAGCAAAATCACTTATTTGTTTAGTGAGTGACTTCAAAATGCTCAATCAGTATATCGAGAATATTCCTGAAGTGGCTTATGACATTTTGAAATATGCAGATAAGCCTACGACTATTATATATGACGATCCTATTCGTATAGCGACTAACATAATCGCTCCAGATAATAGTACCGCTTTTAGAGTGTGCCGCAATCAATTTTGTAATTTTATGTTGAAAAAATTTAGAAAACCTATTGTTTCTACCAGTGCTAATATCTCGGGAGAACCTACACCTATGAAATTTAGTGAGATCTCTAAAGAGATTATTGATGGAGTAGATTATGTAGTCTCAATAGATCGTGATCGCAAATCATCAAAACCTAGTGCTATTATCAAGCTTACCGAAGATGGTAAAGTGAGTGTGATACGGAAGTAGTGTTTAAGGTACGCTTTCGCGAAAGCGTAACAACCACATCACAACATAGATTTTAATAACATCATCCCTTTTTAAGTTACCAATGAATTATACAGACGCACTTTCTAATCCTATATTTAAAACCATCTCTAAAGCAGCAGATGAGCTTTCGCTGGAGTCTTATGTGATAGGAGGTTTTGTAAGAGACTATATTTTAAAGAGAGGAAAAGAAAAAGATATAGATGTAGTGGCTGTGGGTAGTGGTATCACATTAGCAAAAAAAGTGGCACAGTTACTTCCCAATAACCCTAAAGTACAGGTGTTTAAAACCTACGGTACTGCAATGCTTAATGTGGGTAAAACTGATGTCGAATTTGTAGGAGCACGTAAAGAATCTTACTCCAAAGATAGCCGTAACCCAATAGTAGAAAATGGCACTTTAGAAGACGATCAAAACAGGCGCGATTTTACGATTAATGCACTGGCAATAAAATTAAATACAGATGGATATGGTGAGCTCATTGATCCTTTTGGCGGGATCGATGATTTACAGCGTAAAATTATACGCACACCGCTAGATCCAGATATTACCTATAGTGATGACCCTTTACGAATGATGCGTGCCATACGTTTTGCCACACAGTTAGATTTTATGATAGAGCGTAGCTCGGTAGAATCTATCACCAGTAATGCAAGTCGTATTGAGATTATAACTAATGAACGCATTGTAGATGAACTTAACAAAATAATGTTGAGTCCAATACCTTCAAAAGGATTTTTATTACTTGAAGAAACTGGACTTCTTGACTACATATTACCCGAGCTTACTGCTCTTAAAGGTATTGACGAAAAAGAAGGACAAAAACATAAAGACAATTTTTATCACACACTGGAAGTGGTAGATAATATCTCAAAGCATACTGATAATCTCTGGTTGCGATGGGCAGCATTGCTACACGATATAGGAAAAGCGCCTACCAAGCGTTTTTCTAAAAAAGTGGGATGGACATTTCACGGACACGAATTTGTGGGATCTAAAATGGTGTTTAAATTATTTAAACGCCTCAAGATGCCATTAAATGATAAGATGAAATTTGTTCAGAAACTGGTATTAATGAGTTCGCGACCTATCGTCATTTCTGAAGATCACGTGACAGATAGTGCTGTGCGCAGACTTGTTTTTGACGCAGGAGATCATATAGATGATTTAATGGCCTTATGTGAAGCAGATATCACTACAAAAAACCCGCGTAGGTTTAAGAAATACCACAACAACTTTAAAGTGGTTCGTCAGAAAATGAAAGAAGTTGAAGAACGTGATCACATACGCAACTTCCAACCCCCAGTTTCTGGTGAAGAAATAATGAAAGCCTTTAACTTAAAACCGTGTCGTGAGATAGGTATTCTTAAAGAAGCCATTAAAGAAGCGATTCTTGAAGGTAAGATCACTAATGAGAAGGATGCTGCTATGGCTTTTATGATGAAGAAGGCTAAGGATATAGGGTTGAATTAAAAAACCTGCTTCATATATTAATGAAGCAGGTTTTCTGGTTTTATAAAGTATTAACATCTACTTATGACTCCCATCACAATAGGGTGGGTTCTTAGTGAGCTTACAGGTACATAAGTGCGCAGTTCCTGTTTTTGTTGCTTCAAAGCGCATACTTGGTGTGCTTTCTGCTGCTTTATGACCTCCATCACAAAATGGTTGATTTTCTGAATGACCACAGGTACACCAAGAATATTTTTTTCCTTCTTCTAACTCAACTGCTATAGGTGCGTCTCCACCTCTTTTTATATTGTTTTCCATAGTAATAAATTAATTTGACCTCTAAATACATAGAGATATATTTTCTTTTTCAAGAGTTATATTTAGGTATATAATTCTGTTTTATTTTCGCAAAAGCGAAAAACTAATTTCAATTTACTTAAATATTCTATGGTACAATAACCTTGTCTACAATCTAGACTCAGTTTAGATAAAAATAAGTGGTAAGTTATTGTTATTGAAGGGAAAACGAAGTATTTAGAATGTTTTTAAATACATTAAAACAAGCATTAAATATTACTTCTTCTTATTACGCTTATTGTAATTTTTATCACCTCTAGTTTTGGGTTTTTTATACTTTTTTGCAATCTCACGACGGTAAGATCCTCCTAGGTTTACTTTGCTGTTTTTCTCGCTCTTATCGTGAAAAGCGGGTCCGGGAGCATCTTCATCATTTTTATTCCACTTGTGGGGATTAAAAATCTCTTTTGCCTCTGGGCGTTCTTCTGGAGTGAGTTCTTTAGAAATATCTAAATCTTCTGGTAGTGACATTTCTGGGACTTTAATACCCATAAGCACTTCTATTTCTTCTAGATATGCTGCTTCTGCTGGTGTGGTAAGAACAATAGAGGTTCCCTCTCTTTGTGCACGTCCTGTACGCCCTATTCTATGCAAATAGTTTTCTGGAAAACGTGGTGTATCTACATTAATTACGTGTGTGATATCATCTATATCAAGACCACGAGCCATCACATCTGTTGCCACTAAAATGCGCACTTTCCCCTCAGAAAAGGCATTGATACTATTGATTCTATAATTCTGAGTTTTATTAGAATGTATTAAATCACATTGCCCTGGGAAAGCTTCTTGTAGTTTGAGATATAATCTATCTGCCATACGTTTATCACGTACAAACAATAAGGTTTTGGGATATTTTTTTGAGAACGCCAGCTCATCTAATAAAAAGTTAACTTTTGTATAAAAGTTGGGCATTTTATAACATTGCTGTGTGATATTCTCAAGCGGTGTCCCACTACGAGCTACTTTTATAAAAGTAGGCTTATCAAAATAATCTTTAATAAGCGCATCTACATCTTCTGTCATTGTAGCACTAAACATTATATGTTGTCTTCGCGCAGGTAGAATATCAAAAATATTCATAAGCTGTGGTCTAAATCCTAGATCTAGCATCACATCTACTTCATCAATTACTACTTTCTGTATCGTTCTCAATTTAAGAACTCGACTCACTGCAAGATCATATAATCTCCCAGGGGTCGCTACTACGATATCTTGCCCCTCTGCAATAAGTGCTTTTTGAGTATTGATATTTGCACCACCATATACTCCTGCAACTCGAACATCTATATATGTTGAGAGTTTTTCTAACTCACTCACCACTTGCAACACAAGCTCTCGCGTAGGAACTAATATTAGTACTCTAGGATCTTCTTGTCTTGAGTATGGAAGTGTGCGTAAAATAGGTAATAAGTAGGCATAGGTTTTACCTGTACCCGTTTGTGCGATACCCACCACATCGCCTCCAGACATTACAGGAGCAAGTGCATCCTGCTGTATGGGAGTGGGCTGTGTGAAGCCCATATCATCGAGGGCATTCCAGAGAAATTTATTGAGATTGAGGTCTTTAAATGTCATAACGTTGTATGCGCGAAAATACTTCTTTTTTTAGTATTTAAGGTAGTTTACAACTTCTTAAGAACGGTAAAGAGACAAACCGTGAGAAATACATTTCTTTGATATTTATATGAGAGGTTATGCTTTCGCGAAAGCGTATAAAAACAATCATATCATTCTAATGCATACATTTGATTGTCTGTAATCAATATGTTCTTATAGTGTACACTTTCTCCTAGTCTAATTGGAATTGTACTTTTAAATTGAACTGTCTTCTCACCTATTTTAAAATTATAATAATATAAATTACTATATCCCACACCTATTGCTATGTGATTACTTCCTTGCCAGTAACTATCTGTCGTGATATGATCTATTAATTCCAGAGAGTATGTATTGTCGTGATCATATAAATCACACGATTGCTTTTCTCCATCTACATCAACACTTCTAAAATTTTTATGTATATCATCACAATAAGGAAAAACTTCTTCTGATCCTTGAAAGCTTATTTGTGTAGCCCTCTAAAGATTCCATCATTAGTAACTATATATTGTAAATCTTTAAGAACTTGCCTTGTCCCATCTTTATAATCTAAAAAGTAAAAAGAACCAGATGAACTCACTTTCCTAATACACATTAACTTATCTGTAAATGTGTTATCTACATATTCTTTTCTTTTTTGATTTATAAAAGCATCATACTCAAGACTGTATTTTTCAATATTTCTAGCGTCAAACTCCTCTTTATTGCGATCATATATCTCTGACTCATTAAAATATTGCCTAAAATCAAGATGTTCTATTTTCAAAAACGTATCATATGGATACCTAATTTCAAAAGATGTCACTCCAGACTCATCTTTATATGCATAGAAAAAAGTTCCGTTTTTATCAATAGAATTATGATACTTCGCATTTTCTAGTGTATGAACTATCACAAACCCTTCATCTTGTTTTTTATAAATGATTACATCATCATTATTGTATGAGTTTACAAAATAAAACTCTCTGTGACAGTCATAAGCACTGTGCTGAAAATCTATAGGGTTTGCATCAAACTCACTATCTATTACATCACTAAAAAGTGACATTTCCGGATACTTATCTTCTTCAACCTCTGAACAAGAAAAACAAATGAGTATTAATAAGAAAGTAAATTTAAGGATTAAAAGGGTATGTAATTTAAACTCTGTCTGATTCATTTTTTCTTATCCATTTCGAGATTAGTCAAAACTTGTTTTTGGCTGATCTTGGAATGCGACCTAGCGTCAGCGACACGTGTTTGTTGAGTTCTACCAATATCTAGATCAATCCTATCTTCAAAGATAATATAAAACTGCTGTATGGTAGCACTCCAGTTATGAAGCGGACTTGTCCA
>CALKZS010000062.1 GCA_938002835.1 uncultured Dokdonia sp. | reverse complement strand
CTGACTACCTTGATCGGTATTAATGATCTCTGGTTTACCGTGAGTCTCAATAGCTTCTTGTAAAACCTCTGCACACCAGCTGGCTTCCATCGTATTGGATACAGACCAGTTCAGTACATAGCGGCTATGTACATCAATAATAGCCACTAAATACATAAATCCTTTTTTCATAGGAATATAAGTAACGTGAGTTCAATATAAGAAAACAAGATAATTATTTGATTACTAGGTATTTTATGTCTTTGTTACTAGTTGCTTATTGAAATGTAAGTCAGATTTTTACATTTTTAGTTAATTAAAACTCATTTTTTATAATCAAAGTAAGCTTGTAAGTTGATCTATTTTATAACTAATTGATATGCAATAAATTTTATATCGAACTCACGTTAATATTATAAAAAGCTAATTATTTGTAGTGATTTTTAATAATTCAATAAAGCAACTCTATAACTTTTTATTTTTATGTAATTCTAAATTAAGAAGCCTTTTTTGTGAATATTATGTAAATTTACATTGTTAAATTGAATATTTATTACAGATGAAACAAGTCCCTCCATATACCCCAAAACATAAAGTACGAATAGTTACTGCCGCTTCACTTTTTGATGGCCACGATGCTGCTATAAATATTATGCGTCGTATTATACAAACAACAGGAGTAGAGGTCATACATCTAGGGCACGATAGATCTGTAGAAGAAGTCGTAAACACGGCTATTCAAGAAGATGCAAACGCTATTGCAATGACTTCTTATCAAGGTGGGCACAATGAATATTTTATGTATATGTATGATCTACTACAAGAAAAAGGAGCAGGTCATATTAAAATTTTTGGCGGAGGTGGCGGCGTGATTTTGCCAGAAGAAATCAAAACTTTGATGGAGTATGGTATTACTCGCATTTACTCTCCAGATGACGGGCGAGAAATGGGATTACAAGGGATGATTAATGACCTTGTTCAAAAATCTGATTATGCTATAGGAGACAAACTCTCAGTAGATGTCGCACAATTACCAGAAAAAGATCCTACTGTTACTGCAAGAGTGATCTCTGCAGCAGAGAATTTTCCAGATGTAGCAAAAGATACCTTAGATAAAATATATACGATTAATAAAAAATCGCGCACACCTATTTTAGGAATTACAGGAACAGGTGGAGCAGGAAAGTCATCACTTGTAGATGAGTTAGTACGTAGGTTTTTAATAGATTTTCCAGATAAAACCATTGGTCTCATTTCTGTAGATCCTTCTAAGCGCAAAACAGGAGGTGCTTTACTAGGAGATCGTATACGTATGAACGCAATAAATTCTCCAAGAGTATATATGCGTTCCCTTGCAACAAGGCAGAGCAATCTTGCCCTTTCAAAATATGTAGGAGAAGCAATAGAGGTACTCAAGGCGGCGCAGTATGATTTGATCATTCTAGAAACTTCAGGTATAGGACAAAGTGATACCGAGATTATAGAACATTCAGATGTGTCTTTATATGTGATGACACCAGAGTTTGGTGCAGCAACACAGCTAGAGAAAATAGATATGTTAGACTTTGCAAATCTTGTTGCGATCAATAAGTTTGATAAAAGAGGCGCTCTAGATGCACTTCGTGATGTAAAGAAACAATATATGCGCAACAATAATCTTTGGGATGTGCATCAAGATGATTTACCAGTCTTTGGGACAATTGCTAGTCAGTTTAACGATCCAGGAATGAACACATTATACAAACGTATAATGGAAAAAGTAAATACTGCTACAACGGCAGACCTTACAAGTACGTTTGAGATAAGCCAGCAGATGAGTGAGAAAATTTTTGTAATTCCACCATCGCGCACAAGGTATTTAAGTGAAATTGCAGAGAGTAATAGATCGTATGACGCTTTCGCGAAAGCGCAACAACAAACAGCACAAACACTATTTGGTATATATAAAACAATAGAATCTGTTGCTGGTGTAAATCTTAGTTTGTCAAAAGTAGGAATAGATGATAATTTCCTAAATGAATCTAAGGAGAATAAAGAGATTCTTAAAGTCTTACTTGCTCAGTTTGATAACGTAAAAATGGATCTAGATCCTTATAATTGGGAGATTATAACTGGTTGGAAAGAAAAAGTAAATACATATAAAGCTCCTATTTATACCTTTAAAGTGCGAGATAAAGTAATAGAGATTCCTACAACTACAAAATCGCTATCACAAACAGATATTCCTAAAGTGGCCTTGCCTAAATATGAGGCTTGGGGAGATATTCTTATTTGGTGTTTACAAGAAAATGTTCCAGGGGAATTTCCATATGCTGCGGGGTTATATCCATTTAAACGTACAGGAGAAGATCCTACACGTATGTTTGCAGGAGAAGGAGGTCCAGAAAGAACAAACAAGCGTTTTCACTATGTAAGTTTAGGACTTCCAGCTAAACGATTAAGCACCGCTTTTGATAGTGTGACATTGTATGGTAATGACCCAGGAAGACGTCCCGATATCTATGGAAAAATAGGAAATGCAGGTGTGAGTATTTGCTGTCTTGATGATGCAAAAAAATTGTATTCTGGTTTTGATTTAAGTCACCCTATGACTTCTGTGAGTATGACGATTAATGGACCAGCACCTATGTTACTAGGCTTTTTTATGAACGCTGCTATAGATCAAAATTGTGAAAAGTATATTAAAGAAAATGGTCTAGAAAAAGAGGTGGAAAAAAAGATAGCAACGTTATATAAAGGAAAAATACGTCCTGAATATCAAGGAGTATTACCAGAAGGTAATGATGGCTTAGGACTAATGCTTTTAGGTGTTACTGGAGATCAAGTATTACCAGAAGATGTATATAATCGTATTAAAGTAGAAACCCTAGCGCAAGTGCGTGGCACTGTACAAGCAGATATTCTTAAAGAAGATCAAGCACAAAATACGTGTATTTTTTCGACAGAATTTGCATTGCGATTAATGGGAGATGTGCAAGAATATTTTATAACTCAAAATGTACGTAACTTTTATTCGGTATCTATTTCTGGATATCATATAGCAGAGGCAGGAGCAAACCCAATCACACAACTTGCACTCACACTTTCTAATGGCTTTACCTATGTAGAGTATTACTTAAGTCGCGGGATGGATATTAATGCATTTGGACCTAATTTATCTTTCTTTTTCTCTAACGGGATCGATCCAGAATATGCTGTGATAGGTCGTGTGGCTCGTAAAATATGGGCAAAAGCAATGAAGGAGAAGTATAAAGCAAATGCGCGCGCGCAAATGCTCAAGTATCACATACAAACCTCTGGACGTAGTTTACACGCACAAGAGATAGACTTTAACGATATACGTACAACATTACAGGCCTTGTATGCAATTTATGACAACTGTAACTCATTGCATACAAATGCATATGATGAGGCTATTACAACTCCTACAGAAGAGAGTGTGCGTCGTGCAATGGCAATCCAGCTTATTATAAATAAAGAACTTGGTCTTGCCAAAAATGAAAATCCATTACAAGGATCTTTTATCATAGAAGAGCTTACAGATCTTGTAGAAGAGGCTGTCTTATTAGAGTTTGACAGAATTACTGAACGTGGCGGTGTTCTAGGCGCAATGGAAACAATGTATCAACGCTCAAAAATCCAAGAAGAGAGTTTGTATTATGAAACCTTAAAACACAATGGAGAATTCCCAATTATAGGAGTAAATACATTCTTGAGTAGTAAAGGAAGCCCAACAGTAACTCCAGCCGAAGTCATTAGAGCTACCGAAGAAGAAAAGCAATATCAAATTGATATGCTAGAAAACTTACACAAAGCAAAAGTAGATTCGATAGAAGAACAGTTATCAAATATTCAAGATGCTGCTATCAATAATCGTAATATTTTTGAAGAGTTAATGGAAGCTTCAAAAGTATGTTCGTTAGGTCAGATTACATCTGCTCTTTTTGAAGTAGGAGGTCAGTATCGTAGAAATATGTAAGTATAAATGCAAAATATTTATTTTTTTAAAAGAAGTACTTAGTTTTTGTAAAAAGATACTGTAGATTTTTTTCTAAAAGGAAACTATGATGTTAATCATCACATCCACCAACTACTTTTGAAAAATCATAAGATTCTCCGTGTTTAAAATATACATATGAATTTTTAATGTGTGTAGTATCTCCAGAGATTGTATAATCATATTCTACCCAAACAACATACATATTAGTTCCAGGTGTAGGGCGTAAATCATCGAAAGTTACATTTGTAATTTTTGCACCTTCAGGAACATTATTACAAGCTCTTATACGATCAATTTTTGAAATATCATTTATAAGCTGCTCTTCAAAGCTTAATTTCTTACCACAAGAGTAAGAAAGTATTGTAAAAAGAATGATCCCTATAAGTAGTAGCTTTTGTTTCATTATATATGATTTATTTTAAGTGAAGATATAAATTTATATGAGTGTTACAATTTTTTAACTTTTTTTATTAAAAATAGTTAATTGTAGAAGCTTCTTGTAAATAGAGAAATTTTGAAGGTATTATATAGAGCTACATACGCTTTCGCGAAAGTATATACATTTTCATTGTTGAAAAAACACTCAAAAAATGTTTCTTTACAAGAGGTGTTTTTTGTGAGATGTCCGTACTTTAGATCTTTATTATGGATTCGAAATTAGAAGTATACATTGAAGGTTTAAATGAAGCACAGCGCGCTCCTACACTACATAAAGATGGCGCTCTTATTGTGATTGCAGGTGCAGGTTCTGGGAAGACACGTGTGCTCACAATGCGCATTGCATACTTGATGTCGCAAGGAGTAGATGCTTTTAATATACTCTCGCTCACGTTTACTAATAAAGCAGCTCGTGAGATGAAAAAACGTATCTCTGGTATTGTAGGTAGTAGTGAAGCAAAAAATCTATGGATGGGAACTTTTCATTCTATTTTTGCAAAAATATTACGTTTTGAAGCAGATAAACTTGGGTACCCTTCTAACTTTACGATTTATGACACACAAGATTCACAACGTCTTATAAGTGCTATTATTAAAGAGATGCAACTTGATAAAGATGTATATAAATACAAACAGATTCAAAACCGAATTTCTTCTTTTAAAAATAGTTTAATCACAGTAAAAGCATATGCAAATAATCCGGAACTAGTAGAGGCAGATGCGATGGCAAAACGTCCTAGAGTAGGAGAAATTTATGCCGAGTATGTAGATCGTTGTTTTAAAGCAGGAGCAATGGACTTCGATGATTTATTGCTTCGTACTAATGAGTTACTTAATAGATTTCCAGAAGTGCTTAATAAATATCAAAATAGATTTAAGTACATTTTAGTAGATGAGTACCAAGATACAAATCATAGTCAGTACTTGATTGTAAAAGCACTTTCTGATAAATTTCAAAACATCTGTGTGGTAGGTGATGACTCACAAAGTATTTATGCTTTTAGGGGAGCAAATATCAATAATATTCTCAATTTTCAAAAAGATTATGAGAACGTCGCAATGTATCGTCTAGAACAAAATTATAGATCTTCAAAAAATATTGTAGAGGCGGCAAATAGTGTTATAGAAAAAAATAAAACACGTTTAGATAAAACAGTTTGGACAGAAAATGAAGATGGAGGACAGATTGTTGTACATCGCTCTCCTACAGATGGAGAAGAAGGACGTTATGTTGCTAGTTCTATTTTTGAAAATAGAATGAATCACCAACTAATGAATGGCGATTTTGCGATTCTTTATCGCACAAATGCACAATCACGTGCTATGGAAGATGCCTTGCGTAAACGAGATATACCGTATCGTATTTATGGAGGACTATCGTTTTATCAACGTAAGGAAATAAAGGACGTCTTAGGATATTTACGATTACTAGTAAATCCTAAAGATGAAGAGGCACTTAAGCGTGTGATCAATTATCCTACACGTGGTATAGGAGGTACTACAATAGATAAGTTGGTAGTAGCTGCAAAGCATTATGGACGTTCTATTTTTGAAGTAATGGAAAAAATTGAGCAACTAGGAGGTTCAATGAACATTAATCGTGGAACACAAACAAGAATCAAAAACTTTGTGACGATGATTCAAAGTTTTCAAATTCTCAATGACGATAGTGATGCTTTTATTGTTGCAGAAACGGTTGCAAAAAAAACCGGACTTCTTCAGGAACTCAAAAAAGACGGAACTCCAGAAGGGATTGCTCGTATAGAAAATATAGAAGAGTTACTTAATGGAATGCGTGATTTTGTTGAAGAACAAAAACAACTAGCAGATACTACAGGATCTCTTGCAGAGTTTCTTGAAGATGTAGCACTGGCTACAGATATGGACAAGGACACAGGTGATGAAGACAGAGTCGCTTTAATGACCATTCACCTTGCAAAAGGGCTAGAATTTCCTTTTGTGTATATCGTAGGTATGGAGGAAGATTTATTTCCATCTGCAATGAGTATGAATACACGTAGTGAACTTGAAGAAGAACGTCGTTTGTTTTATGTAGCACTCACTAGAGCAGAAAAACAAGCATATCTAACCTATACAGAATCTCGTTATCGATGGGGAAAACTTGTAGATGCAGAGCCTAGTCGTTTTATAGAAGAGATAGATGATAAGTATTTGGACTACCACACTCCAATGCAAAGTTATCGTTATAAACCACTTATTGATGCAGATATTTTTGGGGATGTAGATAAAAGCAAACTTCGTCTTAAAAAACCTATAAGTGGCTCACCACCAAGAATAGGAAACCCTACAGAGGATCAGTTACGTAAACTGCGTAAAATACGTCCTACATCTAGTGAAGTACCAGGGTCATCATTAGCAGGATCTCTTTTACCAGGAACTATTGTAGAGCATATACGCTTTGGAAAAGGAATTGTTGCAAATATAGAAGGTAAAGGTCAAGACCAAAAAGCAGAAATCAACTTTGAAAATGGAGGTCTTAAAAAATTACTACTTCGTTTTGCAAAATTAAAAATTGTAGAGTGATAGATTAGATATTTTATTTCGCTTTTGTGAAAGATTAAATGTTTCCAGGTTTGATAAAGAATGAGATAACCTTCTTATCTAAGAGTAAGTTCTTTAAATATCCATTTCTTGAGATGATAAAATAGGAGATTCTAACTGTAAAGATCTAAATGAACCATCTTTTTGAGGAGCGACTAATATTATTCTGCCTATTCTTAAATCAAATAAACGCATATTCACAAGTGCGTATTCATTTCTATCAGCTGTGAGGAAAGCTGTAAAATCTATTTGATTTTCTTTTGTTTTTATAAACCCCTGCCCTGTATAGTGTGGATGATTCCTCGATGTGATATCTACGTTTGTATGTTTAAATTTTTTAGTATCTATTGAATCTGTTAGACTAAGAATTGTAAAAAATACCTCATTTTCTTTAGTTGGGATAAATTTTTTGTTAACATCACATCGAGAAACAAAAAAAGAATGATGGATTAAAGTTTTATCTTTCAATTTTAAACCTTTCCAACTTCCTGAGTTGCCAAGTCCAACAAATGTACTATCTGCATATTTATAATCAGGTACAGGAAAAACACCATTAATCATTGGTTTATGTTCTTTTGATATATGCTATATCTGTCTCCCAGTTTTTCTTACTAATTTTTGTAGAGTCATTTCTATTAAGGTTATGATTTTTTTCTTTTTCAAGATTCCAAATAAATCCTTTATCTTTTTCTTGACAATAACTTTTAAAAGAGAATAATAATATCAACAGTAAAAGGATGTAAAATGTATTTTTCATTATGCTAAGGATGTAGTTTGTATTAGCTATGTTATTAGTTATAAATAATTATCATTAATCTTCAGGAAGTTTTCTATTGCCCTTGTACTGAGTATCATCTCTTTAAAAGCATTTGCTTTATTGTTCATTTTTTTAAGCCTCTCTTTAACCTTATACCAATTCAAATAATTTTGAAGATATTTTGTAGAGACTCCC
>CALKZS010000061.1 GCA_938002835.1 uncultured Dokdonia sp. | reverse complement strand
CAAAATTAGAGAATGCATATTTTTTCTTAGCTACGGTTCTTTCGATGAGCTGAAGCAATAGGTAGGATATTAACGCAATATATATCTGTGATTTCACAGCATTTTCACTAGTGCCTACAAAGGTTTTAATTTGTAAGTTTTTTGATAGGCTTGAAAAAAAGTTCTATGTCCCAACGCTTTTTATATAAATCTGCAATAGTTCTGGTTACCATTGATACATAAAGTGAAAATAAAAACTAGAAATAATCTACTTGATAACATAGTTTTAAGATGGGAAAGTTAGTATTTGTTTTATGCTTTCGCGAAAGCGTATGAAAATATATCATTTTTTATCTCATTATAGGGGAGTGTAAATTACGCCTTCCACTATAGTAAGTTGTCTATACATTCTTATTTAGTTTTATGAATTAAAAAGATATTTATAAACAATCGATAAGCTTTTTATAAGTATTCTTTACCGAAACAATAGCGCCTTCCATATATCCACCAAATTGTTGTGATGATTCTGTTCCAGAGAAGAACAACTTATCATTCATATAGCTTTGTTGCAATAAATGATGTCCGTTGTTTTGATGTGGTTTCTGTATGATTGGGTTAGTGCCTATGATATACTCATCTTTCCATTCTTTATCAAAATAGAATAGAGGATCTAGAGCTTCTGAGCCTAGTATAGCGTGTAATTGTTGTAAAACATACTTTTTCCTGTCTTCTTGAGTATATGTTATAGCACCTTCATTTAAGAATCCTGTGAAGCCAAATTTGTTTTCTTTACTATTTGTATGATCGTGCATTTCTGACACAATACCTATATGGCTAAATACCATTCCAGAATATCCCTTATTTCTCCAAAAAGGAGATGCATACTCTATAACAAATTTTATACTTCCTCCCATCCAAGTTTGCACCGAAGGTAATAGCGATTGTACGTTTTCTGGCAGTGCTGGAAAACATTTAATTGTAGAGCTTATTAACTGAGGAGGCATACATAGAATCACCTTATTTGCTTTGAGTTGTTCTCCGTTATGAGTTTCTATAAGTAATGTATTGTCAAGATCTGTAATCTTAGTAACACTAGTGTTTAGCTTTATATTTTCTGCGGGAATGTTATCGTATAGTGTATCTATTAATGTTTGTGTACCTCCAGAAATTCTAAAAGAGCTATTTTGGTTCTCAGGAACTTTAAATTGCTGGATTGGATTTGAAACTGCTGTTTCAAATAAAGAAATACCTTGAGTATATTGTTTAAATTTTTCTATCCCTAATTCATCCAGTAAACTAATAAGGTGAGAATGTATATTAGAAAACCAAGTCGCTCCAAGTTCTAGAGGAGTGTTACGAGTACCCTTTATGGTTTGAATTCTACCACCTATTCTAGAAGATGCTTCTAGGATTTTAGGATATATAGTATGTTTTGAAAGTACATATGCTAATGTGAGTCCGCTTAGTCCAGCTCCTACAATAACAATTTGTTCTTCTTGTTTCATTAAAGTTTTGTATTAAACCATTTATTAAATTAGTAAAATTTTAAAATGCAATGACTTAATATGTTTTAAATATTATAATTTATCTGTTAAGTGTCTCAGAGATGTATTTTTATAATTCAGAATTAAAAAATATATTCTGAGATAATTTTTAATTTTTTAATTTTAAAAACCACATACTGGAACTTAGGTGAAAATGCGAAAATATTATAATTAACAATTAGGATCGTTTATATCACAATGTTCTCCTTTGCTTATAACAATTTGCTCTTGCTCTTGAGATATTTTGTGAAGTGTTTCAAGTATAACTTCTGGTGGTTGAGCACCACTAATGCCATATTTATTATTTATCACAAAAAAAGGAACACCAGAAACACCAAGTTTTTGAAAATGAGCAATTTTATCTTGAACTACTTTTTGTATTTGAGGGTTATTAATAACACTTTCTACTTTTTCTGAGGACCAACCATAATCTGCCATAATAGAAAATAATACTTTCATATCATTCAATGGATCAAGATCTACAAAATATGCTTTAAAAAAGCGCTCTTTAAGTTCATCTTTAAATCCTTCTTGACCAGCAATTTCTAATAATTGATGTAGTGGTAAGGTATTTACAGCAAGCCAGTTTTTTCCAAAATCAAACGCAATATCGAGATCTTCTCCAGCATTAATAAGTGTTTGGGTTATTTGTTCTACACGGCTTGAATCGCCAAATTTTGCTATTAAATATTGATCTCTAGTCTTTCCTTGAGCTGGCATAGAAGGATCTAACTGAAAAGGGTGCCACTCTGTTGTAATAGGAGTTCCTTCCCATTTAGAAAGTGCTTGTTCTAATCTCTTTTTACCTACATAACACCAAGGACAAGCAACATCTGATACGATATCAATTTTTATAGAAGTATTCATTGTATAGTTTTTTAATCTGTGTGCAATTTAAGTGTTTCCTTACTTTTTAATTTAAAAAATTTGTTGTTTTAATGATTGATAGTACTACCTGTTTTAATGCTTTTGGATAGAGTGATGGTGTATTGTGATTTTTAAATGATTTTGCTTTATATGGTAGTATAATAATGTATCTTGAAAAAAGCTGTTTGGTTTAATTTTTTGATATGTAATAATAATCTATATCATAAAGTAAATCAAAAAGATAGGATACTATTCTTACTATTTTTTTATTTTTGTATACAACAAAAGCATTAAAATAATAGACACCGTATCGTATGGCATTACAATCGCACACACAAATATATATAGGAAGCAATCCTGTACATTCTTTTAAACAGTTTGTTTTAGATCAAGATATAAATGCACATCATTTGTTGAAGTTACAATGTCGTACAGATGTTCTTGAAAGAGTAGGAGGAGCGCTTTCAAATGTGACTAAAAATTACTTAGGGGAGATCTTAACCGTACAGGTAGCATCTTTAAGTCAATTTGCTGGTTATAAAGAGTTAGAATTTAAAGGAGTAGTAACCTCAGTCACCACCAGAAAAGGGTATAATAATGAACATCTGGTTACGATCACAGCAGAGAGTCCTACTATTTTATGCGATGATGGACCTCATTATGATTCTCATTTAGATAAAACATTAGCGGCTATAATAGATGAAACATTATCAGGATATGATAGTAGTTTTAAGTTTGAGGTAAAGCCAGAAAATACATCTACCATACACTATTCTGTGCAACAT
>CALKZS010000060.1 GCA_938002835.1 uncultured Dokdonia sp. | reverse complement strand
ATTATGCAAATGCAGTTTCTAATGGGGCAACAACAGGAAAATCTACAGGTATTCTCGTCGTGTTGTTTATGTAATTTGAGATGGTTTTATCGCCCACTAAAGAAATAGTATCTATCAAATTTTCTTTAGTCCAACCAGCATTAAAGAAATTTTTTAGAACACTGGCATCTGTATTGCCACGATTTTCTGTAATGTTTTTTGCAAGTTTTGCCAATGCATCAAGTTTTTGGTCAAAAGGTGCCTGGCCAGCACGTAAATCTAAAATTTGATCCTCTGTAAATCCGTTCATCTTACCTATTGCAGTATGCGCAGATAAGCAATACTCACAATTATTTACTTGGCTAACCGCAAGATTAACAACTTCTTTTTCTTTCGCTTTAAGCGATGTCTTGGCGTTTGAAAATTCAAGGTAATTTTTAAGAGCATTTTCAGAGTACGCATAGGTTGCATAAAGATTAGGAACAAAGCCTACCGCCTTTTGAAGATTATCAAAAATTGCTTGATTTGAAGGGCTTACTTCTTCTCTTGTTGGTACATTAAATGTGGTCATAATATTTGCTTTTTAAATGTTTATTGAAAATTTGAAATAAAAGGTTTTTCTGAATCACAGTATACACTAAATGCATACGGGTTATCACAATCTGTCTTTATGATTTGCAGTTGCACATCTTTTGATACGCTTTTGTTTGAATTGCTAAAAAGTGGTTTAAGTATGTTAAAAATGATTTTCATCTTTTATATATGTTTTTAATTACACTACAAAGATGCGATGAAGAAGCGCTCGAAGAAATAGATATGCTTCCTAAGGAATTGTAGATTTTTCCTTTTAAGTTTAGTGACTTACCATTATTGCCGTATGAAAATGTGAAGTCTTAATATTCATTTTATGAACTAATACGTCATCTTAAAAATATAAACACCAGTAAATATTGAAATTCCGAAGTGTTTCTGTGGAGTCGGAGAGGGCCGCAGTGTTAAACAAAGGTCTTGCAGACCTTTGTAGCGCAGGAGCCAGGAGTTGCGCAGGCCTAATCCCCACGAATACGTAAAAAACCCAGCCTAAAGCTGGGTTTTGAGGTGGAGTCGGAGAGGGCGGCAGTGTTAAGCAAAGGTCTTGTAGACCTTTGTAGCGCAGGAGCCAGGAGTTGCGCAGGCCTAATCCCCGCGAATACGCAAAAAAACCCAGCTTAAAGCCGGGTTTTGAAGTGGAGTCGGAGGGATTCGAACCCTCGTCCAAACAAGCAATATTACTGCTTTCTACGTGTGTAGTTTCTATTTAGATTTTCGTGAGATTGCCGGTCAGAAACTACCAACGCACTCCTTATCTTCAATTAGATGTCTCCTTCGCATCAAAGCCCTACGAGGGATAGGTTTACTTTTACGAAGTCACTATATCGATCGCCGTAAACCAAGGCTTTCGAGTGACTTCCTGCTTGTCCCGCCTTGCAGGACCGAGGCGTAATCCTACTATAATTCGGATTATGCAGCTAGGGCGTAGTTATTCTCGCCGTTTAAAAAGATGAAATATGAGATTTACGAGCTATTTCTCAGCGCTCGACACGCTTACAATACTATTGATCTCGCTGTCAAAACCAGTCGACCCCATTTGTATAGTATCATTAGTATGAAGTATATGTGATGTTACATAACTTCGGGTACAAATATAGTACTAAACCCTATATTTGTTTACAAATAGATGGCAAAAGCTATACCATAATTTAAAACTGTCAAAACTTTACTTATTTATGAAATTTGCAATTATTAAAGAACGTAAAAACCCACCAGATAGAAGAGTTGTTTTCTCCCCAGAAATGCTGGCTAAAGCACAACAAGAATTTCCTGAGGCTAGTTTTGTAGTAGAAACTTCTGACATACGTGTTTTTAAAGATGTAGATTATAAAAATAAAGGATTTGCTATAGCCAAAGATGTATCACAAGCAGACGTGATGATAGGTGTAAAAGAAGTGCCTATAGCGTCATTAATTCCAGGGAAAGAATATTTTTTCTTTAGTCATACCATAAAAAAACAACCCTATAATAGAGCTTTGCTTAAAGCAATATTAGATAAAAATATCACATTGTATGATCACGAGGTGATCACAAAAGAAAACGGAGCTAGACTCATAGGTTTTGGAAGATATGCAGGTCTCGTAGGTGCTTATAATGGTTTTAGACTTTTAGGGCAAAGGGATCACCTTTATACATTACCTAAAGTTGAGAGCTTACAAGATCTAGATGCTGTAAAAAAAGAGCTAGATGCTATTAACCTTCCCACTATTAAAATATGTCTTACGGGTTCTGGAAAAGTAGCTCACGGTGCAAAAGAAATTCTTGATCATCTCAATATCAAAGAGGTTTCGCATACAGAATATCTTGAGGCTACCTTTGATTATCCAGTATATTGCCATATTGATGTATTAGAATATAATATACGTAAAGACGGTGCTCCAGGAGATCGTTTTGCTTTTTATAAAGATCCTTCTGGCTATAAGAGTGACTTTATGAAATATGCAGCTGTGACAGATTATTTTATTGCAGGGCATTTTTATGGAGATGGAGCTCCTTATTTATTTACAAGAGCAGATGCAAAAAAAGATAATTTCAAAATTAGATTAGTAGCAGATATTTCTTGTGACATTAACGGCCCAGTAGCAAGTACTATAAAACCATCTACCATTGCAGATCCCTTTTATGGCTATAATGTTCACACAGAGAAAGAAGATGATTATAGTAACAAACAAGATGTTGTAGCCGTAATGGCAGTAGATAATCTTCCTTGTGAATTGCCCAAGGATGCTAGCCAGGGTTTTGGAAAAATGTTTTTAAAATACGTTATTCCTGCTTTTTTTAATAATGATAAGGATGGTATTTTACAAAGAGCTCGAATGACTAGAAATGGAGTGTTAACTAGAAGATATTCATATCTTAAGAATTATATAGATGGTCTTGAATAGTTGCTGAAAATGAAATAAATTTCTAAAAAAAAACCAATTAATCATACTTGACGTATATTTATAAAAAAACAACAAATGAAAATTTTGATTACTGGAGCCACAGGTCTAGTAGGTCAGTCCCTTACAGATTTTTGTGTTTTAAATAAGATCGTTGTAAACTATCTTACAACGTCCAAAGAAAAGATAGTATCAGAACCATACAGGCAAGGATACTATTGGAACATTTCAGAAAATTATTTAGATGAGGAGGCTTTAGATGGTGTAGAGACTATTATTCACCTTGCAGGATCTAGTGTTGCCGAAAGGTGGACTCCAGAAAATAGAAATACCATATTTGAGAGTAGGATTTCTACTGCTAGAATGTTGTATAGTGCGCTTTCGCGAAAGCGTAAAAAAGAACCAATAACAGTAAAACATTTTATTACAGCTAGTGGTGTGGGAGGATATCCATCTGCATTTGATACATTGTATGATGAATCTTATGAGAAATATGCCAAAGGGTTTTTAGGAGGAATAGTTGAGGAGTGGGAGAAAGCAGCTACAGAATTTAAACGTCTAGATATTTTAGTTGCTTGTGTGCGTTCTGGTATTGTTTTAGATCAAGAGAAAGGTGCTTTGCAAAAAATGAGGAAACCAATTGAAAATGGAGTAGGTGCGGTTTTAGGATCTGGAAAACAATGGCAATCTTGGATACATATTGAAGACATTGTAGGGATTTATTATCATATATTTAGTAATAAGTTAGAAGGCACTTATAACGGAGTAGCTCCTAATCCAGTAACTAATAAAGAACTTACAGGCACTATTGCTAGTGTGTTAAATAAAAAAATAATACTTCCTAATGTCCCTAAGTTTAGTCTTAAATTAATGCTAGGGGATATGGCAACAATCCTACTGGAAAGCCAAAAAGCTAGTGCAAATAAAATTCAAAAAGAAGGCTATGTATTTAAATACCCTGTGCTAGATGAAGCCCTAAAAAGTATTTTTGAAGTAGCAGTTACATAAAATTGATATCATAAAAAAGTCCTACTTACTAGTAGGACTTTTTTATATAGAAAATACTAATTAGTTATATTTTTTTTGCAACTAATTTTATAGTGATTTCGATATCATCATTAATAAACTTATCACCTAAGTTGTCAAATATAGATTGAGACCCGTAATTAACACCCCAGTCTGTTCGGTTTATCGTAAAAGTCTCACTTGATAGTGTCATCATATCTCCATCAACACGATATGATACTGGAAATTCAATATTTTTATTTTTATCTCTTATGGCAAGGTTACCTTGCATCATTTTCTTTCCATCTTTTTCTGTAACTCCTGTAACTTCAAAAGCAGAGGTAGGATACTTTACTACATTAAAAAAGTGATCTTCTTGCTCTTCCTTAGCAGTTCCTTTTAAATGGGCTTCTAGACTTTCTTTTCCTTTTCCTTCAAGATCAGTAACAGTGATACTATTCATATCTATCACAAAAGATCCAGTAATCTCATTACCTAAAACATTTACGGCACCACTTGCTATAGATATTGTGCCTGTGTGATTTTCTGTAGGTTTGCTTCCTATCCATTCTACTATAGAAGCGGTAGTGTCTACAATATATTTTTGAGCATTTTCTACTACAGCAACTTCTTGCACTTCTGTAGGTGTTGTTTCATTTTGCGTTTCTTTACAAGAGGTAATACTAGTGATAAGAGCAAGAATCCCTATAGTATTTATAATTGTTTTTTTCATTTTAATGATTTTAAATTAATTGTAAATTTAACATTTAGATTTAGTAGTCATCTTAATTTTATATTAAATAACTGGTGTTACGCACTAAATCATCAAAAATTTAACCTTGTTGTTAATAAGTATTTAAACTGCTGATTACTATAAATTTATAAATAAATGTCTACTTAGATTTATTAATCGATTAGATAACAGTTGACATATTTAATGGCTAAAACGATTAAAAAAGCTATTTTTTTTAAGAAAAAGGAACTTATCAACAGTTTTTTGTTAAAATGAGAAAAAACACTTCTCTGATTGCGTAA
>CALKZS010000059.1 GCA_938002835.1 uncultured Dokdonia sp. | reverse complement strand
CTGGCAATTTTAATGGCCATTTCAACATTGTTGCGCTTCGCCATTGAAATTTGCGCAGTAGTAGCGCGACCTTCGTTTTTTAGTTGTCCTAATCGGAAAGCTAATAATTGTGCTTTCGTAATCTCCGTGATCATTTCGGCCAATTTCTTTTGTTGCAACTGAAAAGCTGCAATGGGTTTCCCAAATTGAATGCGCTCTTTGGCGTAGCGCAAAGCCGTATCATAACAATCCATAGCAGCACCAATAGCACCCCATGAAATTCCGTATCGAGCAGAATCAAGGCATCCTAGCGGAGCACCTAATCCTGATTTGCCTTCGAGAAGATTTTCTTTAGGCACTTTGACATCTGAGAAAATCAATTCGCCCGTCGCCGAAGCTCTAAGTGACCATTTGTTGTGCGTTTCAGGAGTGGAAAAACCTTCCATGCCGCGTTCAACAATTAAACCGTGAATACGTCCTTCTTCATTTTTTGCCCAAACTACTGCCACATCACAAAAAGGACTATTAGAGATCCACATCTTAGCTCCATTTAATAGGTAATGATCTCCCATATCTTTATAATGGGTCACCATCCCTCCAGGATTAGAACCGTGATCTGGTTCTGTAAGACCAAAAGATCCCATAAACTCTCCTGAAGCTAGCTTAGGTAAGAAACGATTGCGTTGCTCTTCAGATCCATATTTCCAGATAGGATACATCACTAACGAAGACTGTACAGATGCAGTAGATCGCACTCCAGAATCACCACGTTCAATCTCTTGCATAATAAGACCGTAAGAAATTTGATCTAACCCTGCTCCTCCGTATTGCTCTGGAATATAAGGCCCAAAAGCCCCTATCTCTGCTAGGCCTGGAATAATAGATTTTGGAAATTTTGCTTCTTGAGCTGCCTCCTCTATAATGGGTGACACATCACGCTTTACCCAAGATCGGGCAGCATCACGTATAAGCTTATGCTCATCAGATAATAAATCGTCTATATTATAGTAATCCGGTGCTTCAAAAAGATCTGGTCTCATTTCTCAAAATTTAAGTTCTGTAAATATACTTAAACCTAAACTTTCTTATGTTTCCAGACTCACATTTTGAGATAGAAGTCTTTTACAAGATCTATATATGCTTGTGTATAGTTATGACGGGTGTTTTCTATGATGAGCTCATCTATATGTGTTTGTATTTTGCTTTCGCGAAAGCGGTTTTCTCCTTCATTATCTACAATATCTGAATTATCAGTAGTATCTTGAACCGCACATCTAAATTCCATCATACTGCGCTTAATAGCCGAATCTGCTGTTCCTTTTACACGCATTATTTTTGATGGGTACAAATGGGCTCTTGAGCAAAGTAATATAAAATCATCTTCGCGATTATAAGGAATTACCACATTAAACGTTCCTTCTGGAGCTAAAAGTTTTGCAACTGCTCCTACAAGCAGTTCAAAAGGCATTGCGTTTTCAAATCTTGCCATTTGACGTTCTTTTGACGGTGATCCTTCTGCTTCTAAAGAAAAAGAAGATGACTCATAAAAGGGCGGATTACAAACAATCATATCATACTGCTCATCGATCTCTGCTGCAAATTCATACAGGTGAGCGTGATAGCAAAAAAGACGATCTCCCCAATCACTGTTTTCAAAATTTTCTGTTGCCTGCTCATAGGCATTATCATCTAGCTCTACAGCATCTATCACTCGTGCGTTACTGCGCTGTGCTAACATCATTGCAATGACCCCAGTTCCAGTCCCTATATCAAGAATACTATCTGGAAAATCTGTGATTGTTACCCAAGCTCCTAACAACACACCGTCTGTACCTATTTTCATCGCACACCGATCTTGTGTAATAGAAAATTGTTTAAAATGAAAAGGTTTTGTTGACAATGAATGTAGTTTGTTAGATGTAGAGTTCGATCAATCCGTCTGGGACTTCTAGATGAATTTCTTTAGTATTGCGGTTTACCTTTTTAATAAAGTTATCTATCATAGGTATCAAGACTTGATTACCCTCACGATCTATTTCAAAAATAGCTTGTGCTGTGGTATCATTTACACCAGTAATCTGTCCTATTACTCCAAAATGTTTATCTACAGCAGTAAAACCTATGATCTCGTGAAAATAAAATTGATCTCCTTCTAGTTCTGGTAATAAGTCCAGTGGTAAGTACAAGCCTGCTCCTATAAGATCTTCGGCATCTTCTTCTGTATCTATATCTTCAAATTTTACACGTAGTAAAGTAGATTTATGCAATTGAGACGACTCTATAAAATGAGGCACTAAACTAGGTCCAAAATCTATTAATACAGATTCCATATTCACATACGTCTCTGGCTCATCTGTATCAAGTTTTGCAAGGAGTTCTCCTTTAAAGCTATACTTACGTACAATCTTTCCTAGATAGAAACATTCTTCTTTTTTCATAATTGCAAAAATAGGGGATGCTCGGTAAAATTACAGCGCAATTTTAAAAAGAAAACGACAGTAATTATTCTCCTCTCTTAACCGTTCTATGATCATTACCTAATGAGATGACTATAGAATCTGCATATAATTTTTTAAGCTTGATATTTTGAAATTGATCACCTATTTTCATTCTCACTAATTTACTATCAAGTTTAATGAGTGCTTGCAAATTTTTACCTTCATTTTCTCCTACATATCCATAATATGATAAATTGGGCCAAGAAAGTGTTTTTTTAGGTTTAATAGGTTTGCTTTGAGTTCTGGATCTAGTCGTTACTGCTTTTCTTGAAACCTTTACAGCATTTAAAAAAGGATTTTTTAGATCTGAAAGTGCAATCGTTTTCTTTTCTAATGTTTCGGCTTTTTGTGCTACTTGATTATCTACAAAACTTTGTTCGATATTAAGATCTGGTTTTGTTTGAAAAAAAGCTTTTTTAATTACAAAAAACCAAATAATAACGAGCAAAAGAATTAATGCAATGTTTGTTGTACGATTCCCTTTTATCATTGTAAATTATTCTACGATCATTCTCCTTATCTCACTATAATTACTTTGATTATCTGCTTCATCTACAAAACGAACTCTCCACCACAACTCTTCAGAATCTACAGGTATTTCATATATAAAACTCTGACCATCTACCATTTCATTTATCAAAATATCTTCAAAAGAAGGAGTGTCTGAAATTTCTATAAAAGTACTAATAGGAGACTGAAATTCTCCTTGGTCTTGTGCCACTTGCCAATTAAAGGTAATCATTTGAGCTGGCAAAACAGTGATGTCATTTTCTGGCGCTATAATTACAGGAGTATCTGGTGCTGTGTTGTCTATTATAAATCTAGAAAATGTATAATCAGATTCTGATACATCATTAACGGCTTTAACACTCCAAGTATATTCTCCTTCATTTTCTATACTACTTTCTTCCAAGTTAAAAATATTTTCTTCCAATGCTGCTTCAGATATAATTTCGACAGTAACACCGCTTTGAACAGTAGTTACTGAAATAGAGTAACTATTTGCATCTTCTATAGCTCCCCAGGATAATGTTACTGGACCTGAAGAAATATATGTGTCTAAAACAGGAGAAACTAATGTAATATCTATATTAGACAAATCATCAGGCAACAAAACAGTAAGATCTCTAGGAAAGGTAAAATCTGTTTCATATCCAAAATTTTGAGCTTTCACTCTCCAAGAATAGTCACTTGGGGCCACACCCAAGCGTATTGTATTTAAAGGCAAAACACTATCAATCACTATCGCGTTAGACAATTCATCTCTAAGTTGAAATTGATAATCATCTGCATCATCAATAGTCTCCCAAGAAAATGTGATGGAGTCAGTTTCAACAACACGACCTTCTGCTGGACTAAGTAATACAACAGCATCATCACTTATATCATTTTCAAAAACATCTTCACAACTTAAAAATGCCATACAAATGAGAATGAACAATGTAGCTTTATTTATTTTTTTCATAATTCTGAAATATAATATTCAAACGTTGATTTTTTAACACTACTCCATTTTTCTTTTTATTGTTAAAAGAAAAACTTACAATTCGAGAAATGTTAAAGTCTCTTTCAAAGTCATATAATCCTTTAAGTAAATCTTGATAACTCCCCTCTAGATCTATTTGATGTGTATATATTTTAAATAAAGAGTTTTGTGCATAATGTATTTCGTTTACATTAACAATATTAATATTTGGTATTTTATTAGCAAAAGACAACAACTGCTGCTGTACTTCTTGAGGAGTACGGTCTAATGCTCCAACTTGATTATTAAGAAGGTTTACTTCAGATTTAAGGGTTTTTATTTTTGATAAAGCACCTTTTGTCAATAACAATTTCTCTTCTACTTCTATTTGCTGCTTGTAGGAATCAAGTGTTGGTTTGAACGATTTTTTAAAGCTACTTAATATCAAGATCATAGTTACAATAACTAACCCAATCAATTTTTTATTTCCAGAGATGGTTCTAAACATTAGAAATCTATTTGAAGGGTGAATAAAAGATTATTGTTTCTATCTTGATAGAGCTCAATCATTTCTAACGATTTAACCCATTTTTCTTTTTTGATAATCTGCATCCAGTCATCTAGATTTTTTGAAGCTTCTACAGTCCCTTTAAGGATAATTTGATTTAAGGAAAAGGCCGCATCTACTTCTTTCTTCATATTACCTATAACAGGATTTAGATTCACATTTTCAATTCTTATCCCGTGTGGTAATGTTTTCATTAGATAATACACATAATGTGTATAATATTCTTCAGAAAAACCACTTAAATTTGACACTATTGACTCTAGTTGTTCCTTTTCTTGTTCTAATGAAACAATCTCATTATAGGACTTTTCTAAGAAAAATAATTGTGCCTCAGCCTCTACATACCTATCTTGATAATGATCTTTTAAAAATGTGCTTATGACTAAGCTCACTAATATGAGTACAACTACAATCATCAATGCATTCGAAAAAATAGTATGCTTTCTAAACTCGCTCAATTGTGGCTTAAGAAGGGCTGCTTTACCTTCTATAAATGCACTTTCATTTTTATAATTAAAATAGGTGCTTATAAGAGGAATTTGATATCTATTAACCTGGTCTTCTCCTAAATAAAATCGAGATTGATCCTCTTTTTTTTCATATGAAATTGTATTACTTATATCTATAAAATTTAACTTATAATCTTCAGAAACTAAATAAGGCTCATCTATAAAATCTTTTAAGATTACACTTATAAAAGGTCCAACAGAAAAATCTAAGACTGTAGTTTTGATTTTAGCAAATAATTCTAATGATTGAATGACATCTTCTTTTCTAACTATGGAAAGGTATTTATGGTGATGATATATAGTTTCGGAAATAAAAAAGTCCTCTATACTCTCACTAAAAAGGACAGTTTCATTATCTTCTTTAACATCAATTTCTTTAGACAACACCTTACTTCCCTGAAAGGAGAGTAATACAGGAATTTCTGGTTTTAAGTTTTTTTCTAGTTGATCCTCTTCTAGATATTCATAAAAAGTTCCTAAAAAAAGTTTGCTATTCTTTTCATTTATGAATTGAATCGCATACGTATTATGAGTTGCGTTTAGCCTTACGGTGACTAGAGCAAAACTTTTTGCAGGCGCTATTTTTTGGACACTATTTAAAAACCCATCTTTCATTAATAAACAATAGTAGGTTTAATAAATATATGTAGTTTAGATTTTTCTTTACGCTTGTTACGACCACTAAACAACCATTTAATCACTGGAATTCTTGAAAGAAAAGGAGTTCCTGTTCCAGAATCTTCTTTCTCTAATTCATCAAGTCCTCCTAATAGTATCATTTCTCCATTTTTACATCGTATTAAAGACTCAAATTGCTGTGTTGCTTTTCCTGGAGGAGCATTCTCCCCTTGACGTGCTAAAAAAGAACTTCTCTCTACTCCTATTGTTAATGTAATCTGTTCATCTTTTGAAACAAATGGTTTAATATTAAGACTCAAGTTTGCCTCTGTTGGCTTCCAGGTTCCCGATTGTAATATATCATTTCCTAAACCACTATTTATAAGTGTATTGTTTTGCTCAAAATAATAACTAGTCTCCCCTATGGACAATGTAGCGTCGTGCCCATTTAATGTGGCTATTTTAGGAGTACTCTGGATATTTATTACAGAATTATTCTCAAGAAAGCTAAGATCTAAATAAAACCGCTCTGTAACCTTACCGAGATTAAAAATACCTAACCCGTTAAATGCATCTATTAATTTATTAATTGAAGATGCTCCTAGTTGTACATCTCCCTGTGGAAAAAGAACACCCATCGCATTTCCTCGAGCTTCGGTTCCTAGGCCTGCCTGAAGTCCTGTTTGAATTTCATTAGACTTTTGATACTGTGCTATAATTACTTCGATTAGTATCATAGGAACTACCTGATCTATTTGTTTTATATATTCCTGAAGTTCATCTATACGTGGTTTTGAACCAGAAACCATCACACCATTAAGTTCTACAAATTCTTTTACATCAATACCTTCCAGCAGTTCTGAAGGTAATGTTTCAAGTACCGCTTCTATCGTTCTATTTTCAAGCTGAATAAGACGTTTACCTCTCAGTCCTTTCGAGTTTTCTAATCCAATGATGTATAAATCTCCTTGTTTTTTATAGGTAAATTCTGAGTCGACAAATAGTTTATCTAGCAGTTCATCAAATGAAATTTGACGTGCTTTAAATGTAGCGCTTACCTCAGTGGGGTTGTTATATATTACATAATTAGTATTGAGCTTTTCTGCAGCGTCTAAAATCACTTCATATGCCGATGTCTCTATGATATTAACATCTAAAAAACCCTGACCACTCACTGTTAAGGACATTGCACTTTTATTTACATTTCCTCTAGTATTTCTTGAGTTACGAGTATTTCTACTCGTGCTAGTTGTTCTGTCTGATTTTGAGCTAACTTGTTTTTCTTGAGTAGATTTATTGATATAAAAAATATCATTTTCATCTACTTTTACTTCAAGACCGTTTGCCTTTGCAATCATTTCGATTACTTGATCAATAGGTCTATTTACTACATATGCAGACACCTTTTGATTTCTAATCTCAGGATCAAGAACAAAGTTTCTTTCTGATAAATCTGTAATTTTCTGAGACACTTTAAAAAGATCGTCTTGAGATAGTTTTACAGACAAAAACTTATTGCGCACGTTATAGTCAACATCAATTTCTTTTTCTTTCACAGGCTCTTCAACTACTTCTTTTACAACTTTCTTTTTAAAAATTATAATATCATTAATGAGAGAAACATCAAGCTCATATTTTTGAGCTGCAAAACTAAAGACATCTTTTACAGGAATATCAAAAAAACTACTCTGTACCTTGGTATCTAGATCTGAGTCTGCACTTATATTTATTTTATGTTCTACGGCAACTGCATTTAAAAAATCATATAGTGACAGCCCTGAAATATCGATGTGCATTTTCTCATTAAGCGCGGGATTTTTTTCACTCAAATCATCCAGCATACTTTCTGTATCTGAAATTATTGTTTGGGCACTTAATGTCCCAAAACAAAGAATGATAAAAATGGATATTACGTTTTTCATTTATTACTTGCTAATAATGGAAAGACTTCGTCTAATGACGTCTCTCCTAATTTCCAGAGATTAAAAGCTCTGTTGGCTATCGAGCCATATTCTTCCATAATAGATATATGATCTATTGTTCTATTTTCTATTGCCTCTACGATTTCTTTTGTAATAGGTATTACTTCATAAATAGCTTTTCTACCCTTAAAACCTGTATAATAACACTCTTCACAACCTTGAGCTACCCATTCTTTTTTTGGTAATTGAGTTGTTTTAAAATTAGAAGGAAGACGTTCAATGTCTAGTGTTACTTCTTTTTTACAAGCACCACAGAGTAGTCTTACTAACCGTTGTGCAACAGACACGTTAAGAGTATCACTTATGTAAAATGGAGGAACTCCCATATCTATAAGCCTTGATACGGTCCCTATGGCAGAGTTTGTATGTATTGTAGATAACACTAAATGCCCTGTGAGCGATGCTCTAATAGCCATTTGAGCTGTTGTTGCATCTCTAATCTCTCCTAGCATTATAATATCTGGGTCTTGTCTTAAAAAGGATCGCAATGCACTAGAAAATGTCAATCCTATATTTTCTTTGAGTTGTACTTGATTAATCCCTTCTAATGTATATTCAATAGGATCTTCTACGGTAACAATATTTTTTTCTATCGTATTTAATAATTGTAATGTAGCATATAATGTTGTGGTCTTACCAGATCCTGTAGGACCGCTTATAAGTACAATTCCGTTATTTTGACGCACCGCTTCTAGGTACATCTTTTTTTGATCATCTTCTAGACCTAGTACTTCGAGATCAATATTTTGGGCATCTTTCCCTAGAATGCGTATTACTATTTTCTCACCGTGTAGGGTGGGTAAGACAGACACACGCAAATCAAAATTTTCATAATTTATTCGTCCATCTTGCGGGAGTCTTTTCTCAGTAATATCAAGATTAGCCTTGATCTTTACTTTGTTTACAAGCTCTAGATAATCTTGATTATCAATTGTATATTTTTCTATAAGAGCGCCATCTATTCTATATCGCACTCTCGCTTTATGTTCAAAAGATTCTAGATGTATATCACTACTTCCTAACTGTTGTGCTTCTTTGATAATTTTTTCTAGAAGGTCATTTTTGTAAGATATTGCTTCAGACTGTCGCTCTAAGACATTGCCTAATCTGTAATAGGTATAAAGTGCACTATCTACTAGACTATCTGGACATACCTCGAGCACTATGGTTTTATTTAAATATAGAGACAACTCGTCTGCAATTTCTGGCCTATGCGTAGTTTCGGCAATAGACAAAACAAGGGTACTGTCTGTTTCTTGCTTTGGCACCACACGATAGTGATGAGCAAGTTCTGATGTGATGAGTTGTTGTAACTCCACCGATAATATAATAGGGTTAGGGATACTCAAAAGTAGGGGGTTCTAAATATATTATAGGGCATAAAAAAATTAATAATCATAAGAACTCCTAAATAACCAGATAAATACCCTGCTAACGGAATACTTTTATACTTAAATTTACTTTTAAATAGACCATAAAAGATAAGAGAAATGATCATCCCCGTTATAAAAAATAGCATATAAGATTGTAATACAAACAGCGGAATAATTGCTATTAAAAAAAGGATATCTCCAAGACCTATATATTTTTTAAGAGGGTTAATTAGTTTCTTATTTTTAATAGAAAAATAGAGGATCACACCTGCCATATTGAGTAGTATAAACATTAGAATTTCTAGCATAGCTTTTATCATAAACCCTTTGTTATAATATGACAAGCCTAGCAAGGTACTCATAAGTACTATGGGTAATAGTATATGAATTTTTCTATAGGATATGTCTTGATACAACATCCCTAGTAAAGATATACTCACTAATATATACAACAGGTAATTCATTAATCTTTAATCACTTCTTTTAAAATACGATTCTGGTCAATTTCCCAAGTATTAAACACGCCATCTCCATCAAAATCTGATAATGCTGTTGCTCTAGCTTTAAAAGAATTGGGAGATGCCTCTACAACCTCTATTCTATATACCGCTTGTCCTCCTTGATCTATGGTGGCTGCCTGCTCAAACCCTAAGGCATCAAAATCTGTAGTATATTTTGAGAATCGAAAAAAATGACTCTTTTGCAACCCGTGTATCTGGCTCAACATACTTTGCGCCTCAATCGCTTTTGCTTGTGCCACCACAGAGGTTTGATTAGGTAGTACCAGCAATAATAAAATCCCTATAATACAAAGCACAATAATGAGCTCAGACATAGAGTATGCCTTCACATACATTTTTTGTAATCTATCTGTCTTCACTTTATTTAAAAGTCTTTTCATATTAATTAGTTTGTAATATTTTACTTAGGTCAAACATAGGAGCATACATTGCAATAAGCACCACACCTACAACAGCACCTATCACTAAAATAATGAGAGGTTCTATTACAGCACCTAGCATTTTAGTCTGATGCTCCATTTCTTTATTATACTGCTGTGACAATCTCTCAAACATAAGGTCTAAGGTATTTGCCTCCTCGGCAACACTTACTAGTGATACTAGCTTGTGGTCATACATTTTATGTTCTTTTAGTGCTTTAGAAAAAGAACTTCCTCTAGTTACAGCCACTTTTATCTCAGAAAGACTTTTTTCTATAGGATAAAAAGAGATCATTTTTTCTACAAGATCTAATGCGGTTACTAGAGGTGTCTTGGCTTTAAGCAACAGACTTAAAGACTGACTAAAACGTGTAATATATATCTTCTTTATTAACTTACCAAAAAAAGGAATGCGCATCATCACACTGCTTGTGATGTGTCTATATTTCTCTTTTTCTTTACTATAAAAATGTATGCCTATGATTGTTATTATAACAACTCCAAAAATTATTGCAAACGTAGTAAAATGCTCTGAGAGGTATATAATTTTTTGTGTTAATGCTGGCAGCTCTCTCCCAAACTGTTTAAAAACAGTACTAAACATTGGCACCACATAGTTCATCATAAAATACAACACCCCAAAAGTGAGTAATAAGACAAAGGCAGGATACATTAATACAGAAGTGAGCTGTCTTTTCAATTGTATTTTGCGCTCAAAATACTGATAGAGTTCTGGCAACACACCATTAAGACTACGGCTCTCCTCTCCTATCTTAACACTATAATACTCATAGGGAGAAAACACACCAATATCTCTCATTGCTTCATATAAGGGCTTACCGCCTATAATATCATTTTTAATAGTTTCTATGTGTTCTTTATGTTTTGTTTTTGTCTGCTGTTCGGCAAGGATTTCTAGGGCTCTTTTAAAATCTACTCCAGCATCTAGAAGACTTCCTAATTCTTTATAAAAAGAGACTTTCTCCTTATCACCAAAAGATGTGCCAATAGTAAGTTCTTTTTTCCAGAAATTCTTACCCTTAGACACTTGTTTTTTAGCGGCAGGTTTTTTAGATTTTTGTATGTTAGAAATATCTATGGCCATTCGTCAAATAACTGATTAATGCGTGTACTAAGATCTAATTTTTTGGTTTCATATATCTCAATAGGCTTCCCTAACAGATCTCCCTGCAGCCGTATTATCATATGTTCTTTCCCTGGTGTCATTATGCTATCTATCACTATAGATCGAGATGTAAATATCAAGGTATCTGTGGTAGTGGTTTTTCTGAGGGTATACGCTTTCGCGAAAGCGTATGTAATCTCATTTTGGTCTACTACTAACTCCACACTGTTATTATCCTTTAATTTGATCTCACGTGCACGCTGTACATCTACCGAAAATTGTGTTGTAAACTGTTCATACTGTATCATCTGATCTTGCATCTCTATATAGACCCGTATTTGTTGTTGTGCCACACCAAAAATTTGATATACGACCATTAAAAGAACCGCAGTAATGACCATAGTTACCGCCACTTCAAAAATGGTAAATGCCGCTATATGTCTAGGTGTATTACTCATACATTTTATAGGTGCGTTCTTCCTTTTTTTTACCTGTTTCTAGCGTAAAGATTACGGTATACCCGTGATCTCTATCTCTACTCACACTGCGAGTGATGCTATAATTAATTCCTTTTTTAGTATCGTCTGTATATTGTTTTGTGTGCTGGGTTTCTTGTGCCCATTTTTTTACTTCCTGCCTTCCTTCATACAGACTTACGGGGGCTGTATTACTCACCACACTGCTCAACACAGAGGTCACTACCACCAGACATACTGCTACCAGTGCCATTGCAATGACAGACTCTGCAAGCGAACTCGCCTGTATGTTACAGTCCTTTGATAACATTCCAGGTGGTGTTTTTTGTTTCTGCCGGCAGCATTACAGGAGCTACAAATCCTTCTGGCAATGTGTTACCATCTATCACGCCATCGAGTATATAATTATCATATATTCCAGAGGAGGTTTGCACATAAAATTGCTCGGTATATACAGCGCCTATAATTTTTCCTTGCACCTCTAATTTGCCTTTACAATAGACCGCTCCCACAACAAGACTAGAAGTCTCGAGGTCTATTAATCCTTCTTGTAAAAACGTATTAGTATTGCTTGTGAGTGCCACCCCTCCTATAATTTTAGAGTTCTTTGCCATTGTTATTTTAGGAGCAGCGATACTCGCGTCTAGATATATACTTGAGGGATACTCTAGGGTTGCGTTTTCTTCTAGATATACTGCCTCTGTGGCATATATCTGGAGATTGCCTTTAAACCCTTTACCTATAGTGACTACTGGAGCCTCAATGAGCACATTATGAATAGTCGCACTCTGATCTATATAGAGAGAATCTCTAGATGAGATGACTACAAAACCACTAATATCTATATGCGCAATCTTAGTTGTTGCTGCAACTTCCAAAGGATTTTCTGCCGAAAAAGGATGATAGACCACTCCTCGCTCTTGATCTATGGCATCTATAGACAATACCTCTCTATTGGGATATTGATTGCTTTTGGCTATGGTAGCCATAGGTAATAGTCGTTGAGATTTTTTGATAGTACCCGTAGACTTTTTTAAATCTGGTGATTTATTACCCGTTAGATATGCAGGTTTTAGATAACCACTGGGCACATATTTATACCCTTGTATGCGAGCATTGCCAGATAGTTGTAATGGCTTGCCACGATCTGGAAGGTATAAGGCAATAGGTGTTTTTTGTTGTTTTCCCACAAGCACACTGCGAGATAAGGTATCTCCTTTAAACCAAGAGGTGGTGGTCAATACTTCATAACCTCCCCAAGGTATATGTCTTGCTGTAGAGAGCATCCCATTATCTAACAGGTCTTCTGACCTTGCATTATCTCCATTATCAAAATTATTTAAGTAATATCCCTCTGCTTGTGTGAGAGTATGCGCCAGTGTCGCTCTGCGCTCTAGTTGTGTTTTATGGAGCTCTTGATATCCCGTTACTAGCAATAAACTATAGCACAGTATACTTATTAATGTACAAAGTACAATACTATACCCCATACTACTGGCATTAACGCTATATCGAGAGGGCGCTATCACTTTGTATTACTACTTTTTTTTGTTTTCTTTTGAAACAATCTTTTAAAGAAGTTAGGACGTAAGCTATCTTGAGCCTTTTTTTGTTCTTTAGTGCTAGTCGCTTGTGGTATGGTGTCTTTTTTCTTAAAAATGCGTTTAAACAAAGAAGGTTTTAAGGTGTCTTTTACAAATACTTCCCCTTTTTTATATACAATCGTATCTCCCGCTTCTATCCAGATGCCATTTTTGTAACCGTGACGATATTTTCCTTTTTGTACTAGCTGTTGTGTTTCTGCATATGTTTTATATGACTTGTGCAGTCTTCCTCTTGCGTCATAATGTAGCTCTTTTTTAAGAACCCCATTTGTATACCATTGCTGCCAGCGACCACGGCGAACTCCTTTTTTATATGTTCCTTTTAATACTAAGATATGATCTGTATCAAACTGCTCATAAGGACCATTGAGCAACTGCCCGCTGTAATTGCTCGCCGTAGTGCGCACACTACGATTGCGATACCAGGCATAAGAAATTCCTTTTTTAGGACGTGGCTCTTTGTGCGTGATCATTAATACCTGCTGACCTAGCGAATCATTAATAATTTTTTTGAGCGCCATTTGATCTTGGATATCGTGGCTCAAGTACTCATTTTGAGTACCACAACTCACTAACAGAAAACCAAAAAAAACATAGCTTACTAATGCATATTTATTCATACAATGAGATCTCTTTAAATGTGTTATCATCTAGTATCAGGGGTGTTTTTAAGGAGTTGCAAGATAATTTATTTTTTACTTACAAAACATATACCTTCCTACAATACCCATCGCCCCTTATTTTTATACTCCTTAACTGTACATAAGTGTTATCATTGAGCATATCACCTGTATACAACACCTTTGTAAACACTGGTTATTTTACAAAAATATAACTCACGATACACACTCACTTCTGTACAATAAATGTCTAAATAGTACAATGATAAAAAATTACTACCTTACTGTTACCAAGATCGCCATATTCTTACCCTCTTTGAAGCATTTATAACTCATTAAGGACGTTATTTAAAGATTACAAAGAGGTCATTATATCGCGGTATACAACACGATCAAAAATTTCATTTTTATACCCTGTAATGTAAAAAACAACATTTTATTTATATCATATAATTGTGACATTGTATTTCGATACAATATCTTAAAGTATTATATTTGAATATTATATATGCTTTTTCTTTTATAAAAAAAGCATACCGTTCTTTTACATAATTACTATCCAGGCGGTATGCTTTTACCTAATAGACACGGTAACTCTTCAGATTATCGTTACGGCTTCCAAGGACAAGAACTCGATAACGAAATTAAAGGGGAAGGGAATTCTGTAAATTATAAATATAGGATGCACGACCCACGAGTTGGGAGGTTTTTTGCCTCGGATCCAATAGCTTATAATTTTCCTTGGAACAGCCCTTATGCTTTTAGTGAGAATAGAGTTATTGATGGTGTAGAATTAGAAGGATTAGAATATGCATACTATTCATACACTGACGATGCTGACTACTGGGATCAACACATTCGAACACAAATGAATGTTAGTGAGGAAGAAAAAAAGCTAACGGCTGGAATGAAATTGGATATGATACCCGTGATAGGTGATGTAAAGGGGCTTATCGAAGTATTCACTGGGGAAGATATAGTAACGGAACAAAAATTAGGGGCTTGGAAATATTTAGGTTTATTTGGTTTAAGTGAACTTAGGATTCTTAAAATATTACCTAAGGTTGGCTCTGCTTATAGAGGAGCGATTAAGGTTCTTGGAGAGGGTTCTATGTCAGCAGCAGAAAAATTGGCAGTAAATGCTTTAAAGAAAAGAGGAGATGAAATAATTGCTGCTGGAGATTCTTTTAGTGGAACTGGAAAAACCTTATCAGCTTTATCATTAGGGATAAATGGAGAAAAAGCAGCTGATATTTTATCAGTTTCGGCATCGGGAAAGTTTAACATTACAGAAGTGAAAGGTATCACTTCTACTGGGGAAGCAAGTGTGGGAACTGCTCTTCAACAAATTAAAAACACAGTAGATGCAATAAGAAATAGTGTGAATGGTGCTAAAATTGGGATATTAGAAATTGCTATTCCAAAAGGTGGTAAATTGGGTGATGGATTTTCTGTTTCAGGTAATCAGCTCGTTAAAGCTACAAATGAAGGAACAGAGGTTGTGAAAGTTGAAGGGAATGTTGTTAATATCAGATATTTAGAAGAATAGTTTTATGAGT
>CALKZS010000058.1 GCA_938002835.1 uncultured Dokdonia sp. | reverse complement strand
GTCTTAGTCATTAAATATGTCAACTGTTATCTAATCGATTAATAAATCTAAGTAGACATTTATTTCTAAATTTATAGTAATCAGCAGTTTAAATACTTATTAACAACAAAGTTAAATTTTTGATGATTTAGTGCGTAACACCAGACATTAATATATTTAAACGCTAATGATGTAAAAAGTAAAAACCCCTAGTTTTTAACTAAGGGTTTACTCATTTTATAAAAAATGTAGTTTTATTTCTTAACCCAAGTATTATCATTTTGAGCAATATCTGCCATAAGTCTTGTGGGATCTATGGTCATTAATTTTACTTTAGATAATGGTGCATCTATTGTAAATGTATAGGTTGGGTTTGTCCACGGCCAGTCTGCTAGTTGTTTTCTAGAGATATTAGGTGTTTGGTTTTCTTTTTCTGCACGCATCATACGTAGTGGGATATAGTATGATTGTAGTGATCCATCTGTGTTTTCTACATATAGATCAATGGGCATAGGCATTAGTCCTTTTCGCGAAAGCGTCACCTTGGTTTTATCACCATCTGCTGCAACGGCTGTAATGGCATAATCTATTGTATTTGTAGTTTGTGTCCAGTCTGTTAAGTACCAGTCTAATTCTATACCAGAAACTTTTTCTGCAGTGCGTTTGATATCATTAGGAGTAGGGTGCTTGAAAGAGAAGTCTGTAAAATACTTTTTAAGTGTTTTATCTAAGTTTTCTTTACCAATAACATACCCTAATTGAGATAAGAAAACAGCTCCTTTGCTATATGCAGCAATGCTGTATGGTCTATTCTCATTGTAACGGTCTGCGTGTGTGGTTTGCGGTTGTTCTTTACCAGAAGCAACAAGTCCATAATAACTACGGTATGCTCCAGCGAGTGGATTTGCGTTGTTTTTGTTAGTCACTGCTTGCTCTGCCAGTGTAGAAATGTAGGTTGTAAAGCCTTCATCCATCCACTCGTGCTTTGCTTCGTTAGTGGCTAGCAAGAATTGAAACCAAGTATGCGCCATCTCGTGAGCGGTTACTCCTAATAAGCTACCAAACTTACGTTCTCCTGTAATTAATGTACACATTGCATATTCCATACCACCATCTCCTCCTTGTATAACAGAATATTGTTTGTAGGGGTATGTTCCTACATTTTTATTAAAATAAGAAAGAAGATCTGCGGTTAAGGGCTGTAATTTTTCCCAATTCTCTTTTATGCTACTATTATCTTTATAGATAAAATGAAGGTCTACATTGTTTTCTCCTTTAATGATATCGTGTAGGTATTCTGGATCTGCAGCCCAGGTAAAATCGTGCACATTTGGCGCTTTAAAATGCCAAGAGAGTTTTCCTTTTTTCCCTTTTCCAGGCATCATAGAGGGACCATTATAGCCGTGACCTATTTCTTCTGGGTTTTGAAGATAACCTGTACCACCTACCGTATATTCTTTATCAATATGTATGGTTACATCAAAATCGCCCCAAACCCCGTGAAACTCACGTGCGATATACGGATCTGCGTGCCATCCTTCAAAATCATACTCGGCCAGTTTTGGGTACCACTGTGTCATAGATAGCGCAACTCCTTCTTTATTATTACGACCAGAGCGACGTATTTGTTGAGGTACTTGCGCTTTAAAGTCCATCTTAAAAGTAGTAGTAGCTCCAGGAGCAATAGGGTTCGCTAGTTCTACTTCTAGTACAGTACCTGCAACTTCATAGTTGAGCTTTTTACCATCTTGTGTGAGTTTATGTACTTTAATAAATCCTATCTCATCTGGAGATAGTTTACTGATACGGTCTTTTACACGACCATCTGGATCTGCAATAGTACGAGATCGTACATCCATCTCAGAACCCGGTTGAAATGCATTAAAATACAAATGATAGTACACACGGTCTAATGTTTCTGGTGAGTTGTTTGTATACACCAGCGTTTGTTTGCCGTCGTATTGAAAGGATGTTACGTCCATATCAATATCCATTGTATAATCTACGTGCTGTTGCCAGTATGGGGTGTTGTTTTGGGCATTCGCTTTCGCGAAAGCGAACACAAACACCATTATTACCACGATCTTAAGACGATACTTCATATAAACTTAAATTTAAATAGATGTTTTTATTTCTGTAATGAGGCGAGTTTAAAGGCATTGTACATATTTACCATTTCGCCAGATTTAGAAATCTCATTAAAACGAGCTTGCTTGTTTTGATTACCTCCTAGAATGATAGAAGTGTTTGTTGTAAGCCCACTTCTCATTATAATCTTTTTTACCTGCGCAGCAGATAATTTTGGGTAGTAGCTACGTATCATTGCAGCAACTCCAGCTGTGTTAGGTGATGCCATAGAAGTACCATCAAGGTATCCATAGGTGTTCTCAGGAGTTGTTGAATAAATCTGAACTCCAGGAGAAAATACATCTACATTAGACTGTCCATAATTTGAAAAATTTGCAATCATCTCACTACCATATTTTGGAGCAAGTGCTCCTACGGTTAAGAAGGTATCAGACATTTCAGAAATATTATCTAACTGGTCATTAGGGTATACTCTATTTGCAGGATCATCAAGACTCAAACCTTCATTACCAGCGGCATTTACAATAAGGACATCGTTTTTTGCAGCATATTTAATAGCATCATATACCCATTCTGGATTTTGTGCATAATATTTTCCAAAAGAGGTATTGATCACTTTTGCACCATTGTCTACCGCATAACGTATAGCAAGTGCGATATCTTTATCATACTCATCTCCATTAGGAACAGCACGTAGCGCCATAATCTTGATGTTTTTATTTGCAACACCATTCATTCCTTTTCCATTATCACGTTCGGCAGCAATAATTCCTGCTACGTGAGTTCCGTGTTTTGCACCATCTGGATCAGGACCATACACATTATTATTACCGTAAGAAATGTCTTTAATATCGTATGGATTGTCTCCTAAAGGACCTCTAAAGTCTGCATCTTTATTGTAGTTTGCCTCTAGCTGCTCCGTAAAATGCGTTACACCTTCGTTTATGTTTTTGATAAATTCTGGAATCGTATCTGCATATCCTAACATTTGAGATAGAAAACCTATGTGATTTTGCATTTCTGCATCTGGATTTTCAATACCAGCAAGATCTTTTGTTGTATAATCTTCTTTGCCTAATTTCTCAGTTACAATTTTATGAGAGATTTCTAGTTGATTAGCAATTTGGGTATACTGCGTTTTGTTTCGTTGCGCTTCAATTACTTTAGAATCATATTCTCCTTTTGCTTTTTGATATTGTAAGAAGATCTCTTTTTGAGCTTCCGGAATTGTAGCAAGCGTTTTTCCAGAAAATTCTGAGTCATACCTCTTAATGATACGTACAAATTCTAATTGTTCTGCATTTACATCTCCTAAGAAATTCCAACCGTGTATATCGTCTATGTAGCCGTTATTGTCATCATCTTTTCCGTTACCTGCAATTTCTTTAGAGTTAGTCCAGATTTTGTTTTTAAGATCTTCGTGTTCTATATCGATACCAGAATCTATTACCGCAACAATAACTTGTTGTCCTGTTTTACCAGGAAGTATTTCTGAGTAGGTACGATTTACACTCATCCCGGGGATAGTGTCTGTTTTAAGGTCTAGATGGCTCCAACCTTGTTCTTGTGTTTTTGTAAGCGCACTTATTTTAAGCGGATTATTATCTACATTTTCTACAGGTACTGTAACGAGCGCAGAAGGCGTATCACAAGCGGTTATAAGTGTTCCTGCAATAGCAGCAACTAGAATAGGTTTTAAATTTTTTATAGTCATCATCTTAATTAAATAATTCATTGTATGTATACACATCCTTTAATCGCACACCTTTTTCTGTATGCTGGACAGTTATGATCTCATTATGGGCGTCGTGCTCTAGCCAAAGATAATATTCTTGATCGGCAGCGGTACTTAAAAATTGTTCTTTTTCGTCTATAGATAGTAATGGTCTTGTGTCATATCCTGTTACATACGGGATAGGAAGATGTCCTGCTGTGGGTAATAAATCTGCCATAAACACAATGGTTTTACCATCAATTTGAATGTGGGGTAACATTTGTTTTTCTGTATGTCCATCTGCAAACAAGATACCAAAATTTAATTCTGTTTTATCTTGATAAGATTTTCCTGAGCGATTAATAAACTGTAACCGCCCACTTTCTTGCATTGGGATGAGGTTTTCTTTCAAAAAACTTGCTTTCTCGCGGTTGTTAGGTTTTATTGCCCACTGCCAGTGATTTTCATTAGTCCAGAAATGTGCGTTTTTAAAAGCAGGTTCATAACCTGTTCTATCTTTGTTCCATTGTATAGCACCACCCACGTGATCAAAATGAAGATGAGTCATAAAAACGTCTGTAATATCATCACGATGAAAACCATATTTTTTGAGCGAATTGTCTATTGAGTGATCTCCCCATTGATGGTAATAACCAAAGAATTTTTCAGACTGTTTATCTCCCATTCCGTTATCAACAAGGGTTAAGCGTTTTCCATCCTCTATAAGCATACAACGCGCTGCAATATCGATAAGATTATTTGAATCTGCAGGGTTGGTTAGACTCCAGATAGATTTAGGAACAACACCAAACATAGCGCCGCCATCTAGTTTAAAATTGCCAGCTTCTATAGGGTAAATTTTCATAAACAAATGTAAAGATTGAGGTTTTAAAAGGTATTATGCTTTCGCGAAAGCGTATATACTATTATATATTTTATACCTAAAGCCTCTCAGAAGCTGCAAAATAGCAAAAATGACAATTTTCAAACCTAACAATTCCTTGTTTTTAACAAAGAATTGTAACTTCACGACAATTTCTGATACTAAAAGAAGAGTATTATACAACCAAAAGAGATATTATGTTAGAACTGGCCGGAATTATAATTTTAGGAATTATTGCACAATGGGCCGCGTGGAGACTTAAGTTACCAGCGATTTTACCATTATTACTTATAGGCCTTTTTGTAGGACCTGTATCTACGTTAATTTCTGAAGATGGTTCTAAGTGGATAGAACCTATCTGGAATGGCACGAAAGGACTTTTTCCAGGAGAGTCTTTATACTGGTTTGTTTCTCTAGCGATCTCTATTATACTTTTTGAAGGAGGACTTACTCTTAAGCGTGACGAAATACGTAATGTAGGACCTGTAATTACAAAATTAATATCTATAGGAAGTCTGGTTACGTTTCTGGGAGCAGGATTTGCCGCCTACTGGATTTTTGGACTTAGTTTACAAATGTCATTATTGTTTTCTGGGCTTATCATTGTAACAGGACCTACAGTAATCTCACCTATATTGCGCAACGTTCCTGTAAAGCGAGACATCTCTGCAGTTCTAAAATGGGAAGGTATTTTGATAGACCCCATAGGAGCGCTTGTTGCGGTATTAATGTATGAGTTTATATCTGTGGGAGAAGGTGCTGCCTTTACAAAAACAGCACTTATTGAGTTTGGAAAAATTGTGCTTTTTGGAGGCACTTTTGGATTTACTTTTGCTCACGGACTCGCATTAATAATAAAGAAAAAACTAGTACCACATTATTTAATGAATGTGTTTACACTTGCCGCTGTTTTAGGAGTGTTTGTGATGTCTGATCAATTTGCACACGAGTCTGGTTTACTTGCGGTGGTTGTAATGGGAATGGTATTAGGAAACATAAATTTACCCAATTTAAAAGAGTTACTTTATTTTAAAGAATCTTTGAGTGTACTCTTAATTTCTGTGCTTTTTATACTGTTATCTGCAAATATGAATCTGGTAGATCTTGAGCTTTTATATCGTTGGGAGACGTTAGGACTTTTTTTAGTGGTTGTCTTTTTAGTGAGACCTTTAGGTGTTTTTTTAAGTACTGCAGGTTCTAATTTATCTACAGGGGCAAAACTATTTATTTCTTGGGTAGGCCCTCGAGGCATTGTAGCTGCTGGTATTGCTTCGCTTTTTGGATCAAAACTACTCTTAAAAGGAGAACCAGGAGCAGAGTATATTACCCCACTTGTTTTTATGATCGTACTGGGAACGGTACTTCTTAATGCAACAACAGCTAGAATATTTGCAAAAATAGCAGGTGTTTTTCTAACAAAGTCTGAAGGGATATTAATCATTGGAGCTTCAGAAATGCCAAGGCTCATTGCCAAATATTTACAAAAAAATGGACGTCACGTTGTTCTTATGGATAGTAATATTAATAATGTAAGAATAGCAAAAGAAAACGGGCTTACAGCGTTACAGGCAAATATATATGCCGATAATCTCACCGATGATATTGAACTTAGTGATATAGGGTATTTAATGTCTCTTACAGGAAATAGTGACATTAATAAATATGCTATTAATAGATTTAAAAAACAGTTTGGTGAGAATGGCGCATATAGACTTATTTCTAAAGGAGAAATAGAAAATAATGCAAAACTTCCTAACGAAGGTTTGTTTTCTGCTACAGATGATTTTGGTAATATGGCAGAGGTAACCAGTCAATATCCTCTCATAAATGAGGTAGCTATAAACAGCTCAAAAGAGTATCACACAATCTCAAAATTAATGGAGGATGATCCTGAGATGATCCCGCTATTTGTAAAGGAAAAAGATAAAACAATAGATATTATAAGTTCTTTTGTACAAGATTTAGAATTAAAGTCTTTTGAAGGTTGCCATATCGTTTATTTAGGAAAGCCTCTTGTAGATAATGCTATAAACGATTTAAAAACAAAGCTTTTACAACAAGAAAACCAAATGCTAAGCGATGATAAATCATAGAAGTAAAGAGGTCATTTTGCAATAGCAAGTTTATAATACTTTTTATGGTAAAAATAGATGAGTGCGCTTGCGCGAAATAACATCCAGACCACAAATGCAATCCAAATACCTAAGATCCCAAGGTTTAAAAATTTAGACACATAAAGAACAGGAATAAACCCTAAAAACGTAGCTATTAAAAGAGTATTGCGCAACCAAGCCATTTCTCCCAAGCCTTTAAAAATAGAATCTAAAGTAAAAGCAAACGCATTAATAGGTTGCATTATAATCACCATAAAAAAGACACTATAAAAAATAGTTAACACTTCTTGTTTACGATTGAAAAGCAGTCCTAATTGAGTATATAGTATACTACCAACAATCATTAGTAATAGGGCTACAATAATGTTATATTTGATTACTCTTTTTGTGAGAAGCCATAAGTTTTTATAATCACTTGCCCCAAGTAATCTACCACTTAATAAATTTCCAGCAGCACCATACCCATCTATAAAAAAGGCAGTGAATAACCAGATATTTGCAGCAATAGTATGAGCAGCAGCTGTCTGATCATTTATGGCTGTAGCCTCTCTTATGGCAAGAATTAATGCAATATTGAGAGAAAACGAACGCACAAATAAATTAAAGCTCATTGTAAAAAGGCGTTTAATTTCTGGATGTAACGGTAACACTAATTTAAGTGACACCTCTGTTTTTGTGAGTAATAGTATGAGAGCCATTATGGCCATTATAGCTTGAGATATTAGACTTGCCCAAGCAGCTCCTTTTACAGCCATTTCAGGAACATATCCTTCTATACCATATACAAGAACAAAGTCTAAGAGTACGTTTATAGATGCTCCTATAATCGCGACAATCATAGGCCAAAACGTATTTTGTAATCCTCTAAAAACCCCAAAAACAGCAAGTGTAAAAAGAGTAAAAGGAAAACCCCAAACACGAATATTGTAATAATCGATACTTAAGTCTAGCACAAGGTCTTTTGCCTTTAGGAGTGTGAATATTTCTGTCACAAAAAAGTAAGTACTACCTAAAACAATAACACTTAAAATAATGTTGAAATAAATGGCTTGTGCGGGTAGTACTTTAATGTCTTCTAGTTTTCCTGCACCAAGATTTTGAGATATAATCGCGGAGATCGCACTACGTGTTTGTCCCAAAATCCAAATAAGCATTGACAGAAAAGAACCTACAATACCAACAGCAGCAAGCGACTGAACACTGTTTTCTGTCAGATTACCCACAACAGCAGCATCTGTGCTAGATAATACAGGCTCTACAATACCTGCAATAATAGCAGGAATAGCAAGTTGTTGTATACGTTTAAATGAAATATCTATTTTGGATAAAGACATTTTGTATTTTTAGAAGAACAAAAGTACAGTAACCATAGATGGATATGTGTTATTTTATACTATAGAAATTTATTTTATTCATAAGTCAACACTTTTTCATAACAGTAAAAAGGATGTTCACTTTGTTTCGGAAAATAGATGTTGCCCAATCTTTTGTATCCTCTAGCTTCGTAAAATGTGAGATTACGATTGTTTTTAGAGAACGTATCTAGACGCAAAAAAGACGTTTTTTTACTTCGCGCAAGTGCAAGTGCAAAGTCCATCATCTCACGTGCTTTTCCTTGATTTTGAAAATCCGGATGCACAGCAAGTCTGTGTATATATAAGTTATGTATAGATTGAGTAAGCCATTTTACATCTTTATACTCATCATCCATAAGTTCAGAAATAACAATAGTGGCTATAATTTTAAGCTAAGTTCTAAAAAAGAATATGATTTGCTGCTATGTTCTTAAATTCCATCCACGTAGTATTTGATGCAAAAGCTATAGCAGCTACAGTAGTAATTCTAGTAATTGAGTTTTTAATCTTTTCAAGTACTAAGAACCAATTCAGATAGTTATGCAAAGGTGGATTCAAGTCATAAACTCAACAACTCCGTTGTTGTTGATTGCGTTAACAAATACTTCATTTTAAGCATTCCTGTCGCGCTATCATTTATAGTTAAGAGTGCTCCTTTATGATTTGCCTCGATTACCAAATCTATCTCCAAGTCTCAAAATGTTCTTTTTTCTCAACTACTTTAGGTCTTTGGATGATCTCTTGCACTAAGTAATGTATTACAAAGGTTTTTATATCTCCTGTAAAGATTTCTTTCTTATTTTTCTCAATATGCCTTGATTCACACTTCCTTTGAGCTGGTTCTGCCTTGTATAGACCACTACGACCCTCTGATTTTCTTCTTAATTCTCTATAAATTGTAGAGGTATTTTTCCAAATCCTTTCTGCTATAACTGACTTGGGCAGGTTTTGCTCATTGAGAATAGCAATTTCATACCTTTGTGATAACGTTAAATGTGACCTATTTTTTTGAGTTTTACAACCCGAAAGTATGAAGGTTTAGGCTTTTTTCAACAGCAAGCTGTTGCGTTTATTACTTGAATTTAAGAACTAAGTTTTGAATGAAAAAAATAAAAAACAAGAAACCTCCTAGTCTAACTAGCCTTTTGCAACAGTCTCATAGCGTCTATTCATTATAAAGGCACTAACGACACGCTTCAAATAAATGCAGATGGTAAAAACATAATGCTTTCATTAAAACCTTTAGGATATCATATAACGAAGCCAAAATAATTCTAGAGAAACTAAGCCTGTTCAATGATACTTTACCTCCCGAAAGTAAAACTAACTAGGTAAGCATAACAAAATAGATACTCCTGTCAAATGTGATGTATTGGTAAGCATATAAAAACCAATAATCCTTAACTTCGCATTATGTCTAAACTCTACCTTGTCCCGACACCTATTGGTAATCTAGAAGATATGACTTACAGAGCCATACGTGTGCTCAAAGAAGTAGATCTTATCCTAGCAGAAGATACCCGTACTAGTGGTAAATTGCTCAAACATTTTGAGATAAGCACACAAATGATGAGCCACCATATGCATAATGAGCATAAAACAGTAGATACTATTGTAAATCGCATCCTAGCAGGAGAAACCATAGCCTGTATTAGTGATGCAGGAACCCCAGCAATATCAGATCCAGGTTTTTTACTCACCCGTGCTTGCGTAGAGGCAGGTATAGAAGTAGACTGCCTGCCGGGAGCTACTGCTTTTGTGCCAGCATTAGTAAATAGTGGTTTCCCAAATGACAAATTTGTTTTTGAAGGTTTTTTACCTGTTAAAAAAGGTAGAAAAACCCGTTTCCTAAAACTTCAGGAAGAAACACGCACTATGATCTTTTATGAGTCTCCTCATAAACTTGTAAAAACACTTGCACATTTTATAGAATATTTTGGTGCCGAAAGACCTGTTTCTATTTCTAGAGAAATCACAAAACTACACGAAGAAACCATACGCGGGACTGCAACAGAAGTGCTTACACATTATACAAACAAACCTCCCAAAGGTGAGATTGTGATTATTGTGAGCAGTAAAATGAAATGATTGTTTATACGCTTTCGCGAAAGCGCAATAATAAATATACTCCATAAAAGCATACAAAGTATTTTTACTTTACGATGTAATCATATTAGTTAACGTGAGTTCGATATAAAACTTGTTGTATCTCAATTAATTATAAAACAAATCAACTTACAAGCTTACTTTGATTATAAAAAATGAGTTTTAATTAATTAAAAACGTAAAAATCTGACTTACATTTCAATAAACAACAAGTAACAAAGACATAAAACGACTAATAATCAGATGATTATCTTGTTTTCTTATATCGAACTCACGTTATTATTAATCTCTTAAGAAGTGTGTGCGTATACATTCATACCCTAAAAAAAGTAAAAAGCATCTTCAAAATGCTCCAAGCGTTCTTCTTTATTATTTTTTAAAACACCTATAATATCAAAGCGCACCTCAACATCGAGATCATATTCTAAGACATATTCATTTGCAACAGCAACAATTGTTTTTTGTTTCCCTGTAGACACAAAACTCTGCGGGTCTCCAAAAAAATCTGAATTACGTGCTTTTACTTCTACAATTACAAGAACACCTTTTTCTTTTTGGCAAATAATATCGATCTCATTTTTTCCAAAAAACCAATTACGATGCAAGATCTTGTAGCCTTCTTTTATAAGGTGCAAAGCGGCTCGCTCTTCTCCATATTCTCCTAGTTCTTTTGGGGTCATTATATCTATTTAAACATAGGTTACTATTGTCTTTGTGTCACTTATTTCTAGTGTAACTTCGCTCCCTAAAATTAAGGCACTGTTATTATCTAGGTGACCTGCTGGAAAATCAAATGCTACAGGAAATGTACACTCTTGAACAGCATCTATCACAATCTCTTGTGCTGTTTTTCCAAAAGGAATTCTATTATCGTGCATCTTTGTCATTCCTCCTACAACAAGACCATTAAGATGATCTAACATCCCGTTACGTTTTAAATTGAGAATCATACGGTCTATATGATATAAGTATTCATCAAGGTCTTCTATAAATAGGATCTTACCTTCTGTATCAAGACCAGAACTACTTCCACAAAGACTATATAAAATAGAGAGATTACCCCCTACAAGTTCTCCTTTTGCTTTTCCTGTTCTGTTGAGTGAGTGCTGTGTGTTATAACTAAGGTTTGGCTTTTCGCCAAAAAGAGATTGTTTTAGGGACGCTTTCGCAAAAGCGGTATTATCCCGTAACGACAGAGGCATTATAGCGTGCAAAGTTTTAAATCCTATTTTATGAAGGTGGCTATGTAAAACCGTTACATCACTATACCCTACAATCCACTTAGGGTATTTTACAAATTTGTAAAAATCTAATTGATCTATAATACGTACCGTCCCATAACCTCCTTTTGCACACCAGATAGCTTTTATTTCTGGATCATTCAGCATCTGTTGTATGTCTTGAGCGCGTTGCGCGTCTGTACCAGCATACTGATTGTCACTTAAACCTATCGTTTTTCCGATTACAGGGACAAGTCCCCAACTTTTGAGTAAAGCGATGCCGTCATCTAGATCTTTGAGATAAATTTTACGAGCAGTCGCTACAATTGCTACTTTGTCTCCTGGTTTTAGAAAAGGTGGTGTTATCATCTCATAATTTTTCAAAGTCAATATACCATTATTTAGTAATGCTATGCAATAGTGACGTTCTTTTAAACCTGTTTAACAGAAATCTCAAAATGAGATAGGTGTTTTATCTAACCAATAGATATTTAAACAATACATATTAATATTCTTAAAACCAGTATTTTAAATATTATTTTCTTTTTGATTTGTAAACTTCTTGAGATGCTGTACAGCTTAGAGATCAAATTCCTACTTTTGTGGCTTTAAACGCAAGAAATGTCACAAAGATTTACGATTACAGCGGCTTTGCCGTATACAAATGGTCCCATACACATAGGTCACCTTGCAGGAGTATATGTTCCTGCAGATATTTATGCCCGTTATCAAAGACTACAAGGAGCAGATGTTGCATTTATTTGTGGTAGTGATGAGCACGGTGTACCCATTACTATTAAGGCAAAAAAAGAAGGCGTAACCCCTCAAGATATCGTAGATAAATACAACGCAATTATCAAAAAATCTTTTCAAGATTTTGGGATTACGTTTGATAATTATTCTCGCACATCTGCTCAAATACATCACGAGACTGCTTCTGAGTTTTTCAAGAATATGTATGACCAAGGCAAGTTTATCGAAGAGACAAACGAGCAGTTATATGATGCAGAGGCAAAACAGTTTCTAGCAGATCGTTTTGTAACAGGAACTTGTCCTAAATGTGGCTATGAAGAAGCCTATGGAGATCAATGTGAGAGTTGTGGGACCTCACATAATGCTACAGATCTTATCAATCCTAAGAGTACAATTTCTGGAGCCGTTCCTTCATTAAAAAAAACAAAACACTGGTTTTTACCATTAGATCAATACAATGATTTCTTTAAAGAATGGATTATTGAAGGTCATAAAAAAGACTGGAAAACCAATGTATATGGCCAGTGCAAATCTTGGATAGATGATGGATTACGACCACGAGCTGTAACTAGAGATCTAGATTGGGGAATTCCTGTTCCAGTAGAAGGAGCAGATGGCAAAGTGTTATACGTATGGTTCGATGCACCTATAGGGTATATATCATCTACTAAGGAGTGGGCCGCTCGTGAAGATAAAGATTGGGAACCGTATTGGAAAGATGAAAACACCAAGCTCTTACATTTTATCGGGAAAGATAATATTGTTTTTCACTGTTTGATTTTCCCTGCAATGTTAAAAGGTCACGACGACTATATTTTACCAGATAATGTCCCTGCAAACGAGTTTTTGAATCTAGAAGGCCGCAAGCTTTCTACCTCTAAAAATTGGGCCGTATGGTTACACGAGTATCTAGAAGAATTTCCTGGTCAACAAGATGTATTGCGTTATGTACTCACGGCAAACGCTCCAGAATCTAAAGACAATGATTTTACTTGGAAAGATTTCCAGACAAGAAATAATAGCGAACTCGTTGCCATTTTTGGTAATTTTATAAATCGTGTCACCGTTCTCACTCATAAATATTATGACGGGGTAGTACCGCAACCTTCGGCATTTAATAAGCTTGATAAAGAAACATTAGATGCATTAAAAGCATATCCTGCCGTTATAGGAAGCTCTATAGAAAAATACCGCTTTCGCGAAAGCCAAACAGAGCTTATAAACCTCGCTCGTTTAGGAAACAAATATCTAGCAGACGAAGAACCGTGGAAAACCATTAAAACCGATGAAGAACGTACAAAAACAGTGATGTATGTAGCACTTCAAATAGCTACTGCACTTGCTGTTCTTAGCGAGCCTTTATTACCATATACTAGCACAAAATTAAAGAGTATTTTAAATACTAAAAAACTCTCGTGGAGTGACATTTCAATTGCTATAACAGAACAAAAAGGACTTTTAGATCCTCATCATACAATTAATACATCTGAGCTTTTATTCTCAAAAATAGAGGACGACCAGATTCAGAAACAACTTGATAAACTAGAAGCTAGCAAAGCTGCAAACGAAGCAGAAGCTGCTGCCGAAAATCAAGTGATAGAGCCTCAAAAAGAGACCATCAATTTTGATGATTTTACAAAACTCGATATGCGTGTAGGCACCATTATCGAAGCAGAGAAAATGAAGAAAACTAAAAAACTTCTCATTCTTAAAGTAGATACGGGTATCGATGTGCGCACTATTGTATCTGGTATTGCAGAGAGCTTTACACCAGAAGAAATAATAGGTAAACAAGTAACGGTGCTTGTAAATCTAGCTCCTAGAGCATTGCGAGGTGTAGAAAGTCAAGGAATGATTTTAATGACCGAAGATCTTACTGGAAAATTAGTGTTTTTAAATCCTGATACAGATGGTGTTGGGAATGGGAAGATGATAAGTTAATCAAATGCAATTACTCAATTATGTTACTTCATCTTCTGGATTACTAGAAAAAGGAGTAAAAGCGACATTAGAACTTCTAAAAGAAGATTGTACTCTACCTTTCATCGCTCGGTATCGTAAAGAAGCAACAGGAGGACTAGACGAAGTCGAAATAGGGAAGATCATTGAACTCAAAGAACAATTTGAGGCATTAGAAAAGCGTAAAAAAGCAATTCTCAAATCTCTAGAAGAGCAAGATGTGCTTACTAGTGATTTGCACGCAAAAGTAGAAGCAACTTTAGATCTCACCACATTAGAAGATTTATACTTACCCTATAAAAAGAAACGCCAGACCAAAGCAGAAGTTGCTAGAAAAAATGGACTAGAACCTCTTGCCAAAATCATAATGGCTCAGAATGCCCAAGATCCAGAAGGCTTAGCGCAACGGTATACAAATAATAATGTACCAGATGCAGAGAGTGCATTAGAAGGAGCTAGACACATTATCGCAGAGTGGATCAATGAGCGCACAGATATTAGAAACAATCTACGTTGCCAGTTAGAGCGATTTGCGACCATCGAAACCAAAGTAGTCAAGGCAAAAGCAACTGACGAAAAGGCTCAAAAATTTCGTGATTATTTTGATTGGTCAGAATCATTACAACGTATTCCTTCTCATAGATTACTCGCCATTTTAAGAGCCGAAAACGAAGGCTACATACGTGTTAAAATCACAATAGATGATGACCGCGCATTAGATAATATAGAACGAAAGATCCTTCGTTCAAGCGGTGAGGCAGCACATCAAATTATACTAGCTATTAACGATGCTTATAAAAGGTTACTCCTACCAGCATTAGCAAACGAGTCATTATCACAAGCAAAACAAAAAGCAGATGAGACGGCTATTGCGGTTTTTACTAAAAACCTTAAACAACTATTATTAGGATCACCACTGGGAGAAAAACGCACACTTGCCATAGATCCAGGATTTAGAACGGGTTGTAAAGTGGTTTGTCTAGATGCTCAAGGACAATTATTACATAATGAAACTATCTATCCCCACGCGCCAAAAAATGATGATAAAGGAGCAATCAAAAAGATATCAAGTCTTACAGATGCCTATAAAATAGAAGCCATCGCAATAGGCAACGGTACCGCAAGTAGGGAAACAGAACGTCTCATAAAACGCATTCATTTTAAAAATGCCATTGAGGTCTTTGTCGTGAGTGAAGCTGGCGCTTCTATCTACAGTGCTAGTAAAATTGCGCGTGATGAGTTCCCTAATTATGATGTAACAGTACGTGGTGCCGTTTCTATAGGACGCAGATTGCAAGATCCATTGGCAGAGCTTGTCAAGATTGATGCAAAATCTATAGGTGTGGGACAGTATCAACACGATGTAGACCAAAAAGCACTCCAAAAATCATTGGATCAAACGGTAGAAAATTGTGTAAATGCCGTAGGTGTTAATATCAATACAGCAAGTGCTCCGCTACTTAGTTATGTCTCCGGTATTGGTTCAAAACTAGCAGAAGGGATTGTACGCTTTCGCGAAAGCGAAGGTCCTTTCATCTCAAGAATTGCCATTAAGAAAGTCCCGCGATTGGGATCAAAAGTATATGAGCAAGCCGCTGGTTTTTTAAGAATAAAGGATGCCGAAAATCCGCTGGATGATTCTTCTGTACATCCAGAGCGCTATAAACTCGTTCAAAAAATAGCCAAAGAACAGCAAATTTCTGTCGATCAAATGATAGGGAATACAACTGTACTTAAAGCCCTCGATCTTCAAAAATATGTCTCTGAAGAAGTAGGTTTACCAACACTTACAGATATTGTGAGCGAACTAGAAAAACCAGGACTTGACATACGAGAAAAAGCAAAGGTTTTTACTTTTAATCAAAACATCAGAACGATAGAAGATGTGCAACCCGGGCAATTACTTCCTGGTATTGTAAATAATGTCACTGCTTTTGGCGCCTTTGTAGATATAGGAATTAAAGAAAGTGGACTGATACATATCTCAAACCTAGCCGATGGTTTTGTGAGTGATGTGAGCGCACACGTAAGTTTGCAGCAACAAGTGATTGTAAAAGTGTTAGAAGTTGATATTGCAAGGAAGCGTATTCAGTTGAAGTTGGAGAAATAAGTTGTTTTCTGTCACCTCGAGCTTGCCGAGAGGTCACACAAAGAGATTCATCATTGCGTTCTTACTGTAATGTGATTTCTCGACACGCTCGAAATGACTAAAAAATGTCATCTCTAAAACACCTGATTATTCAAACTTTCCCATTTTAGATTAAAAGAAGTTATCAATTGGTTTTTCTTCTGTCTGCTCCATTTTTTTAGTTGTTTCTCTCGAGCAATGGCATCCTTTGCATATTGAAACCCTTCATAGTATACCATATCATAACAATTATACTTTCCTGCAAAGGATTTTTTGGCATTTTGAGAATCAAAATAATGTTGACTTATTCTTCTTTGTAAATCATTTGTCACTCCAATATACACCGTAGTTCTATATTGATTTGTAGTGATGTAAACAAAGTAATTAGTAAACACGGGTTATTATTTTTCATAAAAATAACATTATTTATTACAACTACATTGTCACCTCGAGCCTGCCGAGAGGTCGCACAAAGAGATTCATCATTGCGTTCTTACTGTGATGTGATTTCTCGGCAAGCTCGAAATGACTAAAAAGATGTCATCTCGACTTTAGGAGAGATCACACAAGAAACTCAAAAACAGAAATAATCTTATTTAATTTTATTGCTCAGTAGACTAAAAATGACTTACACTATATCTTTGTATAAAGATCTATTGTAACCTAGTGCTCAAAATAGCCTATCACCCTATCTATAAACACCCACTTCCAGAAGGGCATCGCTTCCCAATGGAGAAATATGATTTGCTGCCTAGACAATTGGTATATGAAGGAACTTGTACAGAAGATCACTTTTTTGAACCTTCAAAAGCGAGCGATCTAGATGTCTTGAGATGTCATACAAAAGAATATTTAACCAATCTTAAGAGTTTACAGATAGACCCTCGTGCACAACGAAAAACAGGTTTCCCATTATCACAAGAACTGGTAGATCGCGAACTCATTATTGCCCAAGGAACCATAGATGGCTGTATATATGCATTAGAAAATGGCATTGCGATGAATATTGCAGGAGGCACACATCACGCATATACAGATCACGGAGAAGCGTTTTGTTTATTAAATGACCAAGCGATTGCAGCACGTTATTTACAAGCACACAAACTTGCTCAAAAGATATTAATTGTTGACTTAGACGTGCATCAAGGTAATGGCACTGCTCAAATCTTTAAAGGAGATGATACCGTGTTTACTTTCTCTATGCACGGCAAAGCAAACTATCCTTTTAAAAAAGAAATATCAGACCTAGATATTGCTTTAGAAACCAATTGTTCTGATGAGGAGTATCTCAATATATTGAAGGATACATTACCTACACTAATAGCAGAGCAACAACCCAATTTTATTTTTTATCTGTGTGGTGTAGATATTTTGAGTAGTGATAAATTAGGCAAACTAGGATGTTCTATAGAAGGTTGTAAAGAACGTGATCGATATGTATTACAACTATGCAAAGACCATCACATCCCTGTACAATGTAGTATGGGTGGCGGCTATTCTCCAGATATAAAAGTGATAGTAGATGCGCACGCAAACACATTTAGAGAAGCGCAGCACATTTATTTTTAAGATTAGAAGAATTAAAATAAGGATATAAACTAATAGTCTATTATATCAATTTCCTTTCTACGTAAAACACAGAAGCAGTTTTTCAAAATCTGCTTCTGTGTTATACAAATGAGGTGCAACACGTATTGCTTTACCACGTATACCTACAGAGATGCCGCTTTCGCGAAAGCGTATTTAATACAAATCCCAATTACCTGCTTTATAATATGTATATAGTGTTGGGGTGAAAATAGTATTGATTTCTAATCCTGTAGTGTCTACTAGAGGTTTCCCAAAATGAGTTAGTGCAGGTAAAGATTCTTTTGAGAGCCACTTTAAAGAGAGGTTCTCTAAAGAGATATTTTCAATGTCTTTAGACCTTAAAGTACTTTTTTTTGCAATAATCCACCCCCATTCCCCAAGTGTTAATACTTGGTTGTGTATAGGGAGCGTATTAAAGTTTGCAGCGCGTAATGTTTTTTCTACACAATAAAATGCTTTTGTAGCATAGTAAGGACTTCCAGATTGTGTGATAAAAGTCCCATTGTCGGTTAGTGCTTGATAACAAAGGGTGTAAAACTCTTTTGTGTACAGTTTATTAAGATCTACATTATTAGGGTCAGGTAGATCTGCTAGAATGAGATCATATTGTTCGTTAATATTTTCTAAGAAAGTAAAACCATCTGCTGTGACAGTTTTAACTTTTACATTATTAAGAGCATTGTTATTGAGATTTTTAAATACAGGATGTGTTTTTCCTATTTCTACCATTGTAGGATCTAGATCTACAAGTGTTATTTTTTTTACATCAGGATATTTTAAAAGTTCTCTAGCAATACAACCATCTCCACCACCTAATATGAGAATATTCTTTTTAGAATCTGTAATTCCGGCAGCTGTATGAACCATAGGTTCGTGATATAGATATTCGTCAAAAGTAGATAATTGTTGATTGCCATTTATATAAAGAGAATGCCATTGTTTCCAGGAAGTGATGACTATTTTTTGATATTTGGTTTGTTTAGTAAATACTATTTTGTCTTTATACTTAGCCTGTTCTCCAAACATCACTAAAGGCTTTGCAAATATGGTTCCTATTAAAATAATAGCAAATACAATACCGTAGAGTATATATAAAAGTAGTTGTAACTTATTTGAAATATTATTGCGTAATGTATAAAACAACCAGAAAGAGACAAGAAGGTTTATAAATCCTAAAACAAAAGGAGTATAGGTTAATCCTAAATAAGGAAGTCCTATAAAGGCAAAGAAAAGCCCACCAGCGAGACTACCATAATAGTCTTTTTCAAGTATGTTTGAGATGTTAAAACGCAGTTCTTCAAACTTATTATTAATGCGTGTTGCAAACGGAATCTCTAAACCTATGAGTAGCCCTATAGCAATGGAGAGAAAGTAAATAATAATCCACGAGTTGTTAGTTACTCCAAAAATGATATAAGAAGTAATAGCAGAAAATGATACTAGAATGGATAGTATGAGCTCTGCAATAACAAAATAAAAAACAATTTGTTTTGTAAAAACTTTACTCAATCTACTTCCTAATCCCATAGAAAATAGCATTATAGATACAATTAACGTAAATTGTAAAATAGCATTCCCTATAAAGTAACTAGCAAGTGTAGAGAGTATGTACTCTGCGACAATACCACTAAATCCTGTAGCAAAAAGAGCTAGTTTTAAGACAAAGGATTTTCTTTTATTTGATGACATTTAAGAAATAAGCCTATTTTCCAAAACCTCCAGAGCGTGATCTTGTAGAAGAACTGTTATTATATCTAGAAGAACTTCGTTTTGTTTTTTGTTGTGTGTGGCTTTTCCAAGAGTTGCTAGAGCTTTTACGTGAGAAAAAAGAAGATCTTTTACCACGTTGATAAGAGCTATTTGTTCCGTACTTGCTTTGTCCATTAGTTTGAGTTCCATAATACGACTTTCCTGAAGCGGCAGCAGTTCTATAGCCGTTGTAATCTCTTTGGTAAGCAGGTCTTCTTAACATCCAGTACCAAAATAAAAAGCTTGACCCATTAGACCTCCATCGTCTTTGCGAGTTATTATTAGAATTAGAAGCAGTAGAAGTACTATCTTTTGATACAGGTTCCCACTCTCCATATTTTTCATTACCTATAGCCCAGCCAAATCCGACAGGTCTTGCTACTTTTGATAATGAGCCATTATGGTTAGAAACCACTTCCATCCCAAGGTCATTTTCGTGTTTTTCAAAATAACTTCTATTTACTGTTTGCCAGTCCATAGAGTCTACTACAAGAGAGTCTTTTTCTAGTTTAAGAATATGGTATTTATGTTGGTAGTGCGTTTTGCTATTTAAATCAGATACATTCATATCATTTAAAACAATAGAATACTCTGTATTTCCTAGCTCTGCAATTAATAAATCTGTAGGTTCTCTATTTGTTGTAATACTATCATTAGAATTTCCACAAGAAGTAGTGAGTAATATTGATACAATAACCACTATAAAAGGAAATACCTTTCTTAAAACAGTTGAATAAGTTGTGGTTAGCATACTCTTTTTATTTTAGATTAATGATGATGTGGTGTAAATTACTATTTAATTAGTAAATAAGAGCATTATCAAGGTGCTTTAATATTTTTGATTTCTTTTTCTTTAATAGTCTGACTGTAACAAGCATTATATTCTTTTCCAATAATGGCTTCGATAACAATCATAACTTCATCTTTATTGTAGAAAATATAGTTTTTTACATTTTCCCAAGAAGTTTGTAGTGTTTGATTTTTTGTGACTCCTTGATATTGTTCTTCCAGTTCAAACAACTCTCCATTATAGATAATAGATTTTGTGTTTATAGCCTCTTCTAGTGTCATTGATGTAAAGCTTGCGGGTACAGTAAACATTATTTCAAAATCACCATCATAGCGTTCTACTTCTAAGTATGCTTTTTGTCCATTATTTGATACAATTGTATACTCAATACTTTTTCCGTCTACGCCCCAATCATAATCTGTTATTTCTTTAATGCTCCAACTATCACCTTGTGTTTTTAGGGTGTACCCTTCTCGCAGTTGCATTAAATTATGTGTTTCTTTCTTTCCAAACATTAGTCTATGTTTTTAATGTGGTTTTCCACAATGTGGGCATTGAATGGTTTTATTTCTATTTTGAACCTCTTCTATATAAGCAGAGCTTATAATTCCAGTAGGAAGCGCTACAATACCTATACCTAATAGTGCAATAATACCACTCAATAATTTTCCTAGTCCAGTAATGGGATAAATGTCTCCATATCCTACAGTGGTTAATGTTGCAACAGACCACCATAGTGCTTCTCCAATATTTGCAAAGGCATCTGGCTGAGCTTCATTTTCAATATCATACATTAGTGTTGATGCCATAATAAGTAAAAAAGAGACAATAAAGACAGTGACTAGAATATCACTTTTGGTCTTTTTAAAAACGGTAACTATAAGACGTAATGCTTTACTGTGTCTGTTAAGTTTAAATAATCGTAATAGTCTAAATAAACGGAGTACTCTTATAACTCTCAAGTCTATACTAATAAAGTAAGGAAGATAGAATGGAAGTATAGATAGTAGGTCTACAATTCCCATAAATGAAAACATATATTTGAGACGAGATTTTACGGGTCCCGCTTTCGCGAAAGCATAATCTGCAACCCATAATCGTAAAATATATTCTATAGAAAAGACGATGATAGAAAATAATTCTATAAATTTAAATAAATCTCCATATTCTTTATTAATATCATTGTAAGATTCTAAGAATAGTGTGATGACATTAATAATAATAAGACTTGAAATAAAGTAATGAACTAAACCATCACCTTTTTGATTGCCACGTTCTTCGTCCAATAAATTATAAATACGTTTTTTAAAACTCATTTTTTATAGGATTAGTGTTTTTAATTTGGCTCAGGTTTCCTCTTAATATTTCTTTCTGAGTGATGCGACTTGCCTTAAAGCGTTCTTGTAAGAACGAAATACCGTTATCAAGCGTGTGATCAGGACTACAGGTAAAAATATCTATGGCAACATAACCGTGTTCTGGCCAAGTATGTATGGCAATATGACTCTCTTTAATCACAATAACACCACTCACACCTATGGGCGAAAAGGAATGAATAGTTGTATTTACTACAGTAAGCTCCATAATTTTAGCAGCCTCGAGAAGAGTAGTTTCAATGATGTCACAATCATTTATAATATGAGTATCACAATCATAAAAATCTATAGTTTTTTGATAGCCTAGATATGGATTTTTCATTACTCAAATATAATTGATTTATTAGGGACTATTTCCAATCCCAACACACCATTTCCCAGCTAGTCCCATCTGTTATTTGGGTGTGTACTATTTTGAAGCCAACTGCAAGATGTGCATTTATAGAGCGCGTGTTTAAAGTAGCAACTTCTGTAAATAGGCAATCGTATGTATGAGATAATTCAGATTGATAATAGTAGTATAATCCTTTAAAGATACCTTTACCTCGATAGGGTTTATCAATACATATTTGCCCCATTACAACATAGTTTTTATCAGGTAATAGACTATCTGCTGTTTCAAACATAGGTGTTAGTACATCCATTTCGAATCTAAAACTCTCTAACATTACTAATGCATACCCAACAACTTGATCTCCATCTATAGCAAGAATGTGAGGGCAAGCATCATTCATCTTTTTTAAGATATCAAAAGTATGTGGTACGGTAATATAGCCTTGCTTTTTTTGCTCAGCTAGAGAAACATTTGTTTTTAATGCTCGTTTTTGGATTTCTAGAATTTGATATAGCTCACTATCTGATGTAGCGCGTTTGTAGGTGATCATATTGTTGTGATTTGAATCACAAAGATGTAGATAATATTTATCTAATTATGAGAATCCTGATATATTTAAGCCTTTTTAGTTATCAGATAAGTACGTGATAATTTCTTCCTGCTTATATTTTTTTGCATAATCTAATACAGATTTATCATTAATAGTATTTGACAAATTTGCGCCTGCTTTTTTAAGTTGTTTAAGCATTTCTAGTTTACCGTATTTGGCAGTATATTGAGCAGCAGTTTTTCCTCCGCAGGTTTTATTTAACTCAATAGTCTCTTGATTAAGTAAATACTCAAAACATTTAGAAGCTCCCATCTTGATACTTATAGAAAGTAGAGTGTATTGTGCTTCATTGACTTCAAAACACGCATTTAAATCTTTATCACTTATGTGACTCTTTAAGGATGATACATTATCTGCTTTAAAAGCAAGAAAAGTGTCTTTTGTTAGTTCTTGTGCTGTTAAAAATGTGAATGAAAAAATGCAAATAGTAAATGTGAATAATAATTTCATAATGATTGAATTTTAATTGATGAATGATTTAATTTTCGATGTATTCTAGAATGTCTCCTGGCTGACAATCTAATGCTTTGCAAATGGCTTCAAGTGTAGAAAAACGAACTGCTTTTGCTTTGCCTGACTTTAGAATAGAAAGATTTGCGGTAGTAATTCCTACGATTTCTGCAAGTTCTTTGCTTTTCATCTTGCGTTCTGCCAATACGATATCTAGGTTTATAATAATTGCCATAACTTATATTGTTAGGTCATTTTCTTCTTGTAGTACGATACCTTCCTTAAATACGGCGACAACAAAAAGACTAAAGATGCCCAAAAGAACAAGTAATCCTCCTTGTATAATAGTTTCAACATCAATTCCATTTTTGAGAATATATGCTGCGATAATTCCTAATGGTGGTAAGAAGATATTTAATAAGGCAAACTTTCTAATATAGTTAATGGTCTTTTTTGTAAAAATCAATTTCTCTTGACTAAAAGCTTTGAAAATACTACGTAACAGGTAAAAGAATAATCCATAAAAGATTAGAAAAGCAAAAATTGCCAAGAAAATATAAAGGTTGTAATCACCTTTAATAAAAGAGCCTGTAAATGGTAGGGCTATGCTAAACTCATTGTTAGTGTCAATAGAATAGTTATTAAATAGTATTGAGATAAAAATGAACAATGATAATAGTACAAACCCTAGAATACATATAGTACTAAACCAGAAAAGTAGGGATGAGAGTGATTTTTTTCCAAAGAATTTCATTTATATAATCTTTATATTATTATCGTTTTACGATAACAAATATATAAAAATTATCGAAAAACAATAATAAAATAATTTTTTTTAAAAAATTAAATTAAAGAGTGTTACTTTTTTTCTAACCAAGCCTTTCTAGCCTTTTCTGCTTTTTTAGAAGCTTTTTGATCTATAGAGATTGTATAGGTAGGGTCTGGAGTTAATGCTACATTAACAGTTTTAGTAGTTCCAAAACGTTCATATTGGACATCAATTTTTTCTCCAGGCTTTTTAGAGGCTAAAAAATGATCATAATCTTCTACTGTTGTAATTGGTGTGCTATTTATAGCTGTGATAAGATCATCTTTTTCCAACCCTGCATTGTATCCAGGAGTATTTTGGTTGAGCGTTTGTGTGATTTTTAATCCATTTTGAGAGGCTTCAAGTGATACACCTATAAATGCTTTATCGGGATCTCTTTGTAGAAAGAGTCCTACAGATTTTAGTAATTGGGTATAGTTTGGCATATTACTAGAATATATATATGAAGAGAAATACGCTTTCGCGAAAGCGTCACCAGCATACTCCCCCAGTAAGCGTTCTAGATCTTCCATAGTATAGGAAATTTCATTTTTACCTAGTTGTTGCCATACTAACTTAAAATAATCATCCAGATTAAGTCCTTTTTCTCGTAAAGAAAGATCTAATGCTAAACCAAGAACACTTCCATAGGAATAATAAGAAATAAATGTATTACCGCGATTTACGGGATCTACAGAAGTTGCGGCATCTACAAAAGGAGCTTGATAACTCATCTCGATAGGATTAAAATAGTCTCGAGCAGGAGAATTCCATACATAGTTAAACGTCCTGTTGAGACTTTTTACATATGCTTCCTCTGTAATCACACCAGCACGAGCCATCATAAGACCAGTATAATAACTAGTAAAACCTTCTGCAAACCAAAGACCTTCACTCATATTTGCTTCGGTAAAGTTAAAAGGCTCAAGATCTGCCGGACGAATGCGCTCTACATTCCAAGCGTGAAAAAACTCGTGAGAAACAGTGCCTATATTTCCAGCCATTCCGCCATTTGCTAAGGTTTCTTTATCGGTAAGTATGGTACTGTTGCGATGTTCCATCCCATCGCCAGACACATTAGGAAGATAACAGGCTAGAAAAGTATAAGTGCCATAATCAAATGTAGGCAACTCACCAAAAACTGCTTTTTCTTGCATTACAATTGCTTTTACATTATGCCAATACGTGTCTAGGTCTGCATCAGTATCTGGACTGTGTAATGCAAATCTTATTTGCTGACCATCTATTGTTGTTTCTCGTAATTTATAATCACTAATTTCTGTAGGACTATCCATAAAATAGTACAGATTAGGTGCATAAAATGTAGCTTCAGAAATAGGTTTTAATTGTGTTGCCACTTTCCAATTGAGATCTTTTCTGGTGTTAAATGTAATTTTGATAGGTCGTTCTTCCATACTTTCCATATACATAAAAGTTGCAGGAATATTAAGGTGAGCGTGGGTCTCATCTACCTGTGAGTAGGTACCGTCACCACGATTTGCAAATAAAGTATAATTCACATTTACAGTACCATCGTGACCCGTAATTTCCCAAGAATAGGGATCTGGTCTAGTCACAGAAAGTGCTTCGCCTTTGCTGTTTGTAGCTTTAAATCCATATACGTTTTTTGCAAACTCGTGCAAAGCATACCTCCCAGGAGAAGTGCGACTCATACGCACAGTAACCGATCGTTTTTTTATGGCAGGAAATGTAATATTTATTTGCGCTTCGTGATGCACAGCATTATCAAAAGAGATCTTATAGATATTTGTTTGACTATATGAAACAGTGCTTAAAAGCAATACAAAAAGAAGAAAACGCATAGTATAAATTTTAGATATTAAAAGTACATAACAAAGTACAGTCTGACCATACGTATAAGTCAAAATCAAAAAGTATCTTTACCTCGATGTTACCCAAAAAATTAAAACAGAAGCTCAAAAAACGTCAGCAAGCAAATGCCTTGCGTGTGTTGCCTATGGCTTCTGACTTAGTAGATTTTTCTTCTAATGACTATTTGGGTTTTTCAAATAATCTAGTATATGCAAAGGCTATTTCTAATCGTACCCAAGAGATATTACAAGATTATAAGACAACAGCAAATGGAGCAACGGGGAGCAGACTTTTAACAGGGAATCACTCTTTATATGCTCTTGCAGAAAAAACAGTGTCTCATTTTCATAATAGTGAAACAGCACTTATTTTCAATAGTGGATATGATGCAAACATTGGTTTTTTTCAAAGTGTGCCACAGCGCAATGATGTGATTTTATATGATTCATATATTCACGCGAGTATACGTGACGGACTTCAACTGAGTCTTGCAAAAAGTTATAAGTTTTTACATAATGATCTCTCAGATATAGAGAGTTTGCTTAAGAAGTATACTAGTAATTTAACCGTTCAAGAACAAGTAATATATGTAGTAACAGAGTCTGTATTTTCTATGGATGGTGATAGTCCAGATCTTACCGCAATCGCAAATCTCTGTGAAAAATATGATGCACATCTGGTTGTAGACGAGGCACACGCCACAGGAGTTTTGGGGTGTAATGGTAATGGTCTTGTTCCAGAATTAAAACTTGAAGAAAAAGTATTTGCACGAGTAGTAACTTTTGGAAAGGCAATGGGAGCACACGGTGCAGTTATTTTAGGGAGTACTGATTTAAAAGACTACTTGATAAATTATGCACGCTCTTTTATCTATACTACAGGATTGCCACCGCATAGCATTGCTACGGTTATAGCAGGCTATGAGCAACTGCTTAAAAATGATAGTACATCAATTACAAAGTTGAGATCTACTATAGATTATTTTACTCAAAAACTAACAAAATATAATTTAGCGTCACATTTTATAACCAGTAATTCTGCAATACATTGTACTATAATTGCGGGTAATGAAAATGTAAAAACGCTTTCGCGAAAGCTAAAAAACAACAATTTTGATGTAAAACCCATACTATCTCCTACCGTAAAAGAAGGAGAAGAAAGACTACGTATCTGTCTTCACGCATATAACACAAGGGAAGAGATGGATGAGTTGCTGAGATTAATTAAAGAAAATATCTAAAGCCTAACTTTGAAAGAGGTGTTTTTTATGAAAAATAACAATACATATTTTATCACAGGTATATCTACAGATGTAGGGAAAACAGTTGCAGCAGCTATCGTTGCACAAGCTTTAGAAGCAGACTATTGGAAACCTATACAAGCAGGAGACCTAGATAATAGTGATACTCATAAAGTAAAGAGGTATATAAAAAATGATATAACGCAATATCACGATAATGCATTTAAATTACATACGCCTATGAGTCCGCACGCAGCGGCAGCTATAGATGGTGTTCAAATCAAAGTGTCTCAGATACAACGTCCTAAAACATCAAATAATCTTGTGATTGAAGGTGCTGGAGGATTGTTAGTGCCTATTAATGAAACCGAAACTATTGTAGATTTAATTGAGCCTACAGATAAAGTAATAGTGCTCTCTAGGCATTACTTAGGAAGTATCAATCACACATTACTCACGATAGAATACCTCAAAACTCGTAACATCAATATCGCAGGAATTGTTTTTTCTGGCGATGAGCATCCTACAACCGAATCTATTATTACAAAAATGACAGGAGTAGTTGTGATAGGTCGCATAGATCAAGAACCTTACATAGATGAAAATGTTGTTGCAGATTATGCAGATCAATTTAAAGAAGCTCTGCACAATTTATAATGATTGATGTATTATTATTTTTAGAAAAATTATGACCATTCAAGAAAAAGACAATCTTCATATCTGGCACCCACTTACGCAGCATAAAACGGCTAGTATTCCTATTGCTATTGCAAAAGCAAAAGGTGCTATTTTATATGCAGAAGATGGTAAAGAATATATAGATGGCATAGCATCCTGGTATACCTGTATGTATGGTCACGGTAATGAGTATATCATAAATGCAATGCACGAGCAAATGAAACAACTAGACTTTGTGATGTTTAGTGGTTTTACTCATAAACCAGCTGTTGAGTTAGCAAGTTCGTTATTAGAAATTTTACCTCAAAACCAGAAGAAAGTTTTTTTTAATGATAACGGATCTACAGCGGTAGAGGCTGCTATTAAAATGTCGTTACAATATTATCACAATAAAGAAGATAAACGTGATACCATTATTGCTTTTGAAAATGGTTTTCACGGTGACACTTTTGGGGCAATGAGTGTCTCAGGACTAAGTTCATATAACGGTCCTTTTGAAGAGTTTTTATTAAATGTGGTTCGTATTCCGGTGCCGCAAGAAGATAATCTAGAAGAAGTTTGTAATAAACTTGAACAAATTATAGAAGAGCATAAATGCACGGCTTTCATTTTTGAACCTCTTGTTCAAGGTGCTGCAGGTATGAAGTTTCATAGTGCAAATGGACTTAATCATCTCATTGAAATATGTAATAAAAATGATGTACTCACTATTGCAGATGAGATTATGACTGGTTTTGGAAAAACAGGTACAAACTTCGCCTGTGATCAACTGGAATATACCCCAGACATTATGTGTCTTAGTAAAGCACTTACAGCTGGTATGTTTCCGTTGAGTATTACGAGCTGTACACAGGAAATATTTGATACTTTTTTAAGTGATGAAGTGCATAAAGGGTTTTTTCACGCGCATACATATAGTGCACATCCTGTAGGTTGTGCGGCTGCTATTGCGAGTATAGGTTTGTTAAAAAGTTCAGAAATAACAGAAAGCAGAAAATGGATTGAAGAGTGCCATCAAGACTTTGCAAAAGGTATAGCGGGACATTCTAAGGTTCAAAATGTACGTGTAAAAGGAGTCGTATTTGCCTTAGATCTCACGATATCTATGGATCGTTACGGAAATCTAAGAGATAAACTCTATCAGTTTTTTATAGACAGAGGTGTAGCATTACGACCTTTAGGAAATACTATATATATCCTACCTCCGTATGTGATTACAGAGGCACAGTTACAAAAAATATATGACGTGATTATGGAGGTGTTAGATCATTTTTAGACCTATTCTATAGCATCTTTTCTAGGAGTTAGATCTATTACTTCATCACTGCCTTCTGCAGTAAATATGTAAAGATCATACACGGTCTTACCATTTTCTTCTCGACTACTAATTTGTATCACACCTTCGCCTTTTGGGCCTTTTATAGGTGTTAAAGAATTAGATGTTTTAACACCGTTATTGATAAATACATTAAATTGTCCAAAACCATTACTTTCTATAGGTTCTCCTAGAATTGCAATGATTTCTGGGTTTTGTTGAGCATCAAGTAATGCTTCATCACTACCAGTTGATGTTTTAATTTGATCTGCAAGAGCAAAGATGCCTCCTACAAATAAAATAATAGTAATGATAATAACTGTTAGACATCCACCTACTGGCATTGCCCATTTCCAGTTGCGCTTCCACCAGCTAGGTCTTTCTATGAGTTCATTATTATTATCCATTTGATTATTATTTTACTTGTATATTTTTAAAACAACAAACGTTAATTGTTTATGAGTCAGTGTTACATAAAAAAGACATTAGACTATTTCTAATTTCAATCATTTTTATTCTAATGCTACTTTGAGATCTATTGCCGCACTACTACCATCAATAGTCACCATATATAGGTCATACACAGTTTCTTCGCCACTTCCGTGAGTAATTATTTGTATGGAACCACTCCCTTTTGGTCCAGTGATTGGAATAGCGTATGTAGAATTTCTGACACCATTATCTAAAGAACTCCTAAAATCTTTTGAGCCAGTACTTTCTAATGGTTCTCCCAGAATGGTTATAACTTCTTGATTTTGTTCTGCATCTAATAATGCTTTGTTAACTATTTGCTGTTGATTTTTAATACCTGCTTCGATATCATCAGAAAAAGTAGATATACCTACCACTGTTAGAACAATTGTAATAATAATTACTGTTAAACAACCTCCAGCAGGAAGAGCCCATATCCAGTTGCGTTTAAACCAAGATTTAGGTTTTGTATGTTCGTTATTGTTTTCCATATGATTAGTTATTTTACCTACAAGATCGATAATTTATCCTATACTGTCATTAGATATTGTAAATAATTCAAATTAATTGCCATTTTGAGTCTTTGTTGCTTTAGCTACCAGAACTGCAATTATTTCATTTGTTGTTGTAAAGAGTTTATTTCTAAATATAAAGTGCACAAAAATGATAATTTTGAGGTGTCTTACAAAAGGAATATACCTTATAATTAACTCTTTTTTGCGTTATTATTTTCAAGTATTTGTTATTGAATTAATGGATGTTACGTATCTATGATTCCATATTAGAGAAAAAGAAAGATAATTTTTAACAAATTATTAGTTATACGCTTTCGCGAAAGCGTATTTTTGCATCATAAATATATAACGCTTTCCCACTTTGAAAACTCCCATAGCAATAACAGGTCTAAATTCTATTTCCCCTCTAGGTGTCACTGCCGAAGATCAGTGGGATAGATATTTAGAAAAAAGAACCTGTATAATTTGGGATGAAAAGCTAAATGCTTTTACAGCAAAACTTTCTCCGGATGCAAAGGCAAAAGTACAAGCACTCAAAAAAGAAGACACTACCTATTTGCGATTAGACCCATCAGTATTATATGCAATTATAGTAGGTAGAGAAGCTGTTGCTCAAGCAGGTTGGAAAGATGGAGATTTTGGAATTAATGTCGGTTCTTCGAGAGGAGCAACACAGCTTTTTGAAAAATATTTTGAAGCTTTTCAAAAGCGCAATATCACACCCACACTCACCTCACCATCTACTACTTTGGGTAATATCTCATCGTGGTTAGCACAAGATTTAAAGAGTACAGGCCCAGATATTTCACATTCTATCACCTGTAGTACTGCATTACACGCATTGTTAAATGGAATTGCGTGGTTACAATCTGGGATGTCAGAAAAATTTCTTGTAGGAGGTTCTGAGGCAGCACTTACCCCATTTACTATTGCGCAAATGCAAGCTATGAAGCTCACTCCTGGAGAAGATGCAAATGCATTATACCCTAGCCAAGCACTCAACCTTTTTAAGAAAAAGAATACAATGGTGCTAGGAGAAGGTGCTGCAGCTGCCTGCTTAGAAGTGGGAAAAAAGAAAAACGCACTTGCATATGTAACAGGTGTAGGATATGCTACAGAAATTATAGATCACGCGGTATCTTTATCTAGCACAGGAGATTGTTTTACAAAATCTATGAAAATGGCACTTGGAGATACAAATCCTAAAGAGATAGATGCTATTGTTATGCACGCACCAGGTACTATGAAAGGAGACGACTCTGAGATGGAAGCTATAAAAGCGATGTATGGAGATAAGCCCCCGTTACTTACTACAAATAAATGGAAGATAGGACACACCTTCGGAGCTAGTGGGCTACTAAGTCTTGAGCTTGCTGTACAGATGTTACAAGCACAAACATTTATAGGAGTTTCTTATCTTAAAGAAAGAACAGCTCCAAAAACGCTCAAAAAAATTATGATTAATGCTGTAGGTTTTGGAGGTAATGCGGTAAGTGTTATAGTGGAAAAAGCATAAGCTCTTTATTGGTCTAATAATAATTATAATTACGCTTTCGCGAAAGCATAAAAATGATACTCTTTTTTGATCTAAAGGTATTATTATAACTCTTTTTAACTTTTTAGTTTAAAAAAATATAGAGCCTCTTATCACGGACTACTCACTATTTCATATTTTTGAGATATGACAGAATTAAGACACGACTGGACTAAAGAAGAAGTACTAGAGATTTATAACACTCCGCTTATGGAGTTGCTGTATAAAGCTGCAACAATACACCGTGAATATCACGACCCTAATACAGTACAAGTATCTACCTTGCTTTCTATAAAAACAGGAGGTTGTCCAGAAGATTGTGGATACTGTCCACAAGCAGCAAGATATCATACAGATATAGAAGGAAATGATTTAATGTCTGTACGACAAGTAAAAGCGCAAGCTTTACGCGCAAAAGCATCTGGAAGTAGTCGCGTGTGTATGGGAGCAGCTTGGAGAAATGTAAAAGATGGACCAGAGTTTGATAATGTGTTAGAAATGGTGCGCACTATCAACAAACTAGATATGGAGGTTTGCTGTACACTAGGAATGGTGACTGAAAATCAAGCAGAGCGTCTTGCCGAAGCTGGATTATATGCATATAATCACAACCTCGACACTTCTGAAGATTATTATAAAGATGTAATTTCTACTCGTGCTTTTGAAGATCGTTTAGACACGATTTCTAATGTGCGTAAGACAAATGTAACTGTTTGTTCCGGTGGTATTATTGGTATGGGAGAAGCTGTTAAGGATAGAGCAGGAATGCTTGTAGCATTAGCAAAATTAGATCCGCAACCAGAATCTACACCTATTAATGCACTTGTAGCTGTACCAGGTACACCTATGGAAGACATAGAGCCTATTTCTATCTGGGAAATGATACGTATGGTGGCAACTACAAGAATTGTATTGCCACAAACACAGGTTAGATTAAGTGCTGGGAGAACAGATATGAGTAGAGAGGGGCAAGCAATGTGTTTCTTTGCAGGAGCAAATTCTATTTTTGCAGGAGACAAGTTACTTACAACGCCTAATCCTGATGTAAATGAAGATATGAAGATGTTTAAATTGTTAGGATTAAAACCTATGAAACCTTTTGTTAAAAAGGCACAGCCACAAACTGTAGAGGCAGAAGATTCTAAATTACAACCGCTAGGAGAAAAACCTAAATGGTCTAGACCTGGTCACAAAATAGAGCGTAATGAAGCAGCAAAACTTGCGGGTAAAGCTGTAAAACAATAACAAAGCATTTAAAAATATATTAGAAAGACTGTCACTTTGTGATGATCTTTTTTCATTTTGTATTATTGTAGTACAATGCGATTAAAAGAAATTCATAGAGTAAAAAGTATTACAAAAGAAGACTTTGTAAGAGACTATGTAAAAAAGCAAAAACCAGTTGTTATTGAGCATTTAATAGATGATTGGGAAGCATATAAAAAATGGAATTTATCTTATATTAAGAAAATTGCAGGAGATAAAATAGTACCTCTTTATGATGATAGACCCGTAAAGCACGACGAAGGTTTTAATGAGGCTCACGCTACAATGCAAATGAGTGAGTACATTGATTTACTTAAAAAAGAACCTACAGATTATAGGATATTTCTTTATAATTTAATGAAAGAAGTACCTTCTTTAAAAACAGATTTTAAATTCCCAAAAATGGGTTTACGGCTGTTAAAGCAAATACCTATGTTGTTTTTTGGAGGTGAAGGAAGTAAGGTGTTTATGCATCACGATATAGATTGGGCAAATATTTTACACTTTCATTTTGAAGGAAAAAAACAAGTGATACTTTTTCCGCCTAGTGAGACAAAACATTTGTATAAGGTGCCTTATTCTTTAATCACTAGAGAAGATATAGACTTTGATGCTCCAGATTATAAAAAATTCCCAGCACTTAAAAAGGCAGAAGGGTTTATTTGCAATCTCAATCACGGAGAGACATTATATATGCCAGAAGGCTATTGGCACTATATGAAATATATAACTCCAGGATTTAGTATGAGTTTACGAGCATTACCAAGACGCTTTAAACACTTGCGCTATGCATTATATAATGTTTTTTATATGAGACACTATGATAATTTTATGCGTCGCCGAAAAGGTCAAGCTTGGATAGATGAAAAGAATGAGAGGGCGATTGTAAATACACATAAAAACTAGTTTTTTTCAGTTTTTTTAGAAAGAAATAAAGCCAATTTAATCTTCCAATAAGGAATATCTTCTTTAAAAAAATCAAAATATGATTTGAGCTTTTCGGGCTCTTCTAGTTTTGAAGTGGCAGCATTGATTTGATCAATTTCTACAGGTTGGATAAATTGATAAAAATCTATCTCAATACCTTCTTCGTGTAGTCTTATTAAATGATTGTAAATTGTAGATACGGTAAGCTGTCTTGCTTCTGCAATTTCTTCAAGAGATAAACCCTGTTCTATAAAACTACGTGTTTCTTCAAAAGTTTTACTTGGTTTTTTAGGTTTTGGTTTGTGTAAATGAGCTTTTATGATCTTAAGAAAATCTGCTGCATATTTATCACTCTTTACTTGTCCTACACCTTGTATTTCTAGAAATTCTTTTACCGTTTGCGGTTCTTGATCTTCCATATCTTTAAGGCTGGCGTCAGAAAAAATAATATATGCTGGCACATTTGCATCACGAGCAAGCTCAGCTCTTAAGTCGCGTAGTTTTTCAAAGAGTGTGCCTTTTGGTTTTTTAGGTTTACGTTCTTTTACAATAGGTTCAGCTTTAGGTTGTGCGAGCTTTGCTAGTTGTATTTTTTTGCCCTTGAATAGCACATCATTAGCAAGAGGGGTTAGTAGTAGGCGTCCGCTTTCGCGAAAGCGTATTTCTAACAACCCTTGGTTAATCATTTGTATTACATATTGCTGTAAATCTCTCCAAGAAACATCTTTTATAGCACCGTATGTTTTGATGTGTTGATAGCCTTTGTCATACACTTGAGCATTTTGAGAACCTCGTAGTACATCTATTACTGTTCCCATAGCTTCTTGCTCTTTTATGCGAGCAACTCCAGAGAGTACTTTTTGGGTTAATACTGTGCCGTCAAAGTATTCTGGAGCGTTTTTACAAACATCACAATTGCCACAGTCTTCTTGTAAGAATTCGCCAAAGTAGTTGATCAATACTTTTCTTCTACAACTCAGTGCTTCTGCATATTGTTGCATACGATCTAGCTTTGCGGTTTGATAATCTACATTAGACGATTGATCAATAAACTTGCGTAGTTGGATAGTATCTGCATAGCTGTAAAAAAGAACGGTATGTGCTGGTAATCCATCACGTCCTGCACGACCTATTTCTTGATAATATCCCTCCAAGTTTTTAGGCATATTGTAGTGTATTACCCAGCGCACATTGCTTTTGTCTATGCCCATACCAAAAGCGATGGTTGCCACTATGATAGGGGTGGTGTCATTTATAAAATCTTCTTGCACTTTGCTGCGTTGCTCAGGAGACATTCCTGCGTGATAGGCTTGAGCGGTATGGCCTTTAGAACGAAGTTTTTCTGCTAAGGATTCAGTGCTTTTTCGTGATAAACAATAAATAATACCACTTTCAAAAGGATGTTTATCTAAAAAAGCAAGTATTTGTTCATTACGTTTTTGGCCAGGTCGTACATCTAGATATAAATTAGGTCTGTCAAAAGAAGAAATAAATTTTTGAGCGTGAGCAATGCCTAACTGCTCTGCAATATCGTCTTGGGTAGATCTATCTGCGGTAGCTGTAAGTGCAATAAGTGGCGTTTCTGGAAATCGCTTCTTAAGATATCCTAGTTGGGTATAGGCAGGTCTAAAATCGTGACCCCAAGAAGAGATGCAGTGTGCTTCGTCTATAGCAATAAGATTTATAGTGATAGCGGTGAGATGTGCATCTAGTAGCTGTAAACTTTCTGGAGCTACATAAATAAGATCTAGTTTGCCAGCATTAAGGTTTTCTAAAACTTGTTGTGTTTCTTCAAAAGGTTGCGTGCTGTTATAATATGCAGCAGCAATGCCATTTGCTCTTAAGGCATCTACTTGATCTTTCATAAGAGCAATAAGAGGAGAAATTACAAGAGTTGTTCCTTCTAGAGTAATTGCAGGTAATTGAAAACATAAAGACTTTCCTCCACCAGTAGGCATAATAACAAGAGCATCATTACCATCACAAATAGTAGTGATAATGTCTTTTTGATTGTTTCTGAAGTGATCATAACCAAAATTTTTCTTTAAAAGATCAAAAAGTAACTGCTCTGTTACGGTATTTTTTTTCATAATATAAAGGTAGGAATTCTAATGAAGGGTGTTGTATGTAAATTAGGATAGTAAAGTTGTTAATTTTTTGAAAACTTCATATAAATACTGGGTGGATTCAAGTCATAAACGCAACAACTCCGTTGTTGTTAATTGCGTTAACAAATACTTCATTTGGTGTTAAGTAATTATACCTCTTTCTGGGTCTATTGTTTAGTATTTTTTCGACTTGATTTTCTTGAATGAGATCAAAGTTAGTTTTTTTTGGAAAAAATTGTCTGACTGATCCATTTAAATTTTCATTAGCTCCTCTTTGCCAGCTATAATAGGGTTTAGCAAAGAAGAAATCAATATTAAATTGCTCAGCAATTTCTTTATGATTTATGCCGACTACCAAATCTATCTCCAAGTCTCCAAAACGTTCTTTTTTCTCAACTACTTTAGGTCTTTGGGTGATATCTACGCTACCCACTATTTGACTTCTTGCATTGTTTAAGTTGCCTCGTTTTTTATACTTCCTCCCTTTAATTCTTAGATGTTTATGGAGTGAGCCTCCATTCTTTTTATCTTCCCAGACAAACTGATATATCCGCTCAACTGAGACACAAGGCTTGCCTAATCTATTAGCATAACCAACTATTTGTTCTGGACTGTAATCTTGCACTAAGTAATGTATTACAAAGGTTTTTATATCCCCTGTAAAGATTTCTTTCTTATTTTTCTCAATATGCCTT
>CALKZS010000057.1 GCA_938002835.1 uncultured Dokdonia sp. | reverse complement strand
AAAAGATCACGTTCATATGCATTTGGAGTATATGCCTTCAAAAAAGGTAAGTGATTTGGTTAAGAAATTAAAGGGTAGAAGTTCAAGAAAACTTCAACAAGAGTTTCCTGAATTACAAAAGAAATATTGGGGTAGAGATTTTTGGGGCATAGGATATGTTTGTTGGAGTATGGTTAATATTACTGATGAGATGGTTAATGAATATTTAGAGCATCATCGAAGACCAAATGATGGTAATGTAACGAATTTTATAATTGAGAAATGACCTTGGGGTGACTTTAAGTCACTAGCCCGAACCTATGGACTTTAAGTCCATAGTGGTTCAGTTTCTACTTCTTTAAACCTTCTAAAGGCGTTGTATGTAGCAATATGTTAAGCGTCACCGTGATTTGCTTCTTCTAGAAAAACATAATACACATTTGTTCTATCAAGTAATAACCAAGTTTTATAATACAATTTTGTGGCAGTAGCTTCCATTGTAGGACCTTTTTTTCCTACAGCAATATATACTTTAGGATGTGGAGCTGTAAAAGTTGTTTCTAAGGAAAGAAGGCTTACGTCATCCCACCAAAGACTAGGACTTACAATAATGTATTTGTCAAAGAGGGAAGTGTGATTGTATAAAATTTCTGATGCTAGTAAACCTCCTAGAGATTGCCCCATAAGTGTTTTGTTGTTATTAGTTTGATAGGTTTTATAAACCATAGTAATCACTTCTTTTTTAAGAAATGAGATAAAATTTTCAGAATACCTAGTAGTAGGAAACTCTTCTTTGTCCTTTTTGTTTTTTGTAGGGAAGGTAAAATCTTTTTTTCGATCTATATTAGAAATTCTCACCACAATAGATTCTTCAATAGTATTGATCCAGGAAAAAAAAGAAAATTGAGCTAATCCTATAATATGAGTAAAATCTTAATCTAGCGAACCATCTAGAACATAAATCACTGGATATTTCTTGTCTGTCTTCCCGAATGACGGAGGTGTGTAAATGTTCAATTGTCTTTGCTCTCCTAAAATGGTAGTCTCAAAAGTTAACGTTTCTCCTAGTTTGATGTCAGAAGTAGATACTTTTTGAGAATGTAAATTATTAGAGGTAAAAATGATAATGACTATTGCTAAAACCCCTTTTAGTTTGCAAAATATTGTAGCTCTCATATATGTTGTTATAAAGGTCTGTAAGCCATTACTTTAATTTCTACTACAAGATGCGGATATGGTAATTGATGCACGGCAACGGTTGTTCGGGCAGGTCCAGTTTCTTTATTAAAAAACTCTCCATAGACTTTATTATATCCTGCAAAGTCATTCATATTAACAAGAAATGAGGTAACATCTACTACATCTGCTAATGTTGCATTTTCAGTAACAAGTGTTTTTTAAATGTTTTGTAGTACAGCTCTTGTTTGTTCTTTAATATCTAGGTGCATTGTATCCATCTCATCAATCATATTTACCCCTGCAAATGTATTGTCAGATCTACGGCTACTTGTTCTAGAAACAAATAAGAAATCTCCTGCTCGTTTTATATGTGGATAAGCTCCTCGCGGAGTTACTTTCTTTTCTTCTAATCCCATTCTATTTAATTTCCGCAAAGGCGGAAATCTTATCTCGCACATTCACAATTATTATTTTTTATAAACTTCCTTTCTAACAAGAAAGTATGAATTGCAAAGGCAGAAATCTATTCCCAAATTCGACTTTTTAAATTAATATCTATAATCGTCCTACTTCGTCATCGTGTATAATGGCATTTGTAGCTTGTTGTACGATTTTTAATTTCGCTTTAAGCGAAAGTGTATCTGGCAGCTTCCCATCATCTAATAAGTTAAGAATCGCTTTGTTTTGTGCTCTTCCTTTTATCATTGCTTCACGATATCCTATGTTATCATTAAAGGTAACCAAACTGTATTTAGAAGAATATTCTTTTGGGAATTCTTTTTCAAAAGCCGTTTCTAGTTTTCGTTTTTCTTGAAACATTGGATGTGCTGTATGCTCTTTCATCTCGTGAAAATTATCTACAGCAAGATCTGCAATGGCATCTGTATCTGGTTTTCTGTTTTTTTCAAAAGCTGTAAATACTGCTTCCCAACCTTGATCACCATACTTTTCTAACGTCTCATCAAAAACAACAACATCTTCAAAACTTGCATTCATCCCTTGCCCATAGAAAGGCACAATCGAGTGAGCAGCATCTCCCAGTAAACACGTTTTACCAAAAGCACTCCAAGGATGACATTTTATAGTACCTAGCGGACCTACAGGATTTTCTTCAAAATCTTTAACCAATTCTGGCATCATAGGTACAGCATCAGGAAACTGACGATTAAAATACTCTGTGATGGTTTCAGGAGAATTGAGAGACTCAAAACTATCTGGAGCATTTTTATAATCTATAAATAGCGTTACGGTAAAACTTCCGTCTAGATTAGGGAGTGCAATAATCATATCACGACCACGTGGCCAGATGTGTAATGCATTTTTTTCTGTACGGTATTCATTATCTTGAGCAGGAGGGAAGGTAAGTTCTTTATACCCGTGCTCTAGATAATCTTGCGAAAAACTAAACAAGAATTCTTTACTTAAATACATACTTTTTCTCACGACCGAGCCTGCTCCATCTGCTCCTAAAACGACATTAGCAGTAATAGTTTGTTGTTTTTTAGTGAGATAGTTTTCAAAAGTAGCGGTTGCATTTTTTAGATCTACATCTTTACATTTTTCATTAAAATACACTTGCAAATCGTCATATTGATCTGCTGCGTTTAGTAGCATTATGTTAAGATCTGTTCTAGAGATAGAATTGATATATTCATTATCTCTTCCAGAATAAGGGCTCAAAAAGGTGTTTCCTTCTTTGTCGTGTATCATTCTCCCTGTCATTGGGATACATAGTTTTTTGACCTCTTCTTCAAGACCAACAAGTTTGATACCTTTCATCCCACGATCTGAAAATGCAAGATTAATAGACCTTCCAGCATCTTGATGTATTTCTCTTAGATCAGGTCTCTTTTCCATAAGTGTGACTTTGTAGCCACGTTGTACCATACGAAGTCCAAGTAATGAGCCACAGAGCCCAGCGCCTATAATGAGTATATGTTCTTTTTGTTTATCTTTTTTCATTTCCACGAAGGTGGGAATCTCATCCCACATTTACTATTGTTATATTTTATAAATTTTTCGCTTTCGCGAAAGATGTTTGAATAGTTTTTTCCATCTCATCTGCAACTGCTTTTTCAGGAGTATGTCCAGTTTCGCGCAAGCGTGATACTATGGCTGTATGATTTACTTTATCTCTATTTTGAGACATTTTTTTTGCAGCGTCTATACTGGTAATTTCTATTTCGAAAGCGACAATACCATTTATTTGGCGCATTGTTTTTTCAGAAAGGAGATTTATATCAACAGGTTCTTCTTGAGGAGCTTCATATTTATCCATCAAGGCTTTTACAGAATTGTATGTTTCTTCTTTATTGAGTAATTTAATCTTGCCTCTTACTTGTACTGCAATATAATTCCAGGTAGAAACTTCTTCAAAATTATACCAACTAGCAGAAATATAACTGTGCGGGCCATTAAAGATGCAAAGCACTTCTTTACCATTGATGAGGTGAGCAACTTGCTCATTTGCTTTAGAAATATGACCGTGTAAAATTTCGGTGCCGTCTTCTCTTTTTACAAGTTCTAGCGGTATGTGAGTGGCACAAGACTTTTCTTCTTTATTTGTGACAAGAATACCAAAAGCATTCTCTTTGAGAAAAGCTCTTATCTCTTCTTGATTTTCGTTTTTATATATGTCTGGTATGTACATTCCCTCTCTGTCCTTTAGACATCTCTCCCAAGGGGAGAGAGATTAGTTAATTTCCGCGAAGGCGGAAATCTTATCCAACCATTCGCAATTATTCTTTTCTTTATAGAGACTTCCGCTTTAACAAAAGTGTTTTAAATTTAAAGTACTTTTTTCAATCTTTCCACCATTTCAAACACGTCTTCAAAAGTATTGTACAATGGAGCAGGGGCTATGCGTATTACATCGGGTTCTCTCCAGTCTGAAATTACACCTGTTTCTGTAAGTTGTTTGTGTAAGTTTTTATCTGCATTTTTTACCTGTATACTTAGCTGGCAACCTCGTTGCTCAGGATCTAATGGTGTAATGATCTGTATGCGATCATTATTTAAATCATTAATTAGAAATTCTAAATATCCTGTGAGTTTAATAGATTTTGATCTAATATTGTTCATCCCTGCTTGTGCAAAAATGTCTAAACTCGCTTTTACAGCTGCCATACTCAAAATAGGCGGATTTGATAATTGCCAGCCCTCAGCAGTAGGAATAGCGTCAAAACCTTTACGCATATTAAAACGAGTGTCTTTATTTTGACCCCACCATCCTGTAAAACGTTGTATGCTAGTATTAGTATGATGTCGCTCGTGCACAAAACAACCTCCTAAACTTCCGGGACCACTATTTAAATATTTATAAGTACACCAGACAGCAAAGTCAGGACCATTGTCGTGCAATTCTGGCATTATATTACCTACACCGTGAGCAAGATCAAAACCTACTTTACTGCCATTTTTATGTCCTAATGCTGTGATTTTTTTGATAGGATAACATTGTCCTGAATAATAGTTTGTATTGCCTATGAGCAGTAAAGCAACACTATCTCCGTGTTCTTGAATTAAAGCTTCTAAATCTTCATAACGACATAGGTTTTCACCTTCTCGAGGTTGCCATAAAAGTAAACTATCATTAGGATCGTAGCCTCGTTGTTGTATTTGACTTTTTACAGCATATTTGTCAGAAGGAAAAGCATCACTCTCAATAATAATCTTATGGCGCTCTGGTGTGGGGTTATAAAAAGAGACCATCATTAAATGTAGATTGGTCGTTAGAGTATTCATAATAATAACCTCACTAGGTTTTGCGCCTACAATAGCTGCCATAGGTTTAGAAAGCGACTCGTGATATGATAACCAAGGGTTTTCTGCCTCAAAATGACCTTCTACACCTAGATCTGCCCAGTCATTAAGTTCTTGCTCAATATATGATGACACAGATGTGGGCTGGCACCCTAGACTATTTCCGCATAGATAAATAAGTTCATTATTGTCTTTATCTACAGGAATATAAAATTGAGATCTATAATCTTTGAGAGGGTCTTTTTCGTCTTGCGCTTTCGCGAAAGCGAGATTATTTTCATAATTCATTTATAATGATCTTATTTATGTAGTATAAAAATACGTATTAAATAAAAATGTTTGTCTTTAACAGGAGTGTTTATTACTGCTTTCGCGAAAGTTGTAATGCAACACATTTTAAAATTGAATTATATGATGTACAATTGAATACTGTATACAGTATCTTTGTAAGCTATGACAAAACAGGCTTTAGAATCAATACAAGCACAGGTAGACTTAGGAGAAATGCTTCCTTTGATGGAAGAATTTTATACCATACAAGGTGAAGGGTTTCATAAAGGGACTGCTGCATATTTTATTAGAGTAGGAGGTTGTGATGTGGGATGTCATTGGTGTGATGTAAAAGAGAGTTGGGATGCTGCAATACATCCACCTACAAGTGCAGATGTGATTGCAAAAAATGCAGCAGCATATTCTGATACTATTGTTGTTACTGGTGGAGAACCATTAATGTGGGATATGATGCCACTTACTCAAAAATTAAAAAAATTAGGGCTTACCACGCATATAGAAACTTCTGGAGCTTATGAGCTTTCTGGAGATTGGGATTGGATCTGTCTTTCTCCTAAAAAACGTATGCTTCCTAAAGTCTCAGTACTTGATAAAGCTCACGAACTTAAAGTAATTATATACAATAAATCTGACTTTGAATTTGCAGAAAAATATGCTGCACAGGTAAATGATGAATGTATTCTCTATTTACAACCAGAATGGTCTGTACGTGATAAAATAGTACCTCTTATTGTAGATTATGTGATGAAACATCCTAAATGGAAAGTGTCTTTGCAAACGCATAAGTATTTGAATATTCCTTAATTAAATGACAAAATTTGACCCAATTGAAAGGATAGGAGTTCATAAAGTTGCTTTGATTTTTCTATCAAAGTTTGGTTGGATAGAGCGTGAACAACCTATATCTGACTTTGGAATTGATATGCACGTAGAAATTGTACAAAATCAATTTCCTAGTGGGCAGATATTAGCATTACAAATTAAAAGTGGAATGAGTTACTTTTCGGAAGAAACTGAAAAGTCTATTATATATAGAGGCAAAAAAAAGCATTTGGATTATTGGCTTAATCAATCATTGCCTGTTTTGATAATACTTTACAACCCAAATTCTGATAAAAGTTACTGGGAATTTATTAATTTATCAAAAATCACTGAGTTTGAAAAAGGTTGGAAAATCGAAATTCCAAAAACTAATCTTTTGAGTGAATCAAAAGAAGAAATAACAAAAGTATATTCAAACCCTAACCATTATACTACAATAAGCGTTTCAGACACTTCCCATAACGGAGCCAGAAGAATATCAGCAAAAATTCTTGTTGAGTCTACTCAAGCAAAAAGTAAATTCTCAATGAAGAATATGATACCTAGCATCATAGAAAAGTTAAAATTCAGCGATTATTATGGTAATGATATAATAAAAGAAAATTACCAAAATAAACCAGCAGATATTGTCTATCTGTTTTTTTATGATGGAATTCAACAAGTGGAGCGAGGATTAACATTTTGTAGAGCCATATGTAATGATAAAAACTGTAAACACCCACTATCTCCATTTAAAGCTGATGAAGTAACTAATGAGATAGAAATTATATGGGACAAAAACTATACAGCTTTTAGTGACTTTATACCAGATAATGAATTACCAAAAGGTTTTTATTTAGACAAAGCAGATGACATATTTAAAAAGAGTAAAATAATTTATAATAAATTAAATAACGAGTTAAGTGAGTATGAGAAAAAAGGCTCCTACAAAAAACTATTAAGCTCTATTTTGTTTCTTCAATCTGATTTAGATGATTTAAACAACAATGCTTTAAATGAGGGTTTTCCTCCTTTAGAATGTCAAGATATAGATTCTTTAATTTCAGGAATTGTAGTGTTTCTTCATAATATAATAATCATTGCAAATGATAAAAAAAGAGATGAAAAAAACGTAGTTTATTTGTTAAAGGATTATTTACTAGCAGTTGAAGAAAAATTGCCCTTTTATGAATATGAAAGAAAAAAAGTAAAATAAAAGTTAGTAACACCATTTATAGACTTCAAAATAATAACATAAAAAAACCGTCACTGTGAAGCAACGGTTTTTTTAGTTTTAAAGAAGGTATGCTTATGCTTCTTCCTCTTCTTCTTTTTTAGGTTCTTTAAGACCTTTCTTTTGTACTGTGTCAAACATTACTGGTGTAGCAATAAATAGAGACGAGTATGTTCCTACTAATACACCTACAATTAATGCAAACATTAATCCTCTAATAGATGGAGCACCTATAAAGAATATCGCAAGTAACACGATTAATGTTGTTACAGATGTATTTAATGTACGACTCAATGTACTGTTAAGTGCTTGGTTTATTAATTTTCCAAAGCCTCTTGTAGATCCGTGTTCTTTGATATACTCACGTATACGGTCAAAAACAACCACGGTATCATTCAGAGAGTATCCTATAACGGTAAGTATTGCCGCAATAAAGTTTTGGTTTACTTCCATATCAAAAGGCATAATATTTTTGAAAATCGCAAATACACCTAATACAATTAATACATCGTGGAAAACAGCCGCAACTGCTCCAAGAGAGAATTGCCATCTACGGAAACGTAATAAGATATATAAGAATACTACGATTAAGGATCCTATTACTGAATATAATGCACCACTTTTAATATCATCTGCAATAGTAGGTCCTACCATATAGTATTCCATTTTACCTACTTGTTTGTCGTCAGAACTTTTTGCAAAAGCGTCATAACTCATACCTGTTGGTAAATATGGAGTAAGTGCTTTAAAAAGTTGTTGTTCAACTTGAGCATCTATCTCCGTACCTGTCTCATCAATACGGTATTTTGTGGTAATCTTTAATTGATTATCTGCTCCAAATGTTTTTACATCTGCACTTTCAAATTCTATAGCTAGAGCATCTTCTACTTCTTGTGCATTCATAGGTTGTTCAAAACGAACAGTATACGTACGACCTCCTACAAAATCAATACCTGCTTTAAGTCCTCCTGTAAATAAGGCAACAAGACCACCAATAACAAGTAAACCAGAAATAGCATAAGCAATCTTGCGTTTTCCTAAGAAATCTACATTGTTGTTTACAAAAAGATTTTTTGTAAATGCTGTAGCAAATTCTAAAGACTTTCCGTTTTTGCCGTATCCATCTATAAATAGACGGGTGATAAAGATGGCACAGAAAAGAGATGTTGCAATACCTATCATTAAGGTTGTTGCAAATCCTTGTACAGGTCCTGTTCCAAATAAGAAAAGGATAAGTGCTGTTAGGAACGTTGTTATATTGGCATCAAGAATAGATGAAAGTGCATTTTGGAAACCATCTTTAATGGCATCTTTTTGAGACTTTCCTTTACGAATTTCTTCTTTTATACGTTCAAAGATAAGTACGTTTGCATCTACAGACATACCTATAGTAAGTACAATACCTGCAATACCAGGAAGCGTTAATACGGCTCCAAGACCTGCTTGTACTCCAAATATGAATAAGATGTTTACCGCTAGTGCAATATCTGCAAATAAACCTGCTTTACCATAATAAAATACCATCCATATAAGTACTAAAGAAAGTGCAATAAGAAATGAAAGTATTCCAGAATCTATTGCTTCTTGACCTAATGATGGTCCTATCTCTTCTGCAGAAATAATCTTAGAAGATGCAGGAAGTTTACCTGCATTAAGTACTGTTGCAAGATCCTGTGCAGATGCTACTGTAAAGTTACCTGAGATTTCGGTACTTCCATTTTTAATTTCTTGACGAGCTGTTGCTGCCGAGTGTACATTGTCATCAAGAACAATAGCAATTGCATTCCTTTTTTGAGCAACTTCAGCAGTTAATTTTGCCCATTTATTTACACCTTGTCCTTCAAAGTCAAGACCTACAG
>CALKZS010000056.1 GCA_938002835.1 uncultured Dokdonia sp. | reverse complement strand
GTTAAACCATCCAGAAGACCACTTTCTAAAAATTATTTCTTTAAATAATCCATAATACTGTGTTTTAAAATTAAACAAAAAATTAGGCGGGTTTTAAAACCCACCTAATTTTCAACTTTACACAGTTTATTGGACACTACCAAAGAACAAACTATTCGTGTTTATTTAGATATTATAGATTTACTAAAATCATACCTCACTCACTCAAAAGATTATTTCACTCACTGTGTAAAACACTTTACTCAATCTTTGTTTATTAAGGTTACTTTCCAATCTATTTTTGTCCTGGATTTATTAATACATCGAGTATTAAAATCTAATTAACCTAAAATTAAACAATTATGAAATTAATTAAAAATGCAAGTCTATTAATCCTTTTTGTATTTGCTGCAAGCAGTACTGTCAATGCTCAAAAACTAAAAGCATTTGGAAGTTCTATTGAGAAAAAAGTAGGCCCAATTTCAAAAAGAGTTCCTTACACAGATGTTGTGAGTTACCTAGGTCACGCTGCTCCTGGAACAGAAAGCGAAGTAAAAGATGGTAAGAAATTTTACTACATATACTTATGGATTCCAGCTGTCGCTCCAGAATTAGGTCTAAGAATGATGTCTCCTGCTGGAAAGACGAAAACTAAAAATCCAATTATAGCAGATGGTTATGAAGACAATAAAGATTCAAAAGACTATTTTGACACATACATTACTTTAGAAAGATCTAGTGTATTTACTAAAGACGGAATTGCAGGATCTGCAAGTGCAGCGTGGACTACTCTTGAAAGAAATGATGATAGTGGTGAAATGCCTAAGCAACCTAGTGGAAGCTCATACAACTCACTTTTACGTTACAAAAGTAAAGTAGGTGATCCTTTAAAAGCATTAACTAAAGGGCTATACAGAATTGGGTTTACTACCTATAAAAAAGGTGAGGTAAATGGAACCTTCTTGGCACAAGTAGGATCTCCAGTAAAATTACCTGGTGTTGTAATGTCAAATACAATAGAAGGTCTCTTAGAGCAAATGAAATAATCTCAAATGACAATTTAATATTGAAAATCCAAGCCTAATCGGCTTGGATTTTTTTATATGGTAATAAAATTAATCTTTTGTTATATAGTAGATTGAAGATTAGAAGTATTACGCTTTCGCGAAAGCGTAAAAAGAAAATGAAGTATTTAGTTTATAATCATACTAATGATTGTAAGAACTCGCAAATTGAACTTATTACCATCTATTATAACTTTCGTGGTACTTTATAGACATTATCTCGTAAAGTGTGTAAACTTTCAATACGGAGGGTTTGACTTCTTTAAAGTCTGACCCTTTCTTGATATATGATTAAGAACTGATTGAGTATAATTCCCAATTTCTAACAGGCATTGACCATTTTTTGGTTGCTTCCCTGAGAGCCAAAAATACAGATTTAATCACGGCGTCATCTGTGGGGAAGGATAATTTATTTTTGATGTACTTCCTTATTTTTCCTTTCAGGTTCTCTATAAGATTGGTCGTATAAATAATTTTTCTGATTTCTACAGGGAACTCGTAGAATGCTGTGAGTTCCTGCCAGTTGTCTCTCCTGCTTTTTATAGCGTAAGAATATTTTTCCTGCCAAGCAATAGCAAAATCATCCAGAGCAGCCTTTACAGATTCTTTAGTAGGGGCATCATATCTTTAATAAAAACCTTTTTATCTTTCCAGATAACATTCCTGCAAGCGTTTTTGACCTGTATAACGAAGGTGTTATATCTGTGTGCTTTTTAAAAGCTGAGCAGAAGGCACTTTTAGAATTAAAACCGGCCTCAAGGCCTATAGAAAGAATAAAATACATCGAATAGCCTGGATTGATAAGTAGCTTCTGAGCCTCTTTAACACGATACTCGTTGATATAATCAGAAAAGTTAACACCACATAATCTATTTATAAGTTGTGAGAGGTATGTTATACTGATATCAAATCGTTCTGCTATTGATGAAAGGCTAGGGTCAGGATCTCGATAAATCTTTTCGTTCTCTATAAGATATAATAGTTCCTTAAAACAACTATTATCATTAGTTATGGTAAGAAATCCCTTTTTTGAAAGTTGTTTATTTTTGTTACTGTGAGCTTTGTGATGAGTTGAAAAATAAACACGTGTCTACTTGAAAAAAAGCTTTTTGTGAGTGCTCAGCATCTAAAACACCAAGCAACTCATCTTTATAAAGTATAGGTACTGTTAACTCAGATTATCTTTTTAGATCATCCATCACATATCTAGAATCTTTTGCCACATCATCAATGCATTCCACTGCTTAGAAGCTACAACAGAACCTACAATCCCTGTGCCGATAGGAATTTCAATGAGACTAAGCACTTTTCTCAGTTCTTTGGCTTTATTTCCAGAGGCAGCTTTCTGGATTAATATGTTCCTATCTTTATCAAGCACATAAATCACACAATCTTCGAGGCCAAGTTTACTTATAGCATTCTTAACAATACCCCAAAGGACTTTGTTTTAATTGTGTTTATCATCAAATGACGTGGCAAAATAACTCAAGACACCAGAGACATCATAAGTACTTCCTAAAAAACTTTCAAGTTCTTTTACCTCAAAGATTTGATTCACCCTTCTATTTTAAAATCAGTAAGAATAGACTCTAGCGAGTCTTTCTTCTTCCTTTCTAATGCTATTTTACTCTTTATATGATTATTGGCAACATAAATGAAAATAAAGTAATAACTCAAATAAAGTAACCAAAGCGGATAATATACTTATATTTCCAATATTCCAGTTCAAAGATCTATATTTAAATTCTCATCCTAAAATACAAGAACGTTAATGAACGTTCAATCACGTAATAAAGCCTCATTAAATATTTACTAAAAACGTTATTTAGTGCACCAGATACACATTATATACTTACAAAATAAGAGAAATCTCTACTTCACTTCCAAAGTAGTGCTAACTACCTCAGAGTTTCCTCCTCTATCTAGTGTCAAAACATATGTCCCTTTTGGAAGATAATATTTTTCATTCTTAGCTTTAGTGATATCTAATTCAGAATTTACTTTCTCAAGTATTTTTTTTCCTTTTTCTGTTATAGTAAGATCATAATCTACTCCATTTAATCCACTTGCTGGAATAAGAGGCACTCGTTGAAGTTCTTGACCACTTTCTGTACTTACTACAAGTGAGTACTTTCCTGCATTTGATGTAAAATAAGGAACTGTTACTTTAGGTTCAAAAGGTTCTAACCAACTGCTCCAACTACTTCCCCATCTTGGACTACTTTTTATTTCTGCAACCTCAAATAGTTGCGCTCCTTTAGTTACATCTATATTTTGTATCGCAGTGATATCTGCTTTGTATATACTTCTACCGTGGGTTCCTAAAAGAATATGGTTATCTCTTTTCTGGATTTTAATATCGTGTATGGCTACGGCTGGTAACGCTTTCGCGAAAGCGTGATACTCTCCTCCTCCATTCATACTCACATAAGCTCCATTATCTGTACCCACATAAATAATATTTTCTTTTTTAGGATCTTCTACAATTACATTTACAGGTGACATAGGTATGTTACCTGAAATATCTTTCCAGGTTTGCCCATAGTTTTCTGAAACATATACATAGACCTTAAAATCATCCCAACGATAGCCATTAAGGGTTGCATACACACGCCCCTTTTTGTGCTCACTAGCCACTACTCTACTTACCCATAAATCTTTAGGTAATGTAGCACTTATATCTGTCCAGCTACCACCAGCATTCTGCGTGATATTTATTTTACCATCGTCACTTCCGGTATATATGAGACCAAATTCAAAAGGAGACTCGCTTATGGTTGTTAATGTTCCATAGGCTACGTTTCCTGGTTTTCCGCCAGCAGTGAGGTCTTTACTAATAGCAATCCAACTATCACCTTTATCCATAGAGCGCATTAATTTATTAGCGCCTAAATACAAGATGTCTTGATTGTGCGGACTTAATAAAATAGGTGTTTGCCAGTTAAAACGATATGGACTCTCCCCTAGGTCGTGCTTTATATTTAAACGTTTTTGTTCTCCTGTAGCTTTATTAACACGAAAATAATTACCAAACTGAAAGCCAGTATATACAATATTTGCATCTCGACTATCTACCTGCACTTGCATACCATCACCTCCCATTATACTTTTCCAAGGATACTGCCCTCGTTGTAACCAGCTTTTATCTTCTTGAGCATTATGAGGTGCTACCCAAACGCCATTATCTTGCAATCCTCCATATACATTATAAGGTGTTTCATTATCTACCTGTATAGAGTAAAACTGTCCCACAGAAGCATCATTTGCTTTGATCCAGTTTTCTCCGTCGTCATAGGTAATATTTACACCTCCATCATTTCCGTTAATGAGGTGTTGTTCATTTTTTGGATTGATCCAAAGCGCGTGATGATCTGCGTGAACATTTTCTGCACTTATGCTTGTAAAGGTTTTTCCTCCATCTTTAGACTTAATAATAGGCACTCCATAGATGTAAATATCTTTATCGTCTTGAGGATTTACATTAATCTCCCCAAAGTAATATCCATAACTAAAATATAGATCATCTATATATCCTTCGTGTGTTTTTGCCCACGTCTTTCCTCCATCGTCAGATCTATACACTTCTGCTCCTACTACAGGTGTATCAAAAAGTTGTGTGTTTGCTGTCTCAAGATATGTAGCAAGATCTGCTGGTTTTACATCTCCTTGACGCACCATAGATTTTACATTTGCAGCTCGATACTTTTCTTGAAAACCATTGCGTTTTAAAAAACCATCTAACTTTTTATCTTCTAGTGCTAAAAAATCTGAAGTAGACATTCCTTTAAAATCGTCTTTTGTCAATCTATTACTATTGGTATTCTTTTTTTCTCCCTTACGACGAAACTGACTATCGTGCACTGCATATACCGTATTATTATCATATACAGCAATCCCTACACGACCTACTCCATCTCCAGATAAAAATCCATCTAATTTTTGCCAGCTATCTCCTCCATCTGTACTTTTATAAATTCCTGAACCCGCACCAGCTCCTTCAAAATTCCAAGCTTTACGATCTTTATCCCAAGCAGAAGCATACATCAAATTAAAATTATTAGGATCTTGATCTATATCTATAATTCCTGTTTCATCATTGATAAAAAGTGTTTTTTTCCAAGTAACACCTCCATCTTTTGTTTTATAAACTCCGCGCTCTTTATTATTAGAATATAAATGCCCTAAAACACCTACAACAACCTCATCTGGATTTGCTGGGTTTATTAAAATACGACCTATATGATGTGAATCTGGAAGTCCCATATTTTTCCAACTTTTTCCTCCATTTGTAGATTTCAACAACCCTATTCCTGCATAACTAGATCGTGATGCATTATTTTCTCCTGTACCTACCCATATCGTGTTGCTTTTCCAATCTACAGTAACTTCTCCTACATTTTGTGTAGGTGCGTCATCCATCACAGGAGTAAATGTTGTTCCATTATTATTTGTATACCATAAACCACCACTCGCATACCCTACATAAAATTCTGCAGGATTCTCAGGATTTACAGCAAGATCTACCACACGACCACTCATTATAGAAGGCCCTATGTTTTCAAAAGGAAGGTTTTTTACGAGAGAGTTTTGAACTGCTTTCTCTTTTTGCAGCACAGCCTGTTGTTGAAGCTCTAGAGAGGTCGCAGGTTGTTGTGAATGCCCTTTTGCGAAAGCAAATAATAAAGCTCCAGAGGTGAGAAGGTAACGTAGTTTCATTGTTGGTTTAGTTTTAAAATTTGAAAATACGTAACAACTTGATTTTAGGAAAATTTTTGGAATTAGTTTAACAAGGTGTTAAAACAAAAAGTCGCACAATGGCGGCTCTATATTGGTTTAAAAAATAAATTTAAGTCCTTTTAAAAGTAAATGCACCTCTACCTTGATTTAAAATCATTGTTTCTTTTTCAGGATCAAAAATTAACTTTACGCCTGCTTGATCATATGTGAAAATGTGCCCTCCCTCTGCTTGAAGAGCAAAAGTAGCTTGACCGAAAAGCACATTGTTTTCTTGAGTGATATTTATCTCTATTGGAATTTCTGTGCTTGTATAATTTCCTGTATACGTTGCTAGTTCTTTATAAGTTAAACGAACATTTTCTTTAAATACTGGCATTTCAAAATCTCCTTTAAAATACATATCTAACACTGCTAGCAAAATATCATTTCCTTTGTAATTGCGTGTATTTGAGGTAATACTTGAATCCACTATATTTAAAATTAGTTAATTTTCTATTATACTGTGATATACTTTTTTGATAAAAAATTTCAAAATACTTTTTGTCTATTTTATGTTTTAGAAAATTGTCTCAATAGTAACGACATTTTTCGTATATTTGACGCGTGATAATATTTTGATATGGAAAAAAGTATAGAATATTTTGAAAAAGACCATAACTTAATGCCTCAATTGGTTTCAGGGAGTGATACCGTTATAGATGATAATATAGTTTCAGAGCCTGCAGTTTCTTATGCAGTAACACCTACAAATGATAGCTCGTATTTAAAACTAGTACACGTTTCAAGAGAGGGCTTGTCTTATGAAAAATTTGTTATTGCAGAGATGGCATTTGCACTTTCTAAGCAAGAGTTATCAAATATTTTACATATTTCAGATAGAACTTTAGATCGTATACATAAAGATAAAAAACGTCTTTCTACACCACAAACAGAGCGTGTGTTAGAGCTTTCTATGTTATACGATCACGGGTGGTCTTGTTTTGGGAGTAAAGAAAGTTTTCGTGCTTGGATGGATAATGCATATATACCTTATGGTGGGGTGACACCATTGTCCTTATTAGATACTACTCACGGAATAGAAATGATTCATACGGCATTAGGTCGTATTGAGCACGGTATTCCTGCATAATGAAATGTTACCGCATTGTTCATAAAAAGTATGCAGATATTCTTTCTGGAGAAGGTGCTAGACTTTATGGAGGCCGATGGAATACTAAGGGAAATTCAATGATTTATACTGCACAATCTAGTTCGCTTGCGATGCTAGAGATGCTTGTACAGCGTAACATACAATTGATAGGAATTAACTACTTTCTTATTACAATAAATATCCCAGATAGTATAAAAATTAAGAGCCTAACCAAGCTTGAAATACCACCTAAATGGAATGAAAACCCTCCTAATGTAACTACCAAATCTATCGGAGATACATTTATTAGTCAAGGAGAGTATATGGTTCTTTCTGTACCTTCAGCGGTAAATCCTTTAGAGTCTAATCTTCTTATTAACGATAGACATCGAGAATTTAAGGATATTAAAATTATAGAGAAAGAGCAGATTATATTTGATAAAAGACTCTTGTAATTTACCATTCTTTAAATGGATGTAATGAGAGTTGAGAGTTGTAATACTCTTTTTGTCCAGTTACTTCTTTACCTACCCATTTTGGCTTTATAAAAGACTCATTTTCTGATGTGAGTTCTATTTCTGCAATGATGAGATTTTGATTATCTCCATAAAAAATATCTACTTCCCAAATGTGTTTGCCTTGAGTGATTTCATATCTTGTCTTATCTATAATGCCTGGTAAGCATAAATCTAAAAGCGTTTTTGCTTTTTCTAAAGGAATTTGTTCTTCTACTTCTATGCGAGACGTGCCGCTTTTGTTTGATTTTCCCTTTATGGTAAGAACCCCAGTTTCTCCTTTAATACGAACTCTTACCGTACGTTCTGGATCTGTGCATAGGTATCCTTGTGTGATGCGTGTTTCTTTTTTTGCCTCTTTTATAAAACCTGTTGAAGTTACTAGAAATTTACGTTCTATTTCTATCATAATAAAGTTTCTCGATGCAATTGTACGAGATGTTTTTAAGGAATTAGATGTTTTACTTTTTGATGCAAGTATCGGAAAATTAAATTTTTGGCTAATGCCCTGCGATTAAATGCGCCACGGTGGGTTTTTACGATTATCTCCTGCAAAATACAAAATGATCTGATTGCCATCGGGATCTTGTAATCTTGCTTCTCGCCATAGCCAAGTTTGATCTGTCGGCATTAGATGAAAGGCTATTCCACCTTGTATTAATTTTTCTACATCAGTGTCTAATGTTTTCGTTTCAAAATATACTGTGACTCCATTTCCTACGGGTAAACTATCGACTAGATGAATAGAAAATGTTGCATCTCCCTCAGGTAATTCAAAACGAGCATAAGTAGGTAGAGATTTAACAATCAAGATGAGCCCTAGCTTTTTATAAAAAGCGATCGATTTTTCAACATTGAGTGAGGGTACGGTTATTTGGTTAAGGTTCATTTTTATGAGTGTTGTAGCTCACATAAAATTACGTTATTTATAATAATATTGAAATAAAGAATGTGTTTTTATTACGCTTTCGCGAAAGCGTAATTACCAAATCTTAATTATAAAAAGTAGTTCATATGAGCAGACTACTATATTAATTAAAGACATACTTTGTAACTTGCAAAATAGATGAAAGAATTGCCTATACGAAAGATTATACACGTAGATATGGATGCGTTTTATGCCTCTGTAGAGCAGCTGGATAATCCAGATCTGGTGGGCAAAGCTATTGCTGTAGGTGGTGGTGGAAAACGTGGTGTGGTAAGCGCAGCGAGTTATGAAGCTAGAAAGTTTGGAGTGCGTAGTGCAATGGCGGGAGCACTTGCCCAAAAATTATGCCCTCATCTTATTTTTGTCAAAACTAATTTTGATCGTTATCGTGAGATTTCTAATAAAATAAGAGCTGTTTTTTATGAGTTTACAGATCTGGTAGAACCATTATCTTTAGACGAAGCCTATCTTGATGTTACCGAAAATAAAGTAGGAATGCCTAGTGCAACCGTTATTGCTTCTTGGATACGAAAGCGCATTAAAGAGGAGACTGGTCTTAATGCAAGTGCAGGAATAAGTATCAATAAATTTATTGCCAAAGTTGCGAGTGATATTAATAAGCCTAATGGCCAAAAAACCATCCCGCCAGAGGAGGTGATTACATTTTTAGAGGCACTTGATATTAGAAAATTCTATGGTATTGGAAAGAAAACTACAGAGAAGATGTACCAGCGAGGTATCTTTACAGGAGCAGATCTTAAGGCTCGTTCTAAAGAATATCTTTCTGAACATTTTGGAAAAAGTGGTGCCTATTATTATGAGATTGTAAGAGGGATACAGCACAGTGAGGTAAAACCCAATCGTATACGTAAATCCCTTGCTGCCGAACGTACTTTTTTAGAAAACATCACCTCGGAGGTCTTTATGTTAGAAAAGCTAGACCATATTGCAAGCGAAGTAGAAAAACGACTTTCTAGCAATAAACTTGCAGGTAAAACGGTCACTCTCAAAATAAAATATTCTGACTTTACATTGCAAACACGCTCTAGAACCTTGAGTTACTATGTGCGTACAAAAGACATCATTTTTGAGATGGCAAAGGAGTTGCTCTATCAAGAAAAAATGAAAAACAGTGTGCGATTACTAGGGATCTCTATCTCCAACCTCAATACAGAAGATCGCAAACAAAAAGACGCAAAAAGTATCGAGAAAGAAGCGATAGATGTCCAAATGCGATTTGAATTTTAATCGCAATAACAATTATCTTACCCTAGAATCTTAGTCTGTCTTCTGTAAAAGGCATCTTGCTGTCGTTTCATAATCTCTTTAGACATTTTCTTTTTGTAGTTATATAGCTCTTCATCTTGAGAGATATCTGTATAGACTCGATCATTAAGGATATGTTCTGTCTGTATAAGAACTTTGCGATGTGCAGCTTTTTGAGCACTCCATTCTTTAATGGTCATCTCGTGGTCTGCGAGCTTGATATCATATTCACCCATAGGAGAGATTAATTTTGAAAAGATAGGAGCCGTTTCTATAGCTAAGAATAATAAGAATATAAATAACGATGGTAACCAAGGTAATTCTTTCATCGCATCGATACGAGCCATAAGACCGTCAAAATTGTTAATAATGGGCTGGCTTGTACTCACAGCAGTATTAAAATTATCTCTTAGGGCTTCCTTTTCTGTTTCGGCGAGTGCAATTTTTTGAGCTCCAGCTTCTTTAAGAGTAGTGAGTTCTGCAAGAGCGGCATCGTGCTTGTCTCGCTTTTCTTGGTATACAGGACCTTTTCCTTCAAGCTCTGTGCCAGCAGTTCCTTCTGCCTCTGCAATGTATATTTCGTAGAGATTGTTTACTTCGGTTTCTTTTGATTGGATCTCTGCTTTTATACTATTTATTTGTGCATCAAGTTCTTCTATTTTGGGAGTGTATTGTGCAAGTATTTCTCCTTGATTTTGAACTGTAAATTCATTTTTTTGAGACAGCATCACACGATCTATTTCTTTCTCAAATATTTTAAGTTCAAGAGGTTTTGAAATGACAACAGCAATAATGACAGCAAGAATAAGTCTTGGTATAGCCATCGCAAATTCTTTCCACCATTGATCTCTTTTTTTTAGTGTAGAAACAATAAATCGGTCTAGATTAAAAATGACAAGCCCCCAAAGAAGACCAAATAAAATGGCTCTATATACATTGTCAAAAATGGTAAATAGTGCATAGGTAGCAGCAATAGTAGCTAGAATTGCTGTAAAAAATACGGTTGCACCTATACCGGCATATTTGTTTTTTTCACCACTAGAGCAAGTGTCTAGCACATCGCGGTCTGCGCCAGAGCATAGAATAAAGAAAGATTGAATCATTGTAGAACGTTCGTTTTGTAAGCCGTTGTTAATAGTAAGTTGACGGTTTGATGTGATTGATGTACTACAAGAACGCTAAAAAAAGTAAAATGTTACATTTTTAATAGATGTGATTGCTTGTGTTACGCTTTCGCGAAAGCGTAAATAAATATAGAAAGCACATTTTTTAGTTACAAAAGGGATTTTATTTAAGAATTTGAATCTACAAATGTATTCGTAGTTCCGTTACTTGGTAATTCAAAAAGTTCAAGATCAAAATAAGAAACAGCAGCTAGAAAATGGTCAAAAAGATCTGCTATAATGTATTCATAGTTTTCCCAGTGTTTGTCTTTGCTAAAGCAATATACTTCTAGCGGAATTCCTTTTGATGTGGGAGCTAGCTGTCTGCACATTAAGGTCATTTCTTTATGAATCGCACTGTGATTTTCAATATACGTTTCCATATATTTTCTAAAAATACCAATATTAGTCACTGTGTCTCCGTTAATAAGTATAGAAGTATCTATGCTGTTTTTTTTATTTTGCGAGGCCACTTTTTTTGTAATATGGTCTAAGTAATTACTTACGAGACTTATTTTTTTAAAACGTTGTACATCGTTATCTGATAAAAACTTGATACTATCTTGTTTAATATGAAGTGATCTCTTAATACGTCTACCTTCACTGTCTTTCATTCCACGCCAGTTTTTAAACGAGTCTGAAATGAGACCATAAGTAGGAATTGTGGTAATGGTTTTGTCAAAATTTTGAACTTTTACTGTCGAGAGATTAATTTCTGTAACACCCCCATCTGCTCCATATTTGTCAAAAGTAACCCAATCACCTATGCGCACAATATCATTAATAGACACTTGGATACTTGCAACAAAGCCAAGAATAGTGTCTTTAAATATTAAAAGAATAATGGCAGAGGCTGCGCCAAAAGTAGTGATGGCTTCTACAATTGAGATAGAAGTAACAAGACTGGTTGCAAAAAAAAGCATAAAGATCCAAGCAAAAATCATAAATACCTGAATGTAGCTGTCTATAGGTTTATCTCTTAATCCATCAATAGTTTTAAAGTAATCTCGTAGTGTGTGTAAAAAGGATCTTATAATGCGTAGTATTAAAAATAAACCTACAAGTTTGAGTAATACTGATACGATATAGTTTACTTGAGGAAAGTCTTTTAAAACTGTTGGGCACAAGAATAGAAGTATATAAAGAGGAGCAATATGCGCAACTCTTCGCGGAGCTCTATTTTTTATAAGGAGATCGTCAAATTTAGTTTTAGATTTTAAGGATAGTGTAGTTGCAAAAAGCCTCAATATTTTTCTAACAATAATATCTATGAGTACAACAATAACGATAAGTATAATACCCAATGTAATCGCATTGAGGTAGATTGCTATACTTTGAGAGATCCCCCAGTTTATAAAATAATCATAAAAAAAGGCGTGCATATTGTTTGTATCCATCATATCGCAAAATTACGGATATGGTGTCATTTTATGAGTATTGAGATGGATTGTGTGTTTTTTATTTTTTTTGTTCAAAACTTAGTCGATTTTTCGATTTCATTTTAGTTTTAGGGCATAAATGAGTGTTTTTAAGGCTCATTTTCTCTTAATTTTTAGAATTAGACGCAAGTATCCCTGGGCTTCTGTACAAATTAT
>CALKZS010000055.1 GCA_938002835.1 uncultured Dokdonia sp. | reverse complement strand
TTTATTTGTGTGAAAAATGTACGTTTGATCTTACGAGAACGTATATCGCAAATACTATCGGCTAAAGTGGGGTGTTGTATTAGTTCCATAAAAAAAACACAAAATGTATCCAATTTAAACAAGCCCTTGCAACGGTCTCAAATTGCTGCGTAACATCAGTAACTAATTGATATGCAGTAAATTTTATATCGAACTCACGTTAAAACAGGTCAAAACATTACTGTTTGACCTGTTTTTTGTGTGTTTGAAAAGGCTGAGTGTGATATGTTTTATATAAGAAACGCTTCCCTTAGATAAAAAGGTTTAACTATTAGCAGCTTTAAATGCTTTAAGTTTCTCATTAAGTTCAGGAACGATATCAAAAGCATCACCTACAATACCATAGTCTGCCGCTTTAAAGAAAGGAGCTTCTGGATCATTATTGATCACTACTTTTACTTTAGAAGAGTTGATTCCTGCAAGATGTTGTATTGCTCCAGAAATACCTATTGCAATATATAAGTTTGAAGCAACAGGCTTTCCAGTTTGTCCTACGTGTTCTCCGTGAGGCCTCCATCCTAGATCAGAAACAGGTTTAGAACACGCTGTTGCTGCTCCCAGAATATCTGCCATTTCTTCTATCATTCCCCAGTTTTCTGGACCTTTAAGCCCGCGTCCAGCAGATACTACTATTTCTGCATCGGCAATAGAAACTTTGTCTGTAGCTTTATCTACAGAAGCAACAGTCACTCCTTGTACATCAAGCTGTACAGAAAAATCTTCTGTCACAGCGGCACCAGAAGTTTCCTTAAGGCCATATGCATTTTTACCTAATCCTACGATTTTTATATCTGTAGTGATATCTGTATAATTAAACGCTTTGTTTGTAAAAGCAGTACGTTTTACATTAAAAGGAGCAGTGCTTTTAGGAAGTCCTACTACATTTGAAGCATACCCTGCTTCTAAAGATACCGAAAGTAAAGGAGCAAGATATTTTGCATTTGCACTCTGACTTACAACCACAACAGTAGCGCCTTCAGACTTTGCAGCTTGTGCGATAACACTTGCATATCCTTCTGCATTAAAATTGTCTAATGTACTATTAGTTACATTTAATACTTTATCTACTCCATAGTTTCCTAGAGAAGCGGTATCTCCTCCATTTACTGCAATGGCTGTAACTGATGTTCCCATCATATCTGCAATTCCTTTTGCATAGCTGGCTACTTCAAAAGCTGTTTTTTTGAAGTCTCCATTTTCTGATTCTGTATATACTAAAACTGACATAATTTTTTTGGGTTAAGAATTATGAGCTATGAGTCAATATGAACCCTATACTCATAAATTGTTTTTAAATAGCTTTTGCTTCGTTGTGTAATAAGTTAATTAACTGATCTACACTATCAACAAGCTTAACAGCTCCTTTTGGTGCTGGCTTTTCAAATGAAGCAGTAACCGTTTCTGTAGTTGCTCCTGATGGCTCAAGAACTGTAAGTGGTTTTTTACGAGCCATCATTATACCTCTCATATTAGGTATGCGAAGGTCACTTTCTTCTACAAGTCCTTTTTGACCTCCAATCACTAAAGGGAGTGATGTATTTACAGTTTCTTTACCTCCGTCTATTTCACGAGTAGCAGTAGCAGTTGTCCCTTCTACTTCAAGAGAAATACAAGTATTTACAAAGTTTGCACCTGTAAGACCTGCAAGCATACCTGGAACCATTCCACCATTATAATCTATAGACTCACGTCCAGCAATAACAAGATCATAGCTTCCTTCTTTTGCTACTTTTGCAAGTTCTTTTGCTACTTGATATCCATCTAAGGCAGTTGTATTTATACGTATAGCGCTATCTGCACCTATAGCAAGTGCCTTGCGTAAGGTAGGTTCTGTTTCTGGGCCTCCTACATTAACGACATCTACTGAAGCGCCTTGTTTTTCTTTAAACCACATTGCACGAGTTAATCCAAACTCGTCATTAGGATTAATTACAAACTGAACACCGTTTGTATCAAACTTTGTATCTCCCTCTGTGAAGTTAATTTTTGAGGTTGTATCAGGTACGTGACTAATGCATACTAGTATTTTCATAGAATATATATTTTTATTAAAGGTACGCTTTTTGTTTTATCGACAATTAAATGGTAAAAAAATTGCAGTATCTTCGGTTTTGGTATTTTCTTAACAAAAATAAGAGAAAAATTCCTATTTACTATGCGCGCATAGTAAATTTTTATAAAAATGTGATTTTAACCCCTTGTATAATTCCTTACTTTTGTCATTCAGGAAGACTATTTGTTAGTAATCAAATAAGGGTTGATATTGAAAGTTTACAACCTGTTTAATACATCACCGCAGTATTGCGGTTATAATTATGAGAACAATTCAATTTAGAGAAGCCGTTTGTGAGGCAATGAGCGAAGAAATGCGCCGTGATGAGTCTGTGTACTTGATGGGAGAAGAAGTAGCAGAGTATAATGGAGCTTATAAAGCATCCAAAGGAATGCTAGACGAATTTGGTGCAGATCGTGTGCTAGATACTCCTATTGCAGAGCTTGGTTTTGGAGGTATCGCTGTAGGAAGTACAATGACAGGATGCCGTCCTATTGTTGAGTATATGACGTTTAACTTCTCACTGGTAGGTATTGATCAAATTATAAACAACGCTGCAAAAATACGTCAGATGTCTGGAGGACAGTTTCCGTGTCCTATAGTATTTAGAGGCCCTACAGCTTCTGCAGGACAACTAGGAGCAACACATTCTCAAGCGTTTGAAAACTGGTTTGCTAACACACCAGGGCTTAAAGTGATTGTACCATCTAATCCATATGATGCAAAAGGACTTTTAAAAGCAGCAATACGGGATAATGATCCTGTAATATTTATGGAGTCTGAGCAAATGTATGGTGACAAAGGAGAGGTGCCAGATGGAGAATATGTGCTACCTATAGGTGTTGCCGATGTAAAAAGAGAAGGAACAGATGTAACTATAGTGTCTTTTGGAAAAATAATTAAGGAAGCATATAAAGCTGCAGATGAGGTAGCTAAAGAAGGTATTTCTTGTGAGATTATAGATTTACGCACAGTGCGTCCTATGGATCACCAAGCGATATTTGATTCTGTAAAGAAAACAAATAGACTTGTGGTGTTAGAAGAAGCGTGGCCTTTTGGAAATGTTTCTTCAGAGATCTGTTATCAAGTACAAGAACATTGTTTTGATTATTTAGATGCACCTATACAAAGAATAAATACAGCAGATACTCCTGCTCCATACTCACCAGTGTTACTGAAAGAATGGTTACCTAATAGTGGAGATGTAGTAAAAGCTATTAAGAAAGTAATGTATAAATAAATGCTTTCGCGAAAGCAATAATACCAACACCCCTCTCTCTGAAGAAAGGGGTTTTTTTATAGGAGGTTTTTAATCGTATTTTTATCCATCTATTTTTTGTGATTACAATGATGTTTTATCTAGCTAATCAGACATTAATTAGTAGATTACGGAAACAATTAAATTTATATGAAATATAAATATTTTCTTATACTATCCTTTTTGCTTTTTACGACAATTATAGTAGCGCAATCTAAGGTGAGTGGAGAAGTCTTTGATGCAAGTGGTAATCCTGTTCCTTTTGCAAATGTGATTTTTGTAGGTTCTAATGAAGGAACAATTACAAATGAAAATGGCAGATTTTATCTTGAATCTGAGTCTACTTGGGATCAAGTGAGATTTTCATTTATAGGTTTTGAAAATAAAGTAGTAGCCCTTAAGGAAAAGGTAGCTTATGACATTAAAATCACATTAGAAGAAGAAGCTGGCACACTTGAAGAGGTTGTTATTTTTACTGGTAAGACAGATAAAAAGAATAACCCGGCAGTAGATATTTTACGTAAAATATGGAAAAATAAACGCCAGAATGGTCTTAGACAATACAACCAATATGCATACAATAAATATGAGAAGCTAGAATTTGACCTTAATACCATAGACAGTGCTTTAATTAATAGTAAGCTGTTTAGAGGTATGGAGTTTATTTTTGACCAGACAGATACGAGTAGTGTTACAGGTAAAACCTACCTTCCTATTTTTGTAAATGAGGCAGTATCTAAAGTGTATGGTGATAATCTTTTAAACAAAGAAAAAGAGGTTCTTGAAGGAAATAAGAATAGTGGTTTTAGTGAAAACCAAACTATTATAGGTTTTGTAAAAAGCTTGTATAGTGACTATGATATTTATAGTAATTATTTACAGTTTTTTGATAAGAGTTTTACGAGTCCAATTTCTAGAACAGGAATACAAACTTATAATTATGTGCTTTCTGATAGTGCATATATAGATAATAAGTGGTGTTATAATATTATTTATTATCCGCGTAGAAAGAATGAGCTTACTTTTAAAGGAGATTTTTGGGTAAATGACTCTACTTGGGCAATTAAAGAGATTAATATGCAACTCTCTAAAAGTGCAAATGTAAACTGGATAAAAGAGATTTTTATGCAGCAAGAGTTTGATATTGTAAATGACTCTACTTTTTTACTTTCTCGCGATTATTTTTTATCAGATTTTGCTCTTAATAAAAAAGAATCTTCGCGTGGTATGTATGGAAAACGAACCACGTTGTATGATAACCATTCCTTTAATAATGTTTTAGACAAAGACTTCTATGATAAAGAAGTATATAATTATGATAAAGATGTTTATAATCGTGATGACGCCTTCTGGGAAGAAAATAGATTAGAACAACTCAATAATGATGAAAAAGGAGTGTATGCAATGCTAGACACATTGAAAACGGTAAAGAAGTTTAGAAATTTATATAATCTAGGTTCTGTACTGGCTTCAGGGTATTACGAGATACCTAGTCTTAATCTAGATTATGGCCCAATATTTTCGACATTTGGATTTAATGAAGTAGAAGGCTTGCGTGTGCGATTGGGAGGACGAACCTATTTTTCTCAAAATGACCCGTGGCGATTAGAAGGTTTTGCGGCTTATGGATTTAAAGATCAAAAAGGGAAGTTTGGAATTTCAGGAAAATGGTTGTTAGATAAAAAGAGCAGATTGATTGTCTCTGGAGGCTATAGACAAGATGTAGAGCAAATAGGAGCTAGTCTTACTACCTCTAGAGATGTGTTGGGTAGAAATCTGGCTTCTTCATCATTAGTTAATACTGCGACTAATGACAAACTTACCAGTATAAAACTAGCAAATGTTGCGGCTGAGGTTGAAGTAGTGCGCAACTTAAAATTGCGTACAGATTTTTCACTACGCACATTAGAATCTGCTTCAGAAACATTTAGCTTAGATTATTTTACAGACAATACTCAAACCACTACTACGGGAGAACTCACACAAGCAGAGTTTGTATTAACTACTATCTGGGAACCAGGAAAGAAAACTTCTGGTTTTGGTGTAGAACGTCGTGTGACTAATGAATGGTTTCCTAGTTTTTACGCTAGTTATACAAGAGGTCTAGAGGGTACTTTAGGTAGTGATTTTAGTTATGATAAGTTGCAATTTTCTGCTCGAAAAGCTATACGAGTAGGAGGTTTAGGAACCTTAACTGCCTCTACAGAGATAGGGAAAACATTTGATGAGGTTCCACTAGCGTTATTGAGCCCTGTGCCTGGTAACCAGTCATTGTTTTCTATATTTAATACTTTTAGCCAGCTCAATTTTTATGAGTTTACAACAGATCAATATGCTTCTGTACAGTTAGAGCATAATTTTGGAGGACGTATCTTTAATCGCATTCCATTATTGAGAGGTTTAAACTTGCGTGAAATTGTAGGATTTCGTGGGATTATAGGAAATATTTCTCAAGCAAATATAGATTTAAACAGACCTGCCTTTGAAGACTTATTATTTGAAGACGGACAACCTGTATCTGCAATTACACCAGACTTAGTTGCTCCTTCTCGTGAACCCTATTATGAATATAGTGTAGGAATAGGGAATATTTTTAAAGTCTTTCGTATTGACGTAAATTTTAGAGGTAATTATAACTTTTTACCAGACGCTAGAAAAATAGGCGTGACTGGGAGTTTTGGGTTTTATTTTTAAGAGTATAAGTTTATTCTGTTTTAGTATATCATTATTTTTTATGGACATATTTATCACTAATCCACCCTCTTAATTTTTGATTTTTAAATCCATATGAAATAGGAGAAGAACATTCATTTTCATAAATGGATTCATCGGGTATTTCTACATATAACCACGTTCTTTCTTCATAATCATTTCCTTTATATTCTGCTATTACGGTTGCGTTGCTACCTTCTATTAGTTTTGCAATGATGTTAGTGCTGTCTGGGCAAGTAAACATAGCATTATGAGTGTCTAAATCTGCAGAAAATCTAACATTATAATTATCTATTGTAATAGATACTTCATATGCTTTATCTAAAAATGTTTCAGGAATTAATGTGAGTCTATAATTGTCTTCGTCATTATAATACTGGTGATTGTATATAATATAGTTGTTTTTTACAGTGACTTGGTCATTTACAAAAATAAAATCACGATATGACCCAAATGGACTTTCTCCGCAGCAATGATTAGTAACAGAATTTAAAACAAGTTGTGATATCTCACCATTTTTAGAATCTGTGATGTAAAAACTCTCTAAACCAAACTCATTTACCACTTTTTCATAAGTTCCTCTTTTATTTAAATATATTCTTAGGCAGTTTTGCTCTCCACATCCATAACTAAATATATAATCTAAATCATTGTCGTTATCTAAATCAATACGTTTTATAGTAAAGTCAGTACCTGGGTTAGCTTCATTTTCTTTATAATTTTTTATGATGTTTTCAATAACTATAGAATTAGTTTGAGAGGTTACTAAAAGTGGTGTTATCAAAAGGATGAAAATAAAGAGTGTTGTTTTATTTAAATTTTTCATTTCTGTTTTATTGATGAATATTAATTTTTGAAGCTAAGTTCTAAAAAAGAATATGATTTACTACTATGTTTTTAAATTCCATCCACGCTGTATTTGATACAAAAGCTATAGCAGCTACAGTTGTAATTCTAGTAGTTGAGTTTTTAATCTTTTCAAGGATTAATACCAATTTAACTATTAAATATGTCATTAAAAGCTTTTAAATAATGATGATTTGCTGTGATTGATTTTATGTTTTGTTCTTTCATATTTTTCATTGTTTTATGTAGCCATAATTTTAAGGAATCCATATTTTCAAACACCTGATTTTTGTATCTATTTTTTATGAATTGCCATACTTGTTCACAAGGATTCAGTTCAGGGCAATAGGGAGGTATTCTGAGTAGGAAAATATTTTCAGGAATTTCAATATTTTT
>CALKZS010000054.1 GCA_938002835.1 uncultured Dokdonia sp. | reverse complement strand
AATTGGACGCCCATCTATAAGTGTATTTATTTGTGTGAAAAATGTACGTTTGATCTTACGAGAACGTATATCGCAAATACTATCGGCTAAAGTGGGGTGTTGTACTAATTCCATAAAAAAAATACAAAATGTATCCAATTTAAACAAGCTCTTGTAATGATCTCGTATTCTCATAACCGTTTTCCCAAAAAAGGTGCATTGCCTTTTCTATTACTTCAGTAGTATTATATTGTTTTGTTCTTGGCATCTGGCGCAAAACTAAGCGACTGCTTTGAAATAAAAAAGAGTTTATGAAAGCTTTGATAAATATATGGGAAAGAGTAGATTTTTAAGAAGTGAGTTCTGTAAACAAGCTTTCTAAGCTTGCATTTTTTTGATTGAGCTGTAATATTTTAAGACTGTTATCGTGTGCAAAATCAAAAACTTTAGACCGCATATCTTCTGTGGTATTAAAAACAATCTCATACACAAAGTCGTGAGTGTTATTTACAGATGTAACATTATCTAGTTTATGAAGTGCAACATCTTCTACTCGATAATCAAACTCAACAATAACTGTTTGTTGTTCTCTATTGCGTAACTCTTTTAGTTTTTTATCAGCAACAATGATTCCTTTATTAATAATAATAACGCGATCACAAATAGCCTCTACTTCTTGCATAATGTGCGTGCTCATTAATATAGTTTTTTTTACTCCTATATTTTTTATGAGTTTACGTATTTCTAGAAGTTGGTTAGGATCTAGTCCTGTTGTAGGTTCATCTAGAATAAGTACTTCTGGATCGTGTAGTAATGCATTAGCAAGACCTACACGTTGTCGGTATCCTTTAGAAAGTTGACTTATTTTTTTATGAGCCTCAGGAGTAAGTCCTGTTAGATCTACAACTTCAGTAATGCGATCTTTTGGTACGTTATATACACTGGCATTAAATTGTAAATACTCACGTACATACATATCTGTATATAAAGGATTGTGTTCTGGAAGATATCCTACAGATGTTTGTACAGATTTTGATTCTTTAGTAGTATCATAATGATTAACCGAAGCTTGACCTAAAGTAGGAGAAAGATACGTGGTGAGTATTTTCATTAGCGTACTTTTTCCAGCGCCATTAGGACCTAAAAAACCCACAATCTCTCCTTTTTCTATTGAGAATGAGATGTTATCTAATGCTTTTTGGGCACCATATGTTTTTGTAATATCTGTAACTGTAATAGACATAGAGTTGTGATTTGTCACAAAGTTACAAAATAGAATACTCCCAAAAACTTAGCATATTATAGGATTACGCTTTCGCGAAAGCGTAATCAATACTATTATTCATTTTTAAGCAACACAAAGTATCTAGTGGTTAATTCTTAGTTTTTATATGCTTGTTGCTATAGCTATAGTCGCTATTCTTTAATCAACAATTCATATCTATCTCAACCCATTCTAGTGTTTTGAGTGAGTCTATTTGTGATAAATTTCTTGTCTCTTTATGTATTAAAAAACGAAAACACTGGTACTTACAAACAAAAACTCAGGGTATACCCTGAAATTAAAATCATTGATTATGAGGGTCTTGCATATGTAAAACAAGAGAAGTAATCATTTTAAAATTGTACAACAATAAGACTTAATATCTTAACTTTACTCGTTCTTTTTATGATATCGTGCAAAAGCGAATCAATAGTAGAAGAAACATATCAAGATTGTAGTCCTATTCCATTTGGTCAAGAACCAATGCTTATACCATTATCAGAAGGTAATCTACGGGTACGTGATTGTATGGGTACAGATACAGGAGAAATGCAGTTTGATAGCCTCGAGGCGATAGATGTTTGATTCTATATAATCCATTCTAATGTAATTGGATACATTGGATCTGTACGTCATCAATATCAATTTTGTATTGACGATTCTTTTGTAATGAATATATCTGGTTCTTCTGGTCTTGCTACGACTGATCTCATAGAAATAAATGTCTCAGGGCATTGGGAGGTGGCCATTTTACCTAATGATATGTTTAACCCGTTGTGTATTTAAAAAAATTTATGCAACCTACTAAAAGTTAGTAAATTACAGTTGTTATACTATAATTTATATGCACAACTTTCAATCAAATTACGATAAAATACTCAAGGTTTTAAAGGAATTAGATCTTAAGATGGACTATCTGCATCAAATACGTACTCCTAAATTACGAGATAAAGAACTCATTGCTGTAAATTTAATTTCAGAATATATGAGTATTGATAGTAAATGCCAGCTTTTTTGAGTTTTACCATCATTTCTAGCAGAAAAAATTGAACGCAGTGTTTACAATAGGCAAAAGCGAAAATTATTCCCATTTAGGGAGTCACTTCGACAGTTATTAGTAATGAAACTAAATCAATGTCAATACTGCTATATCATCGATAGTATGCCTTTGGAGATATGTAAATTATCAAGAAGTTCTAGAAGTAGTATATGTAAGGAACAAGATTAAAGTTTCCCTAAAAAAGGGCATTGTGCCAGTCAATCAAGTCATTATTATGGATACAAGCTTCACACTGTTTGCTCTGTTCAGGGTGTTATAGAGAGTATGGATATTAGCCCTGCTTCGGTACACGATATCAATTATTTAAAAGATATAAAACATCAATTAAAGGATGGTGTATTACTTGGAAATAGAGGGTATTTGTCAGCAAAATATCAACTTAATTTATTTGAATATCATAATATTACTTGAATCTAAGATCTATAATCACTTAGATTTCTAATAAACGATTTTTATTTTTCTAATCCCTTCTCAAGTACTTTCTTAATACCTTCAAGATTTTCTGTAAACTCCATCATTTGCGAAAGTACTTGGGCCATTTCATTTTTATCACCAAAACCTTTGAGCTTGTTGTTTTTTACAAAAGTTTCTTTTATGGTATTCCAGCGTGTTAGTTCTGTCTCGTTTAAAGCATCTATGAGTTCTCTGTACTTAAGAAGATTTGCTTCGGCGCTAGAGGTAAGTGTTTGTGACTCGCTCTCATAATGAGCTAGTAATAGGGTAGCAAGTTCTTTATCATTCATAATGGGGACCACTTTAGAGACGAGCTTGTTCATATCACGGTAAGAACCCTGTAGTTTAAAAGGAGGTTCGGTGCGATACTCATCTTCCATCGCGGCACTGCGTATGTACTCTGCATTTACTTTAAGTACTGTATTACGTATGATGATTACTTTCTCAAGTACTTTTGTATAATCTGCAATTTCTTGAGCCGTATGATTTCCTTTAAGTTGGCTGTCTTGTGTTCCATTTTCTATGCGGTCTATGATTGTGTATACATCTTCAAAATGGCTACTACTTAATTGTTGTAATAAGGGATTTGCAGTGAGCGAATTCTCAATAAGGCTCAACTTAAATAAATGTGCTGTATCTCCTATAATATCTCCAAGGTTATAGATGTCTGCACGGTTTGCAAGCATATCAGGTATTCTAAATTTCTCACCACTTTCTGTATATGGATTTCCGGCCATAATCACGCAAAACTTCTTACTACGTAAGTCATACGTTTTTGACTTTCCATTATATACTCCTTCAATCTTACGAGTACCATCAGAAAGACTAATGAATTTTTGTAGAAACTCAGGATTACAGTGTTGTATATCATCGAGATATAACATCACATTATTCCCCATCTCAAAAGCAACATTGAGTTTTTTAAGTTCTTCACGAGCGGCACTATTAGTAGCGCTTTCTGGATCTACAGAAGTCACTTCGTGTCCTATGGCTGGACCATTTATTTTTACAAAAACAAGACCTAATCGGTTTGCGATATACTCCATTAAGGTCGTTTTACCATATCCTGGAGGTGAGATTAATAACAACATTCCCATACGGTCTGTACGTTTGTTATCTCCTACAGTCCCTAATTGTTTTGCTAAATTGTCGCCAAATAATGGGAAATATACCTGATCAATTAACTTGTTTCTTACAAAAGAGGTTAATACTCTAGGTTTAAACTCGTCAAGTTTAAGATCTTCTTTTAGTTGTTCTGTAACTTCTTGTTTTGCCTTTTTAAAATGTTCAAAAGCAGGAACCTGCTCATTTGAAAATAGTGATAACCTAGCTGTAAAGTCGTGATAGTTAAACTCAAAAGTTCCTTCTGTAATAGTAAGATGATCTCCACTTAATGCTTTAATCGTTTCGGTAGGCGAAACTGCTTTTGTTTTTAATACAGACTCATCTTCAAAAAGAATTAAACACACCAATTCATCTACATATCTTAGGTTTATGGTTGTTTCTTGTGTTTGTACAAATGCTGTTGCCCATTGTTTTATGAGTTGCACCTTTCCTTCAAAAGTAGGTAAGGCCTCATAGCTTTTTTTGAATTTAAGATCGGCTTGTTGTTTTTTAAGCGCTTTTATAAAAGCATCTTTCATTCTTACGGCAATACTGCTGCGTACAAAATCTGAGTCACTTTGTAGCTCGTCAAAAATATAGGTAGCTATATCCTCACTAAGTTCTAGTGGGAAGAGATTTTTTGCTTTCGCGAAAGCGGAAATCTCCTCACTCAACTTATCAATAAGAAACTGATGCTCTTTTGCATCTGGAAAAATCTGTATTACTTCTCCAGAAGCTTTGATTGATTGGTTTAAGCTTTTTTGAGTTTCAGTTTCTAGACTATTCCAAAAATATTGCGCAAAAGCTCTAATTTCTGGAGCAAAGGTGAGAAGTCCTAACTCATTATGTTTGTGAACCAATACTTTTAAAATCTTGCTGGCATCTACATCGTGCACTCCCTTTACATACCCTTCTGCATAATCATTGCGACTTTCTTCTTGTATGATCGTGAGCAATTCATCATCTCCAGCTTCTAATAAAGTAGGAAGTGGAAGTTTTTTAAATAACTTAAAGGCAAGATATGATGATCGATATACCTCGTTCGTCTCTGATACAAATTCTTGATCCCAAATATGTCTAGAAGCCAGCAATACCGCATTTTGAAGTTCTTGATAAAAATCGGTTCCAGTGAGATGGTAATTGAGTGCTCCGTCTTTAAGAACAATGGTAAGATCTAAGGGTTGCTTATTTACACCAAATTTATGTTTCCCCAGTCTAATAACCGTATCTCCATCTTCGTAGAGATCTAGTTTGTCTTTAAGTTTACGTAGCGCATCTTCGCGAGCAGTTTTAAGACTAGTCTCTATTTCTTCGGCTTTACCAGTATCTTCTTGATCTTTTAATTGCTGTACGATATCACGTACTTTGTTAATCATAAGATCTGCAGCAAAATACCCGTTTATTTCGGTAGCAGTTTTAAAACTTTCTGCTTTTTTGCGCACTCCTTTAATAATGCGCTCAGAAGCATTCTGTAAGGCCATTGCCTTTTTATTGCGCTTTTCTACAAGTGCATTTTTACGCGCTTCAAAAGCACCATATACTTCTTCTCTTTTTTCTATAATGAGGGTTATAAACTCATCCCAATCTGCAAATTTTCCTTCTAGTTCTTCTAGTTGGATAGAGATTTTAGTTTGAAACTCATCACACTTTTCTGGTGTAGTAGCAATATCAAGATAGTTAATGATACTTTGATCTATTAACTTGAGCTGGGCTGTAAAATCTGCTTGTGCCTCTGCACTACCTAGAGATTTACGTTTGTTTTTAATTCCTGCTTTAAGCTGATTGATGGTAGAAAAAATGAGCGATATATCATCTATAATCTTAGTAGAGTGAGAGGTGTCTTCTATATCAAGATTAGAAACAATATCGATAAGTAATTCTAGATCTGTTGCAATCTGATTAACCTCTTCTTCTAGTTTTTTTGCCTCAATTACCTTTTTAATACCCTCGAGTACAGTTTTCTTTTCGGCTACTGTCTCGTGATACGGTTGTAAAGCTTTTGGATCTAATAAAAACTGGACACAACGCTCAGAGATTTTTTGCGTTTGTGCGGCTATTTCTTCTTCTAAACTAGTGACAAAAGTAGGATCTACATAGCGTATGTCATTTAGAGAAATAGTTTCTCCTCGTAGTGATCGCAATTGTGTGAGTAGCGCGACAAAATCATTGATAGACTTAAAAGAAGCACTTTTAATTTTCCCAAAAAGTTCGTCTGCTTTTTTCTGTATTTCTTTAGTTTGATTTGCTGCATTACGTTTGAGTTGTACTACTTTTTGAAACTCATCTATTGCAGCATTTGCAGCTTCATTAATTTCCTTTAACGGGATATTGAGTTGATGTGTTTCCTGTTCTGGTAACCAGTAATAGGCATCTAGAATATCTTTAGAAAACTTTGCAGCATCACTATATAAACCATCATAGTTATCCTGCTTGTTGAGCAAGGTAACAAGACCATTTACTTCTGCCATTGCTTTTACAATGTCTTTGTTTCCTATTTTATAAAGTAAGGTATCTTCGTGTTGTGATGGCATAAAATCACCTTTAAGAAAAGGGGTTTGCCATATCTGGATCACGTGATGTTTTGTTTGTTCATTTTCTGTACGGAAATAACATAACTCTCCATTTTGCAATACTGTAAAACCGTTACAGATAATAGGTGTTTTGATCTCTTGTGTAATCACATTATAAGACATCAAATTATACAACCCTTGTTCTGCCGAGTAGAAAACATATAAAAAGTCTTCTCCATTGGGCGAACTAATTTTTTGTTGAAATTTTACATTAGGAATCGCATTGTCAAAAATGTTATACTCTCCTGTTTGTAAGTAGTATCCTGTTGGGAAAATAATACCTTGGTCATCTGGCAACAGGACACAGGTATCCTTTATGCTTTCTATTTTTTGAACTTCTTGTATTTTGTGATTGTACACAAAATAACGAGGCTCTTCTTGAAAAGGCTTTATTTCTAAGGCAAGCAAGTTACCTAAATCTGCATAGCGATATTGTCCATCATCTAGTGTTTGGTCAAGATGTTCTACAGGCTCATTTAAGATTCCCTTTCCTTCGTCTGTATTATCTTCTATTTTGATGGTAAGATCACCACCTATAGTTTCTACAAAGACTCTATCTTGTATAGATACGTGCGCGTGCACTCCATATCTATGCATATCACGAGTAGCTTCTAGCCATTTAAATTCGTGTTGTTGTGGAAAAACATATTCGTGCTCACTACGATTATCTACATATGTTAAAGAATCGTCTGTGATGAGCCATTTAAATGTTTTTATGTCTGTAACACTATCACTTAGTTGAAAAACCATATGAAGGTAATTCCCAATAATCGCAAATTTTGAAAAAATGGTATTGCGATAATACTTGTAGAGATTTGAAAAATCTAACAAGAAGGTGTCATCTTCAAGTATTGTTAATGCTTTGGGTTGAAATCTATTATCCTTAAACTCATACGCACTAAAAACATCACTTAATTTTATATCTGTACGTAGTCCAAAGTGTACATTGTACCCAAAAAGACAGAAGTTATTGAGCGATATAATATCACGTGCAATACAGTTATTTTCTGTATTAATACGATCATTTGCAATGAGTTTTGTTTCAAGCGACCCAAAAACTTCTTTACGAGCTGTATTTAATTTCTGGAGTCTATCTTGTAGATCAGTCTTTTGTTTTTGAAGACGACCTTGTATAATCTCATAGGTACCGCCATCAAGGGTTTGACTGGTCTTTGGAGTATTTTCTGGAGTTTCGGTTGCCATAGATTGCCGGTGGCTTTACTAGTGTTGGTTTCTCAATTATTATAATTAAAGGCGTCATTTCAGGTCAGAAAACCTAAATTAGATAGCTATAGAGTTTGGTTGTGACTCATATTTTTTACGCTTTCGCGAAAGCGTAACACAGATAAAGAAAGTAACAGTTTACAATGTGATCACTGTAAACTGTCACTAATACTGTATATTATTTCAGTTTCTTGTCAGATAATCCAAGTCCTTTTGCAAGGTTGAAAAGATTGCTAAACAAGGTTTGCTCATCACTATCTGAAGACTTAGATTTTAAGTCCATTAATAGATTTGCAATGGTCACATTTTTAAGATCTTCTGAAGATATACCGTACTTATCTGCAAAATCTTTTACCTTTTCAAGCAAGTTCCCTTTAACATCATCACTACCTAAAATAGCATCTTTTACTTCGGTTACTGTATCAGAATGATTGACAAGTCTATCATATCCTTTAGCCTTTGTAATCTGACCGATAATCTGGTCAAAGAACATTGTCTCACCACCTACAATATCAATATTTGCAGCTTTAAGTGCATCTCCTATAACTTGTGCTTGTGCATCTGCAATATCTTTCTGGATATTGATCTCTGCAAGATCTACTTGAAGTTCTTTATCAAGACGTAGTTTGAACTCTTCGTGCTCTTTTCCTACACCGTCAAGTTTCTTCATAGCATTTGCTTTTTCTTCAATTCCAGCAGCATCTGCAAGTGCTTTCTCTTTGATCACATCTGCCTCTGCAAGTCCGTCTTTACGTTTTGCCTCTGCTTTTGCTTCAATTCCAGCAGCTTCTGCAAGTGCTTTTTTCTCTATAACCGTTGCTTCTACAATACCTTGACGCTCATTTGCATCTGCCTTAGCGTGCATTACTTGTGCCTCAGACATACCTACAGTTGCTTCTTCTTTTGCTTGTGCTTCTGCAAGGATCTTACGAGCCTCTGCTTCTTTCTCACTAGCTTCTTTATGAGCAAGTGCTTCGATGTTAATTTCTTCGGCTTTTTGCTTGGCAGCTTCTTTAGATGCCTCTGCAGCTTTGATCGTTTTAATTAAATCTTCTTGAGCGGCAGCCTCTGCATTTGTGATAGCTACTTGCTTAGAACGATCGGCAGTTTTGAAAGCCTCAATATCTTTCATATTCTCTTGCTCTTCTACCACACCTTTTTCTAACATCACACGATCACGTATCACATCTTGTATGTTTTTCTTCTCAACTTCTACTACCTTCTCTTTCTCAATTTGAGCAAGTGTGACCACTCTTTCTCTCTCTGTGAGCTCGAGCATACGATCTTTTTCTACACGTTCTGTCTCTACAGCAGCTGTACGTTGCTTGTTTTTCTCAGCAACGATAATCTGGCGTTGCATATTTTCTTCGGCAACTTTTACTTTTTCTTCGGTTGCAATACGAGCAGTTTCAGATTTGAGTCGCTCTTCTTCTGCTACTTTAAGAGTTTCTGCTTCTTCGCGAGACGTTATGTTTGCAATCTCACGTTGTTGTTGTTGTTCTTTTTCGGCTAGTTGTTTGTCTAGCTCTAAGATTGCTTCACGAGCTTCAACATCTTGCTTACGGATTACTTTTTCTTCATCACGCTTGATTAAGTTTGCCTTGATGTTTTGTGCAGCTGTAAGATCTGTAATTTTCTTGATACCTTCTGCATCTAAGATGTTATCTGCTTTAAGGTGTGATACTGCTGTTTGCTCTAAATAATCAATGGCACAATCTTCTAGTGTATATCCATTAAGATCTGTACCTATGATGTCTACAATCTCATCGCGAAACTCACGACGCGCTTCATATAATTGTATAAAATCAAACTTTTTACCTACGGTTTTAAGTGCTTCAGAAAACTTTGCTTCAAAGAGGTCTTCAAGTGTTTCTTTACGAGAGGCACGCTCAACCCCAATAGTTTGAGCTACTTTCTTGATGAACTCTACTTCGTTATTTACACGAACGAAGAAGGCTACTTTAATATCTGCACGCATATTGTCTTTACATATAAGGCCTTCTGCGGCTAGACGTTCAATTTGGATTTTCTTAACCGAAATATCCATTACTTCAACCCTGTGAAAAACAGGCACTACATAAAGTCCTTTATCTGTTGCAACTTTTGTTCCTCCAAAACCAGTACGAACCAAAGCTTGACCTTGATGCACTTTTTTGTAGAACATCGCAATGATGAGAAAGTAAATAATAATGATTGCTACAATACCTATAACTAAGGCATAAGCGATAAATGGGATGTTGTCCATAGAATGATTTATTTAGTTTAGTGGTTATATAAGTGTAATTTGTTTAATATTTGCTTACCAGGAAATAATTTTTATCTGGTGATTGTTTTATGATGAGTACGCTTTCGCGAAAGCGTATTTCTGTTCCGTCTAATGATTTTACATAGATATTCATAGGGTTTCCATCTGCTAGTACCTCTGCATTGCCCATTTTATCACCAGAAATAGTAGATAATAATACCGCATTACGACCTAAGAAATCTGTAGGTTTATCTCCATCTTTATTTAAATTTTTAAAGAAAGATTTAAATGGAGTTGTAAAAATCTTGGTAAAAAATAACGCAGGAATCATACATATGAAAAATAAAACGAAACCAAACGTATTGTCATAACTTCCCGTAATACTAGTAGATAGTAGTGTAGAAAGCCACCACAAAAAAATCCATACTGTGAAAGTAAACATAAAAGGGAGACCCACAAAATTAAAGTAAATCAAGACTACTTGCCACCATTTGAGTGGTTTGTGACGTTTGTTTACAACGTGAGTTTTGTCTACCTCTGCACTTGAGATATCTTCAAAATCCATACTTCCAGGGTCGATAGTATTGATGTCTAGGTCTAGGTCTACATCTAGATCTACGTCTACATCAATATCCATATCGTAGTCAAAATCGATACCACTCACAGATGTAAGTATCCAGTATGCGATAAGTAATATCAATAGTATTGTAAGTATGATATTAACTTCTGAAAATATGAGATTTATAAAGTTATCCAATGTGTACTAGTTTTAGAGGTTCAAATATATACTATGCTTTGTCTTTATCAAGACCTAGTTGTTCTTTTAATTTTGCAAGTTCGTCATCTGCTTTTTGTTCGCTAGTATCTGCTGCTGCATCTATCTCTTCATCTATACTAGTTTTGTTACTAGCAATATCTCCATAAGCTTCGGCTAGTGCTTCTTCCTGTGCTACTTTTTCTTTCATACGTTCTAGCATACTTACGGTTCCTGTACTATCTAAAGCAGCCATTTGCTTGTTTACATTTTTTGTGGCAGAACTAACTTTAACACGTGCTTTAAGTGTTGTTAACTCATTCTCCCAATTACTAATGTTATCTTTTATACCTTGAATGGTAGTTTGTAATTGAGATACATTTTTGTCAAATTTTTCTGTGTCTTGACCAGAACGATCTGCGTGCTTTTGAGCTTCTTCTTTTTTTGTAAGTGCTTCTTTTGCCAGTCTATCTGCTTCTGAGGCATCTAGATCTCTATTGTGCGCTTTTTTAAGAATAGCTATGGCTTTCGTTTCATAATCTTTTGCTTTTGCAAGGTGTTCATCACGTTCATTTTTAGAACGAATAGCCATTGCTTTTACTTGAGCTAGCGCTTCTACACTTTTAGAAAGGTCTTCTTTCATATCACGTATACCTTGCTCTGTCATTTTAATAGGATCTTCCATATTATCTATAGAAGCATTTGCTTCTGCTTGCCCTATTTTGAAAAGTCTTTTAAATATATTCATAATGTATGTTTTTAATATTTTGAAAATTTGATAATTTCATCTGAGTACTCACTCATTAATAAACTCAAAGAGTTTAGGGATCCTTCTAATTCATTAAGGTCTAGATTTTCAATCTGTAAGGTGTCTCTAAATATCACCTTTTTTCCAGTCTCATCTAGTACAAAAGCACCGTGTATAATATCTCTATTTTTTTGTAATAGACTTTTAAATACCTTTTCTGATTGATTATTTATTGTAAAAATAAATTGTTCGATAATCAAAATAGGTGGAGCTACACCTAGAATCAAGTTTCTAATACCTGAGTTTTCTTTTTGAACCACTAATATATCATCTGCCACATTTTCTGTAGTTATATTAAAGTTAAGTTCTAGTAGAAAATCTCTTACAATTGTAAAGTGGTTTTTCATAAATACATCTGGTGTTTTATTTAAAAAGATTAATAATACATAAAAGTTGTGTTTGTTTCTTGAGATTGTTTATAAATGGCTCAAGATGTAGATAATTAGTGCGGTCATAACGTTTGGTTTTTTGTCCTGACAACCGTCAGAAAAATGAATGATTACTTGTTTTTTTGATTTGTACAATTTGTATAGCTTGTGATTAAAAAGCTAAAAAAAATAGCATTATTGAATAATAATTGCTAAAATTGTTAGGTAAAGATACAATTAAATTTATTATTTGCAAATAAAATTAGCAAAATATGTCATTTTTTGGAAAAAACATACGAAAAATACGAAGTGTAAAAACATTAAGTCAGCAGTCATTTGCCGAGTTGTTTGATCTTAAAAGAGGGACTTTAGGAGCGTATGAAGAAGGAAGGAGCGAACCCAAGATAGAGACGATTATTAAAATTGCTAATTATTTTAGCATACCTATAGGGGATCTACTCACCAAAGACTTAACGGTCAATGCGCTCTTAAAATTTAAAGCAGACCTCACTTTAAAACACGAGAATGCAGCACAACAGAGTTTTCCTAATGTTCCTTATATTGATAGTAAAAATGAAGACAATTATTTAAAATATAATCACAAAGAGGCGTTTATAAATGATATGCCTTATTTACAATTACCCGTAAATCCAGAAAAAGAGTTTAGAGCATTTACAGTCTCAAATCTAGAGATGAGTAGTAATGATAAGGGACTCTTTCCGAAAGATATTGTTGTAGGTGAGATTATACCTAAAAGTGTATATAAGAAAATTAATAATGGTCACCTTGTGCTAGCTGTTTTTAAAGATGAACTTATATTACGTAGGTGTTATATCTCAGGAAACACCATTACATTAAGAGCAGATCATAAAATTATAGAAGATAAAGAGTATCCTATTAAAGAAATAAAAGAACTCTGGCGCATACGTTTTGTGTTTTACCATAGAGTGCCAGAACTAAGAGATGGTCTAGAAGAAAAAATGGCAATGCTAGAAGCTCAGTTTCTTAAAATGAAATCTGAATTGTAAGAAAATGTGCGATTATTATAGTACACCCTTTTTTGATTGATTAGATTTGTAATACAACTTTTAAATAGTTAAAAAACAGTTGATTGAAAGCGTTTGATTTCAAAATGATTTTAAGAAAATCGTTTTCAAATATTTAAAAAGTACATATATTTAAGTTTTATTAAGACATTTTTTTGAAGTAAAAGGTGTGTTAACAAAAAGAACCGCTATAACCTTTAATTTATAAAACAATGAGTAGTAAGATCTACGTACTAGATGGAGCACTGTTAGAATGTAATCAGGGGTTTGCACCTGCAAAATTATTAGTTACTGAAAATAGAAAAGTAAAAATCCAAGGTAAATTTAAAGCCACAGATATGGATGTGCAAGTTCCTGCCACCTTTGGGCAATGTAAATTAAAACCCACTAATAGTGGTTATTTACCTTGTGTGCCGGCTTTACAAAAATGGATGAAAACTACTAAGACATCTACTCTAGGGGGAAGTAAAAAGTTTTTATATGAAGACTCAGAATGTATGTGTGGTACAGGAGGTAAAGTAACTATTTTACAACATATGCAGGTAAATACAATGGGGAGTGCCATAGAAAAGTTTAAGGAAATAGCAATGACTATCCCAGGAGCGATGCTGGGAAATGATAAGGCTCCTAAAGTGTTAGAAACATATTGGATGGATAAAGATGGAGAAAAAAAAATAAATGAATCAAAATATGATGGCAGCGCTTCTATATACGTACTTACAGAAAATTTTGATGCAGGAGAAAGTATAACGATTGAAGTTAAAGATAAAGAAGATAATGCCTTTGATGCTGGACAAAAAACACTCACATTTTCTGGCACTATAAAAGCAGATGGAACGGCTATGTTAGAAAAAGTAAAAATCAAAAAAGAATGGGAAAACAAATAACATATACAGATGTCTAGAACCTTAGTGATACATAAAGTAACAGCAGGAGAAAGAACATTTTCTGTTAATGAGGAGTTAAATCTTGTTGCAAAAGATAAACCCATTTTTGAAGGACGTATTGCTTTTGTAAATGGATATCATAGTGATGCGCCTGGCGGAATATGGAATGCCATAGTAGATATAGACCCAGATCATCCCCACTTTGGAAAACTAGATGGAAAAAATCTAGATGAAAATGATAGAGACTCTGATGATGATGTATATACCCAACAAGAAAATGAAGCAGACATTATAAGAGAAGAAGAGTTAATTGCATTAGAAAAAGAATTAGGAATAAAAGATGTATTTAAAAAACGAACCATAGAGAGAGAGATTAAAGAAATAGAAAAACGCAGAGATAAGTTTTATGGGTACTGGAATTTAAGAGAAAACGGTTTAAAAGCATCACATCTATATGCCAGCTACTTTAATGCAGAAAACCATCAATATTTTGTTAATGGCTCTCACGGTCTCGCCTCTAGTGCTGCACATAGAATAGATCACGCTATCGCATTAGGATATGCTTGGGCAAAAGAGCATTGGGGTATAAAACCTAAAAAAGAAGTAGACCAACAAAAAAGTGAAGACCCCTACCAAGAGACCTTTAGTCCTGCATATACTCCCGTGTCTATTGTAGGACATAGTCAAGGGAGCACGGGGGCTTTTGGGTTTGCACTAGGTGTGCTGCATTATGCGGCAGAGTTAGACTGGGATGCCGTACCTATTAATCTCATTGTACTAGGTACTCACCAACCTAAAAATCTAACAGGAGATGAGTATGAAGAGTTTGTATATAACATTAGAAACTTTTATGAAGTAAATGCAAATATTTTTGAAGGTCGTTTTTGGAAAGGTATTTTTGGTAAAAAGGATAAAAAGGTATTAAAACACTTATCTCGATTAGCACAAATTTTTAGCTTTAGATTTAATAAAATAAAAAAAGACAGAGGCATTTATGAGCATTTAAAAGAGCTACAGATGTTTCACACACTAAAAGATAGGGCTATACAATTTACATTTGCAAATGATCGCCCAGATTTTACCAGTAAAGATGGAGATATACCTGAGATAGATAATGCTTGTAATACTAAAGGAAGCTTTTCGTTATACAGTATAGAGTTTTTTGAAAAAGAAAGTGATATACCCGCAGGCTATTTAGAACAATATCAAAAAAGAAGACTCTCTATAGATAATCCAGGTGTAGTACTAATCCCTAAATATATAGCAAACCAGCGGGTGGTATTAAAAAAGGAAAAGAAAAAAGAGGCGCTATCAGAAGTACAAACTACTCCAGAAAATGATGATTTTGACCTTTGGGATACCTATATAAATGTAGCAAAAGACTGGGGTAATGCTTTTTCTACCTATTATTTTTTACGTAAAGAGCTTGCAGAAAATAACACCGCAAAGGCTCGTAAAAAATTGCGTAAAGCAAAAAAAGAGATGATCTATCAGTACGGGAGAGTACAAGAGGCAGATTTATATACCCATTTTACCCCTGTAAGTTTAGTGATTAATAAATTACTGCTTAAAGACTGGAATACCGTAGTACCTGATGATAGTATCGGGATTCGCTCAAGTGTTTGGGACCGTATGGCGAGTGTGGGAGATACAAAGTTTTATAGGGTAGATACCGAATATAATGAAGATGAATATGTATATGAGTCTATACGTCAAGAAGGTGATAGAAGTCAAATTAACGAAATGATAAATGATACTTCAAAAATGATTAGCCCTATAAAAAGTACATATGTTCAAAATGTGATTAATGCGTTTATAAATGATGATCAAGAAGCATTAAGTAAGATCTATAAAGAACCAGATCATAAAATCACTCAAAAACAAGCCAAGACCTTAGAGCAGCAACTGGCTAAAAAATACGTATGATAAAACAGTTTATTTTTATAATACTCATAAGTAGTCTTACCATTGTGGGTTGTAAAACTACTAGAGACACCTCAACACAACGCATTATGCAAGAATTAAAATACCTAGAAAACTATACAGGTACAGATGCCTATGAAGTTTTTAAAGGCTCAAAGACTAATAAAGAAAACCCTGATATTTGGATAGATACTATAAATAGACAAATTATAATTTTACCTTATCAAAAGTGTTATAAATTTGATTTTGATGGAAATCCAGTAGATTATGTGCCTCGTATAGATTATACAGAAATACATCCTAGTGGATTAATGATAATTAGTTATGGAATTTCCACTTGGATACTTGATGGGAATAAAAATTTGATAAAACCCACAGATATACAACTAGATAAAGATGATCCTATCAAACAGTTTAGAGAGTATTATGAAAAAGCAACATTGTTTTTTCAAACAACTAGTGAAAGTTACCGTTTAAAAATAGACACAACCTTTTATGATTTTGAGAGAACAGACAGTTATTATAATGTATTTCTTCCTTACCTAGAATCTGCTCAAGGCAAAATAGATTTTTCATTTAAAGTAGATGAGCCTAGAATGGTGAAGCTATCAAGACTAAATAGATTTACTCTTGAAGAAAACTATCCTTTAAAAATAAAAGGGTACAGAGTATTAAACACAGAAAAGCGTAATCACCCGGGTGTAAAATCTAGTTTTTCAGATGGAGAGATGGCAATAGAGTTACGTATGAAAAATGATACGTTACATTTTAAAC